>JACKNY010000002.1:373374-746748 GCA_024234615.1 Pseudomonadales bacterium
CAGCTATCGTTTTGTCCTGCTTGAGTATGAAGATGGCTTAATCGCCTTCGCTGGAATACCAAACTGGGCCTGTGAAGTTATTTTACCCATCGCCTTCAGTATCATTGCGTTACGCT
Source organism: Pseudomonadales bacterium (assembly GCA_024234615.1). Taxonomy (NCBI): domain Bacteria; kingdom Pseudomonadati; phylum Pseudomonadota; class Gammaproteobacteria; order Pseudomonadales; species Pseudomonadales bacterium. Next base: position 373,491 of record JACKNY010000002.1, read on the forward strand.
ATTTAGGGTTAAGCTATATTGCATTAACTCAACCCTTCACCAAAAGCGAATCGAGCCCATGACATTAGTGATTTGCTCGGCGCTATTGCTAGTATTGGCGTTTCTCGGGACACCCCTATTCGCTATCATTGTCGCAGCGGCAATGCTTGGCTTTTATTTTGCCGATATCGATTTAATCGTTGTCATTATCGAACTTTACCGTATCGTTGACACTCCTTTATTACTGGCTTTGCCGCTCTTTACCTTTGCCGGCTATTTATTAGCAGAAAGTAATACATCACACCGGCTGGTTCGTGCAACTCAGGCATTAATCGGCTGGCTCCCTGGCGGCTTGGCAGTGGTGGCCTACTGCACTTGCGCCTTTTTTACCGCTTTTACCGGTGCTTCAGGCATCACTATCGTCGCCATCGGTGCGCTGTTGCTGCCGGCCTTAACCGAAGCCGGATATCAAGAAAAATTCAGCCTTGGCTTGGTCACCACCTCCGGCAGCTTGGGGCTGCTGCTGGCACCATCACTGCCCTTGATTCTCTATGGCATTATCGTCCAGCAGATGAACCTTGAACAAACTGTGGAAATTAAGGATCTCTTTATCGCCGGTATCGCTCCAGCGCTGCTGATGATTGTGCTGTTGTCAACCTGGACGCTCTGGCACAACCGCAAACACCCCATTCCCTTACAGGCTTTTTCCAAAGATGAAGCGATTGCAGCGCTGCGCGAAGTCATTTGGGAGGTACCGTTACCCTTTGTGGTGCTCGGTGGCATCTACACCGGTTTCTTCGCCGTATCCGAAGCGGCGGCCGTTACCGCCACCTACCTCCTCGTCATCGAGGTCTTGATTTATCGTGAAATCCCCATACGCAAACTTCCTAAAATCATGAGTGAATCGATGGTGATGGTCGGCGGCATTTTATTGATTTTAGGCGTTTCACTGGCCTTTACTAACTTCCTTATCGATGCTGAAGTCCCAATGCAAATATTCGCGCTTATTCAGTCAGTCGTGGGCGATAAATATAGCTTTTTAATTTTGCTTAATATTATTCTTCTGTTGCTCGGCGCCATTTTGGATATTTTTTCGGCGCTGGTCATTATGGTGCCACTTATCGTGCCAGTAGCGATGCAATACGGCATTCACCCTGTTCACTTAGGCATCATTTTTCTTGCTAACATGCAAATCGGTTATTTTACTCCGCCGGTTGGCATGAACCTTTTTATCGCCAGCTACCGCTTTAAGAAGCCAATCACCGAGCTCTACCAAGCATCACTGCCCTTTATGCTGGTACTGCTGGTGGCGTTAATCATCATTACTTACTGGCCCGCGCTCAGTTTATGGAATCTCTGATCGAAAAAAATGGTCTAATATTCAACTTGCATAGCGCTGCCCAATTACTCAAAGGTTGTATAGAATAATCCCCATGGCTTTTACGAACTTATTAATCAGTACCTGCGCGATCCTTTTATTGCTAAATGGCTGCGCTACCCAAAGCACAATACCTGCCTCCGTAGGTGAAGGTGCTGTCACTCAAAAAGTACCGACCGCACAAGTGGAAACTCCCTCACCAGAAAAAAAAGCTAAGCCTGCAGAGGGTTCGTTCGAACCAGACACACTCTATGCGTTATTGGTTGCTGAACTGGCAGGACAGCGCAAACGCTATGACATGCTGCTCAGCAATTACCTGCATCAAGCAAGAAAAACCCGCGACCCGGGTATCGCTGAACGCGCAACCCGCATTGCTATTTACCTTAAAGCCGATAAAGCAGCGCTTGCCGCCGCTATGCTCTGGGCTGAAGCCGCACCCGAAGACACCAACGCTCAACAATTATTGGCCATACAACTCATTAAAGCAGGGCAATTTGAGCAGGCAATGACTTTGTTAGAAGCCATTCAGATAGAGACAGGCGAAGCAAATTTCGAATATTTAGCCGCCAGCACTAAAGACCTCAACCAGAGTGAGAGAAATAAAATTCTCACACATTTTGATCGCTTGCTGGGTAGCTATCCGAATAACACCAAGTTACTTTTTGGTAAAACGATCCTCCTGCAAATCAACGGCAGAGGCGACGATGCGCTAAAAACAGCCAATGCTCTCTACGAACTCAAGCCAGATACCCGGAACCAACTACTTAGAATCCGTTTGCTCCACCAATTGGGCAAAACCAAAGAGGCGTTAAAACTGTTAACTCAGTCGTTGCAGGAAGATCCTGCCGACAAACAGGTTCGCCTGCTTTACGCACAGCTGCTGATCGATACCAAAGCCTTGCCGGCAGCCTACAAACAATTCTCAATATTGGTTGAACAAAACCCTTGGGACAGCCAACTTAGACTAACGCTCGCGCTACTGGCGATGGAAAATAATCAACCCGATGAGGCCAAGCTGAACCTAACTCTGCTGCTGCGAGATGACAGATTTGCTCAGGATGCGCACTATTACTTAGCCCAGCTTGCTGAGCAACAACAACCAGAGGAAGCAATAACTCATTACCAACAGGTCATTAGCGGCGACAAGGCCATTAGTGCTCATGCACAGATGGGAAAACTACTGTTAATGCGCCAGCAAAAATCTGAGATGCAACAAATCTTTCGGCAATCGCGTATTAAAAACCCAGACAATTCTGAGAATTTTTATATGCTTGAGGCAGATTTACTAGCTAAGTACGGTTACGCGCAAGATGGCATCCAGTTGTTGACTGAGGCGCTCAACCAATTCCCCGCAGACATCAATTTGCTCTATGCGCGGGCAATGGCTGCTGAAAAAACCAATGACCTGGCAGCAATGGAGCACGACCTTAGAATCATCCTAGGAAAAGAACCCGATAACGCTAATGTTTTGAATGCGCTGGGCTATGCACTAGCCGACCGCACTGACCGCTATCACGAAGCACTTGAATTGATCTCTCGTGCCGCCCAACTAAAACCGAACGACCCGGCAATAACAGACAGCCTGGGATGGGCCTTATTTCGCCTGGGCAATTATCAGGAGGCCATCAAACTACTCGAAAAAGCGCTGGCGGAATTTCCCGATCATGAAGTTGCTGCGCATCTAGGAGAAGTACTTTGGGCAACTGGTCAGTACGAGCGCGCCCAGCAAATTTGGGATAAAGCTCTGGAAAGCAAACCGGACAGCCTTATTATTAAACGGGTATTAGAACGCTTGAACCCCGAGCAATTAAAATAAAATGCCTCGTCCCGGTTTATCCGCACTACTCGTTACTCTCATTATTACTCTACTCCTGCTCGGCGGCTGTACCTTAACGTCACATAAACCATTACAAGTACCTACTACAAAAAATGCTCAATCAAATCTGCAATGGCAAAGCCACCAAGCGCAAATGGAAGCTTTCACACAATGGCGCCTAGTTGGCAAAATCGGGATTCGTACCGACCATGAATCCAGCAGCGCGCATATTAACTGGCAGCAGCAACAACAGCAGTTTAGGATCAATCTCTCCGGCCCTTTCGGTCAGGGAGCCGCTGAACTTTCAGGTACTTTTGAGTCAGTATTGCTTAAAATCGCCGGCCAGGAAGATCTACAGACCACAAACCCAGAAGCCGTATTACTTGAGCAAACAGGCTGGGACATCCCTATCAATACGCTCTTACATTGGATTAAAGGTATTCCATCACCAGACCAAGACGCCTCTTTTCAATTAGACGCCCAAGGTAGGTTAAGCCGATTAACCCAGGCGCAATGGCAGCTGGAATATCCCAGCTATCGGCAATTAGAGTCCCTATGGCTGCCTAAAAAAATTCAACTAGTACGCGGCCAAGTTAAACTCACTTTAGTCATCAAAGACTGGCACTACTCTTCAGATAACAGCTAATACGGCATGAGTACATCAACACTTTCATTACCCGCTCCGGCAAAATTAAACCTAATGCTACATATCACTGGTCGTCGTACGGACGGTTATCATCTTTTGCAGACCATTTTTCAATTCATTAATTATTGCGATCAACTGAGCTTTACCCTGACAAAATCGCCCGAGATAAGGCTTAACACAGAGTTAGATAATGTTAGCGTTGAACAGAATCTAATTTATCGAGCGGCAAAACTATTACAGGCACACACCGCTACGAAACAAGGGGCAAACGTTAGCCTGATTAAAAATATCCCCATCGGCGGTGGACTTGGCGGTGGTAGTTCCGATGCCGCCACGACACTAATCGGGTTGAATCAGCTCTGGCGAACCGGCCTTTCTTTGCAGCAATTGGCTGAAATGGGATTGACACTTGGAGCAGATGTACCGGTCTTTATTCATGGCTGTGCGAGCTGGGCTGAGGGGGTGGGTGAACAACTGACAAAAGTGCAATTAGCAGAACCCTGGTATCTCGTTATCACCCCTGCATGCCAAGTGTCTACCACGGAAATTTTTTCGCATAAAGAATTGACACGAAACACCCCAGCCATCACAATAGCGACCGCTCTGGGGCATGGTGGAAAAAACGATTGCGAATCAGTGGTTTCAGCGCTTTATCCAGAAGTCAAAATGGCTTTAAACTGGTTAAATCAATTCGCAAAAGCAAGATTGACGGGGACAGGTTCAAGCCTATTTGCCAGCTTTGAAACAAGGCAACAGGCCGAGCAAGTATTTGAGCAGTTACCCACACCCTTAACCGGCTTCATCGCCCAAGGTTCAAACTTGTCGCCGCTGCACCAGAAAGCGAAAATACGTACTGTGCTTTAGCGCAGAAAATTTGCTGGGGTGTCGCCAAGTGGTAAGGCACCGGTTTTTGGTATCGGCATCCGCAGGTTCGAATCCTGCCACCCCAGCCATCTCCTATGATAATCGCCTGAGCATTATCAAAAGACGCGAACAATCAGGTAAATCAGCGTGGCTGCAAATCTAACCGTATTCACCGGCAATGCAAATCCGGATCTGGCAAAGAAAGTTGTTAAGCATTTAGCTATCCCGTTAGGCAATGCCGAATTAGGCAAATTCAGCGACGGTGAAACGTCTGCCGAAATTCTGGACAATGTGCGTGGTAAGGATGTATTCATCATTCAACCCACCTGTGCACCCACTAACGACAACCTGATGGAGCTGCTGGTGATGGTGGATGCTATCCGCCGCGCTTCGGCCTTGCGCATCACCGCAGTCGTTCCTTATTTTGGCTATGCTCGGCAGGATCGTCGCGTACGCTCAGTTCGAGTTCCCATTACCGCCAAGGTCGTCGCCGATATGATGTGCAATGTCGGGGTGGATCGCGTCCTGACCGTTGACCTGCATGCCGATCAAATTCAAGGTTTTTTTAGCTGTCCGGTGGACAATATTTATGGTTCTCCGGTGCTGATCGATCATATCGAGCGTCAGCACTATAAGAATTTCATTGTAGTTTCTCCCGATGTTGGCGGCGTGGTGCGAGCAAGAGCCCTAGCCAAACAGCTTAACGATTCGGAATTAGCCATTATCGATAAACGTCGCCCCAAAGCCAATGAAGCACAAATCATGCACATTATTGGCGACGTGAACAACAAAACCTGTATTCTGGTGGACGACATGGTCGACACCGCCGGGACACTCTGTAAAGCAGCGGAAGCGCTGAAAGCGCATGGTGCATCCAAAGTAGTCGCCTACTCTACCCACGCAGTATTATCCGGCGCCGCTATAGACAACATTACAAATTCGCAATTGGATCAACTGGTGGTGACTGACACTATCCCGTTGAGTGCCGCAGCTAAAAAATGTACTCGCATACATCAGCTAACGATTGCGCCTTTGTTAGCAGAATCGATTCGACGGGTATGTAACGCCGAATCCATTAGCGCCCTGTTTCGCTAAGCGCAGCAGGGACGTAACCTAACCCCTCGGTATTGGTCGAAAATTCCGCGGGGTTATTTGTTGAGGCCTTTTTCGGAGGTCTCTTTTATTTAAGAGGATGTTGAAATGTCTGAAGAATTTGAAATTATTGCAGAAAAACGGGAGGTTGTAGGGAAAGGTTCGAGCCGCCGCCTACGCCGCCTGGAAGATAAAGTGCCGGGAATTATCTATGGTGGGAAAAAGAAAAACCCACAAAATATTACCGTGATGCATAAAGACCTACTGAAAGCGACCGAGAATGAAGCCTTTTTCTCGCATATTCTGAGCTTAAACTTAGATGGCGCAAAAGAACAAGTAATCGTTAAAGATATGCAGCGCCATCCCGCAAAACCAAAAATTTTACATGTGGACTTTCAACGCGTAAGTAAAGACGTCGCCATCCATATTCACGTGCCACTGCACTTCATTAATGAAGATACCTGCGTCGGCGTGAAAAAACAGGGTGGTGCCATTTCACACACCATGTCGGAAGTGGAAGTCAGTTGTTTGCCTGGTGATCTACCCGAGTATATTGAAGTTGACATGTTGAAAGTTGAAATAGATCAGATCGTCCATTTATCTGATCTAGCACTTCCGAAAGGCGTAGAAATCATCGCTCTTACTCAGGGTGAAGATCATGACTTGCCGGTTGTCGCGGTTCATACTCCGAAGAAGGTGGTCGAAGAAGAGGAAGAGACTACTTCCGCTGAAGTGCCTACCGTTGGAGACAAAGACGAAGATAAAGCTGAAGAGTCAGACGAAGATTAATTCTTCGTCTCTGCGGCAAATGGTGCTGCGCTGCTCCTAAGCCCTTTGAGTCCCTGTATTGTGAACGAGCAAATAACGCTGATTGTCGGCCTCGGAAATCCTGGTGCGCAATATGAGCATACTCGACACAATGCAGGGGCTGATTTCGTTGCGGAACTGGTAAAACAATCAGGCGAACAATTCAAGCTCGAAACAAAGTTTCACGGCCTATATAGCAAAATTACCTTTGCGAACAGACCGCTTCATTGTCTGATTCCCACTACCTTTATGAATCGCAGTGGGCAAGCAGTTGCCGCACTCACTCATTTTTATAAGATCCCACCAGAAGCAATTTTAATTGCGCATGATGAGCTGGATATTCCGCCCGGATCCGTCAAATTAAAATTCAGTGGCGGCCATGGCGGACATAATGGTTTACGCGATATTATCAGCCACTTAGGCAGTAATCATTTTGCAAGATTGCGGTTAGGAATTGGCCACCCGGGAAATAGCCAAGAAGTCGTCAACTATGTCCTCAAAAAAGCCCCTATCTTAGAGCAAGAATTACTTGAAAACGTCATAGAAAAAACCATTCGTGCACTACCCGAGCTACTGAACAGCAATTGGCACAAAGCGCAAACACTAATTAATGGCTTTAAAGCGGGCTAAAATTCACAACTACTATCTCGAAGCACAACCTCTGCTTCCTTGACCAAAGAGACATAAAACATGGGATTTAACTGTGGCATTGTCGGCCTACCCAACGTTGGCAAATCAACACTCTTCAACGCACTGACCAAAGCACAGATCGGCGCAGAAAACTTCCCCTTCTGCACCATCGAACCAAACTCTGGCATTGTGCCCATGCCGGACCCGAGGCTGGACAAATTGGCCACTATTGTCTCACCGGAAAGAGTGGTTCCCACCACGATGGAATTTGTTGACATCGCAGGCCTCGTTGCTGGAGCATCCAAAGGCGAAGGCCTCGGCAACCAATTTCTGGCGAATATCCGCGAAACCGACGCCATCGCCCATGTCGTACGCTGTTTTGACGACGAGAATATCATCCATGTCGCTAATAAAATTGATCCGGCAGCGGATATCGAAGTTATTAATACTGAGCTAGCGCTTGCTGATTTAGAAAGCGTCGAGAAGCAATTACAGCGCATCACCCGGACCGCTAAAAGCGGCGACAAAGAGGCGGTCAAAGAAAAAGAACTACTTGAGAAGCTACTGCCACACTTAAACGAAGCGCAACCAGTACGCTCGATGAAACTGACAGATGACGAGTTTAAAATGGTGAGGAAGTTTCATCTGCTCACTACCAAACCCACCATGTACATAGCCAATGTCGACGAGCATGGCTTTGAAGATAATCCCCACCTCAAAGTGGTGCAGGAAATCGCTCAAAAAGAAGGCGCTCCCGTGGTAGCCGTTTGCAGCAAGCTGGAGTCCGAAATCGTTGAATTGGAAGACGACGAAAAAACCGAATTCCTCGCCGACATCGGCATGGAAGAGCCCGGCCTAAACCGGGTCATTCGCGCCGGCTATCAATTACTTGGCCTACAAACCTACTTCACCGCAGGTGTCAAAGAGGTTCGCGCCTGGACGATTAAAATCGGTGATAAAGCACCACGAGCCGCCGCCGCAATCCACACCGATTTCGAAAAAGGCTTCATCCGCGCCGAAGTTATTTCCTACGACGACTTTATTGCCCACAATGGTGAACACGGTGCTAAGGAAGCAGGCAAATGGCGTTTGGAAGGGAAAGAATATATTGTCCACGACGGTGACGTCGTTCACTTTAGATTTAATGTATAAATGAACATCCACAATCTTGACAAAATCGCCTGAAATCGCCAGAATGCGCATCCTTTCATGTTCATGAAAATGGCTACGTAGCTCAGCTGGTTAGAGCACAGCATTCATAATGCTGGGGTCGGTGGTTCAAGTCCACCCGTAGCTACCAGTAAAATCAAGGGCTTAGCGTATTTTATCGCTAAGCCTTTTTTATTGGTGCTACCATGGTGCTACTACAGATAAGACAACTACCCCCATAAATTATTATGCTCTTATTACAATTTGCGCCTAATCACCTTTTTGTCCCCTAATAAGAGCGAAGAGTCCCATGCGAATAACTGGCGAGAGCAATGAGAAGTTGTGCAGAGAATAGCTTCTCGGTCCAATTAATGAATAGCTTAAAGCTAACAGATTCCGACCAGAGCAACAACTAGTCCATCCCAGCCACGAAGTGGAGAACAACACTACCTTTTTTGGTGTTGATTATCAGGCATTCCGTCATCGTCCAAATAGACAAGATCAATAACATTTTCAAAGGTCGCAAGTCGCTCTGGTCCTGCTGGATGAGTAGCAAAGAACCCCGTTTTCTTCTTCCCCGCCATTGCGCCCAATTTTATCAAGACATTACGCGTACTGACCAAATCATAACCAGAACGGTCCACTATGAATGCAGCTAATAAGTCAGCTTCCTTCTCCTGCTGTACGCTATAAGTAATAGAACCGATTGCAGAACCAAGTTTAGCTGCACTCTCTACTGCATCTGTAGCATTTTTTTGGCAGCTATATGTGTAGCAAGGCCCTGCGTTGACAGCTATTGCCCCCATTACGATCGCGCCTAAAACTCCTCCAACACCTGTGCGCGTTTCAGTTTCATCTATATGATCGGCAATATGGTGGCCAATTTCGTGAGCGATAACGAAAGCGAGTTCGTCTTCAGTGCTAACCTGAGTCATGACATCATGGTAGACAACAACACGGTTGTTATCTGTTGCGTATGCATTAAAGTCACGTTCTGCACTATATTCTACATCCCACCAGCATGTCTTTTGCTCCTTAACGTGCCAGCAAACTTCCCGTGCTTTTGAAACCAGTTTTTCATAGACCCGATGAAGCATTCGTTCTGCCTCGACTGAGCTCATAATTTTTTTGGGAACAGGCATAGGGTATGCCTCGATTTCAGTCAATGCTTTCTGTTCTGCGAGGCTGTCTATTGCAGGGGCCTTGTATTGAACACCCGAACAGGCAGCTACAAATACAGTTATAAATGTTAATAAATTGAATCGAATATGTTTCACCACCCTCATCTCCCTTTCTTGTGCAAAGGTAAATAATATGCAATGCCTTATATAACACCTGCTTAACCGTTGCCAGCACAACGGACAATTTGTCTCGCCAAGGCCAACCACAACCACTTCTTTTCTGCAACCACTTGTAATAACTAGTTCAGTGATTTGCGCATGTTGATCATCAAATAGGCATCGGTAACGAAGTCAGAGGGACTCAGCATCGCCCCGATCAATAAATCAATAAAAGTTCCAATAGATCTTGGGGGGGTAGCGCTTTACCTAAAAATGTTGTCCAATGACCCAATTCGCTTGGGATACGACTATATCCTTTTGCGTTCATTGCAGCCTCCAGAAGAAAGGGTGAATTTATTTCTGAAGGGCGCCACTGCGCGAAACACCACAAACTGTTAACTATTTTTTAACTTTTTTGGGTAATTCTACCTCCGAAACCTAAACTCTAACTTTAATTTAACCTATAGCTATTCGATATTCAGCTATAATATAGTCCTGTAATAAATGCGAGTTTGAACAAACGGATAACGACAATTATGCCGTGTTCGTATTTTAGTTAGCTTTCTTAATAACCGTCATAATATGACAAGGAGAAACAATGAAGTATTTATTTGTGATATTTTGCTTAGCTTCTTTTAATGCAAGCGCGCTAGATTGGGATGTTCAGTTGTCGGGTGGTTTTACAACGATTGATGATATTAAAATAAAACCCTTCACCCTAGTAGAGACGGGCACGGTTAATGCGTCCCTAGAATATGACGATACTTTTTCTTACGGTATTGCTGTTGGCATGTCCGGTTTTGAGCAGCACAACGTATTGCGTTTAGCGTTATCCTGGCAGGGACTTGATGCAGATTTTGATTCTGCGGATCTAGTTTCGACAGGCGGGACAGAACTTCCTGCGGTTAACGGCTCTGCTAGTTCAGGTGAACTAAAAGCTGCAGGTTTAGATTTTGATAACAGCATTAATATTTATACTGTTGAACTGCATTATTTATTCCCAACATCTGGATCATGGGTTCCCTACTTCGGTGCTGGCGGCGGTATCGCCGATATTGAAAATGCAGATCAAGAAACAGTTTTTAACTTCCTTATTGGGCTAGATTATAAAATCGGCGACAGCTCAAGACTTGGCATAAAAGCCCAAAGGTTTTTTATTGATGAGATAACGGATGACTTGGGAATTGAATACGACAGCTTCGATGTTGATATGTTTTCTCTAGTCTGGACGTACTCTTTCTAATAATGATCCCATAGAACAAACCCGCTTCGGTGGGTTTTCAAATGAGATATAGAATAGCGTAGTTTCAAGCAATAAGTGCGTATTCCGGTGAAGATGAACCCTGTCACAGAGCGAGAATGGGTGTTCAACTTGGGCCGATATACGCACCCAAATTACCCTTTTTCTGAATGGGCGTTTTTTTGCCATCCGTAACACCAACGAAGTTGGCCATATACTTTGATTACTGGGGTATTTAACTAGCTGCAACAGTTCATCTCAATTCGCTCATTCCCTTTAAAACTTCTTGTTCGGTAGTCCACTCTAGGATTAAACCATAACCTTCGGAATCTCTGACCACCGTGTTGTGTACTGCGGTGAAGTGAATTGTTGACGCATATACCAGGGTTTACTCACTCCCTGGGAGGCCAGGAAAACACTACTCCGGCCAAAGGTATTATTGATCTGATCAAGCACTTTCATTAACTGATCTGAGCGGGTGTTTTGTCCTGGATGCAGAAGATCAAATTGATGGTATTTTCTATCCACGATTTCAATGAGTCCAACACCGGCTTTCAGGAAGGCATGGCCTGGGCTATAAAGCCGCTTTGCCGTTTCTCTCACTACAGCGGTAATTAACCGTGAATCATTGGTTGGGTATGGCAATTGAGAAACGGCACTGACACTGTGAAAGTTTGGTTCAAAGGGTGAGGTGTGAATAAAGACATGTACCGAGAGGGCAAGGTGGTTCTGTTTTCTGAGTTTTTCGGTGGCGCGGCTAGCGTATAAGGTCAACGCTTCTAAAACCGGTTGTATCTCGGTGGCTTTTTTGCCGAAGGAACGGGTGCAGTAGATTTGTTTCTTGGCCGGCGGCAGTTCTTCCAGCGCCAGACAGCTACGGCCGTTCAGCTCTTCGATGGTGCGTTCTAAGCAGACGCTACTATGGCGCCTGATAATCTTGGGATTCGCCGAAGCCAAATCCCAGGCACTCTGGATATTCAGAGGTGTAAGACGTTTAGCGGTACGTTTAGCAACGCCCCACACCGCCGTCACAGGAACACGCTTGAGCACCCATTCCCATTTAGCCGGTTCATCCAAGACGCACACCCCAGCACACTGGGGTATTTTCTTGGCGGTACGGTTAGCCAGTTTCGCTAAGGTTTTGCTGGGGGCAATACCAACGCTCACCGGCATTCGAATATTTTCCCAGAGGGTGGCTTTAATATCACTGGCGTAACGCGCCAAAGGTTTAGGAAAGCCCTGTAACTGCAGAAACATTTCATCAATGCTGTAAACTTCGATGTGTGGACTATACGCCTTAAGCGTTGTCATCACCCGATGAGAAAGATCGCCATATAACGGGTAGTTGCTGGAAAAAATGGCGACCTTGTGTTTTCGTAATAGTCGTTCGACCTTGAAGAAAGGTTCTAAATCGGGAATACCTAAGGCTTTCGCCTCTTTAGAGCGCGCCACCACAAAGCCGTCATTGTTGGATAACACCACAACGGGCAAACCTCGAAGGTCCGGACGGAAGACCTGCTCACAGCTGGCATAGAAGCTATTGCAATCGACTAAGGCAAACAACGGTGTCTCCTGATCGAATTGGTGACAACACCCTCTATCAGAAAATCCGTGCCTTCGTGGATGGGAATAGGGGCATATTTACTGTTTGCCGCGAGTAAACGCTGGTGGTGCATGTCCAGTATTTTACAGGTCAGTTCGCCATTCAGGACGGCAAGGACGACATCGCCATGCTGAGGCTTCAAAGAACGGTCTACGATCAGTAAGTCACCGTTAAAAATACCAACCTCTGTCATGGATTCCCCCGATACTTCACAATAAAACGTCGACGCCGGGTGTTTGATTAAATGTTCATTCAGATCAAGAGAGCGATCCATATAGTCATCGGCGGGACTGGGAAAACCGGCTTGCACCTTGGTGGCATAGAGTGGCGTGTAGAGAGTAGACTTGGTTTGGTGTGTTGCGACAAGTTGTATACCCATAATCAATTACCTGTATAAATAACCAGTATTATGTGTACTAATTTTGCATTAATCAAGAAGGATGGTTCGGCGCAATTGTCGAAGCAACTTGGTGTGGATGAAACCCAGCTCAGGTACAGCCAGGACATCCGCCCAGGCAGCATGATCAGCATAGTGATCGAGCGTGATGGTGAGCGCTTGATTAGTGATGCTATCTGGTGGTTGTATTTACAGCAGACCGAAACCGGCTTAAAACCGCATCCCGATTATTTCAGTGTAAATACCAATCATGCCAAGCTGAGCAACAAAACGGAGTATCGTAAATCGCGTTGCATCATCCCCGCCACAGCTTTTGTTGAAAGCCAAGGAGGTAAAAACCCTCATCTGCTGGAACCGGCCAATGGTGATGCCATTGCTTTTGGCGGTTTGTGGAAAGAATGGGTTGATAAAGTGACAGGTCAAATTGTTTATTCTGCCTCCATCATCACACTCCCAGGCCACCCTGCACTTGAGAACATACATCAGAAATCGACACCGCTCTGGCTACCTGAGGAAATGTATGATTTATGGCTTAATCCTAACCATCAAGACATAGGCCAGTTTGCACCATTACTGAGCCCCGCATTGAGAACGGATTTAAAGGCAACCCCAATCAATAAAGCAACACTCAAGCAACCGGTTGGCGATAGCTTCGTAGTTAATGCTGGTTAGAATAAGAGGGATGATATTAAAGCTCGTTTTACAAATCGACGAAGGAAAGTCATATAGGTATTAGTATGTAAGCGCATTATTAGAAACGTGCGTGAAATTTGCGTAATTGGTTATGAAGAGTAGTGCATTGTTGTGCTAATTTGCTGTGGGTGCGCTAATTAAAGTTTATATAAAACAACAGGTTATAATTCGCTGGTCTGATTCATATGCTGGGGTCGGGGGTTCAAGTCCACCCGTAGCTACCAGTATTATCAAAGGCTTAGAGCAATCTAGGCCTTTTTTTATCCCCCTGAATGCCTACCGATTGCCTACGAAGCTCAGAATAAACACCTAAATCAAGTACAGATTCCAAGTAGTCTGGAGCCAGGTGAGCATATATCATTGTTGTCTTGATATCCTCGTGATCTAGTACTTCTTGAAGCACCTTTAGGCTACCACCGTTCATAATAAAGTGGCTTGCAAACGTATGTCGTAAAATATGTGTTAATTGCCCATCAGGAAGGTCAAGCTTTGCTCTTTGAACGGCCTTTCTAAATACACTCTTACAGGATGCGAAAAGCCTGTTGAATGGTGATGGATAAGCTTTCATTCTTAGGTAACGTATCAATGAAGGTGGAACCGGAACCACTCTATTACTACCGTTTTTTGTATCAGTGAATACCACCCTATCCGCTAATAAATTTTGTCTTTTAATCCCGTTTGCTTCACTAAATCCAGCCCCGGTTGCCAAGCATAATAATACGACTGGATACAGATGGTCATTGGTTGATTCTTTGCAGGATTTCAAAAGAATTTTGATCTGATCCACTGTTAAAAACGATAATTGCGATTGAAACAATTTATAGGTTCTTATTTTTGAAAGCGGATTATCGCCTCGATTGTTGCTTGGCGTGTAAAACTGTCCAGATGGGTACTTTTCGGTGCCAATTGACACCACATCAAGATTACCCACCATCAATACAATGCCGACATCTTTGAGAAGAATACCAACAAGAAAGGCAATCACCAGCATGTCATCGAATTACTCAAAGTCCAGAGACAAAAAAGAAGAGGCTGTCCCAGATAAGTGATTTTATCTAGGACAGCCTCTAGAGTTATTGTGGTTAAAATTCAGTTCGTTAATTGACTTTTTATCTAATGGATGACCCTGTGTGTACTAGAAACGATAACTCGCTCCAAACGTGATCGATCTTCCAGGTTCGGGGGCTAACTGACGTAATAAACTGGTCGAATTCCTGATTTTTTCTTGGGTCAGGTTGCTTCCTTTGATAAATAGAGCCAAGTCTCCCAAGTTATAAGACAGGTGAGCATCAAGGCGTGTATATCCTCTAGTCTCTTCCTGACCTTCACCAGGTTTTTCTTGTGCGAAGGCATGGGTTATGCTGAGCTGTGTAAACCAATTTGCTGAGCGAATATCCCAACTTGCACCTAGGCGTGCGGGAGGCATTCTAGGCACGTCGCCGTTCTCATCCAACTTCGCACGAACATAGTCACCCCAAACACGCAGATTGTGCTTGTCAGCCACTGGAATACTAATCTCCGCTTCAATGCCAGCAAAGGTTGAATCTTCCTGTCCGTAATGGAAACACTCTATTGATTCCTCAAACTCTTCCAAATTATTTTCAAAATCGGCAATGTCATTTGAACAGGCTTGAATGCCAGAAAATCCCTCACTTTCCAAATCATGACTGAATCGTGACTCAGTATCCATCGCATAGATGTAGTCCTGGAACCAGGTATAGAAGATACTCGCACGAGCGGTTATTTCAGCATCGTAAATCCAGGTTAGCTCGGTATTAATGGCAGACTCCGGGTCAAGGTTAGCATCTCCAATCTCGTAGGTATTGGTTGCTACATGCTCTCCTTCGGAGAATAGTTCTTCCGCCACCGGCGCACGCTCACTACGCGAGAGCAAAAATCCGAAACGCTGATTATCAGCAATAGGTAGCAGCAGGCTAACACTTAAGTTGTAACTATCATGCTCAATGGGGCTTATCCCCGCCGTTGCAATCTCCTGGCGATCAAAGCGTGCACCGAGTTCCAGGCTCGCGCTCCCAAGTGCTGTTTCCTCCAGGACATAGAAACCAAAGCGCTCTGTATCTGACGGCGGCGCGAAGGCTTCTTCACCCACTGCGCTAAAATCGCGCTGGCTGTATTGCACACCAAAAGCGCCCAACCACCCACTTATTTCATTGTGAACGAGTTCCGCCCGTATTTCCGTGGAATCAGCATCAAAAATTGTGCCGACATGGGCAACACCCTCTTCAATCTCCAATTCTCGATGCCGGTAATCGGTATAACTCAGATCAATATTTAACCGATCAAAGTAGCCACCCAAGTCTGGAAATAGCAACTTACCTTGGTATTGGGTTTGATCCATGTTAATGCGTGTGAACAATTCCTCACTGCCCTCTTCTGCACCATGTTCCTCTTCATGCTCTTCCTCATGGCTTTCTTCATGATGGCTATGCTCGTGAGCACCCGGTGGAACACCATAGCTGTTATCTATCCGATTAACGCTGGCACCGGCCACTAGCCGGTCTCCAACCCAAGATAGACCCAGGCTAAACGAATCTGCTTCACGGTCAGAGTTAGCAATAAAGCCATTAGTCGTTTCATCGGGGTCATCCACTGTCGCGTTGGCAAGACCATCAATCTCAATGTTATTGCTATCGCGCGTCACACCATCGAGATGCACTCCGACGTTACCTATTGAGAAATCAAAACGACCAATGGCAACTGTTTCATCGTTATTACTGTTATGGCGTATTTCAGCCGCACCTTGAGAACCTTCCACCAAACGGGTATGAATACGATTGTCAATGACATTCACCACACCCCCAATGGCGCCGGGCCCATAACGTAAAGTTGCCGGACCACGGAGTATCTCAATTCTATCGGCTAAAAGAGCTTCAGTCGCTACCGCATGATCCGAGCTGGTATCAGAAACATCACCCACGCTGGTGCTATTTTGCAGGACTTCCACACGCTTGCCGCTCTGCCCACGAATGACTGGGACACCAACACCTGGACCAAAGGAAGAGGAATGTACACCAATTTGATTCTGGAGGGTTTCTCCTAAGGTTGACGCGGCTTCTCGCCGCAGTTCTTCACCATCAATGATATTCAGAGATCCAGCTACTTCCGCCTCTGACTTTGCATGGGGGGAGGCGGAAACTACTATTTCCTCTAACCGGGGTTCTATTCTGGATGTTTCTGTGGCTACCGCAGGTGCTCCAAAAAATATTGCAACGCCGATTGGCGCTAACTGTGAGTAATTCATTTGTTCTCCTAAAACGCATAGGCTCACGCTCACATAAGCAAGCGTAAATTAGAAATTATCGATTGGTTATTTTTGCGTTAGGAGTATGTTGGAGGGCCCCTTGGCTGGGGACGGAAATGATTGCGGATAACCGGAGAGTAAACCGGCATCTGGATGATCTGGTTGAACGGGGGTTCGACAAAATCGGGACGCTCGACCTCAACAATTGCCAAGTCCAAGCCCGTTGTATGCAGCGCCAAACAATCTTCAATTGAAGCGGTATCTGGTGTTTGGTGAGCATTTAAGTGAACGGCGGACAGTGCAGAAACTAACGCAATTAATAGCGCTAAGCTGACACCTAAAAATCTGTTGTTATTGCCAAACTTCATCGCGATCACTCTACATGATAAAAATTATCATTTCTAGATATAACGTTGAGCTTCGCTCTCCCAAAACAAAGTGTGGACTCATTATTCAAGTGCGTAGGCGGACTCAAGGTCTTCACGATTGTAGCTTAAAATTTCTTTCGCACCACACTTGATTTGATGGAATTAAAACAAAGGCTTTTGTAGGTCTTTGTTTTTTACAACAATTAGCCTAACTTTTTTGAGTTGCTAAAAATGATGCATTCGTCCCCTTTGAAGGAGTGTCAAATGCTGGCCACCATCTGTATCGACTATCCTGAAGCTGGCTCATGCACCAAAACATCTTGCAAGGTCATCATCGATTCTTCTTGGATTAACGATGCACCATGGGTTAATTATATTAATTACGCCCCTTTTCCTATGCCGCTGAAGCTGTTTACTTTGCACAGAGAATTAGTGTCAGTCCGGCTTTACCTAACTAACCATTGAGTGCGATTTAAACCTGGATAACATCAGAAGTTAGGGCCGATTAATCGGCCTTAACTGTTTTCCCGGTAATGATTTAGTAATCCAAGCGCCGCCGCCGTTTCCCAGTTGGCGGCTTCCTTATGGTGCTGAGCGGATTTGTATTCCGAACGGTATATCCACGATCCCTCATTAAGTAAATACAAGAAAGAGCTGAGCCGTATTAGTTTAGCGTCTGATCCAGTGAAGCCAAAGTGGCGAAAAAAGGCCAGAAACTTTCTGTTGACCACTTTGGTGTGTTTGTTCTCAATTTCTTTAAGTTCCGGATATATCTTGGTGGATTGAACGAGTTCCGGAATAATATCGCCTTGCTCCTCCGCTGCAATTAGGGATTGGAGCAGGTTCTCAAAAAACTCCTGCCATTCCATGCTGAGAAGTGGCTCCCCTTCATAAAGGTCAAAGACCTCACGAATTTTTGCCAGATAATCTGAATAGAGGGCGACAAGAATCGCTTTTTTATTAGGGTAATACTGGTAGACAGAGCCCACGGGAATCCCTGCTTGCTTGGCAATTTTGGATGTTGTGACAGAGTTTAAACCCTGATCTCGCAATAGCAGCCGGGTAGCTGTAAGGACTTTTTGTACCCGTTTACGAGATCGCGCCTGGGTTGGTTGTTTGCGTGGTTTAACTTGGCTCTCGATATCTGTCATTGATGATTCTACCCCTTTTGTGTATATGAATATTAATTCATGTTTGTTGACAGGGCAATAAAATAGCGCAACAATATATGTGAATAAAAATTCATATTTATTTGGTTCTACAAATTATAAACAATATAACTATTCCAAATAGGCTGGAGGTACGTCAATGGCAAATCATTTTTTACCATTCAAAAAGCGCGAAATAGCAACGATACCTTTGCTTGCAGCGCTCGTGTCGTCTGCACATGCTCAGATAGAAGAGGTAGTTGTTACTGCTCAAAAACGTGACCAAAGTATACAGGACGTTCCCATCGCTATTTCCGTATTTGGTTCTGAGGATCTGAAAAATCTAGGTGCCGGTAATTTGCAGGAGCTGACCGAGCATATTCCTGGTGCTGAACTTTATGATGAGCGAGGCGCAGGTCAGCCAACTTGGGTAATTCGTGGTGTGAGTTTGACGGACTATAACTCAAATAACACGCCCACTGCGCCCGTTTATTATGACGAGGTTTACCTGGTTTCTAATGTTATGAGCGGTATCGGCTTATTTGATACGGCGCGCGTCGAAGTTCTGAAAGGCCCACAAACTGGGTTATATGGACGTAATACCACGGGCGGAGCCGTTCGCGTACTCAGCACAGAACCTTCCCTTAAAGAGCACAGTGGTTACGTTTCGGGCTCCTACGGCCGATGGGATAGGTACTCGCTTGAGGGAGCCTATGGCGGCCCCATCTCTGATACTGCGGCCTTTAGAATTTCCGCAAAGACCGATCTAGGTGGTGGTTGGCAGGATACGCTGGCAACACCCGGTGATGACGAGTACGGCGATAAAAATTTTTGGGCGGCAAAAGGCCAGTTGTTATTTCAACCAACCAGTGATCTGGAAGTGTTGTTAAAGCTTGAGGGCGGGGAAAATAATCCTGAAACAACACTTGGGTCGGCGATCGGTGTGCACAGTCCAAATTCTCCCAACGTATTCGCACGTGATTATTGTGGGGCGGTCGTCGCGGGCGGACGAGATAACGCAAATTGCCTTACGGCGTCACAGGTGTTGGACAATGTTACTGGTGGCAGCGGCGCCCTAAGTCCTGCTTTGCAGTCCAGTGACGGCTCTACAGTATTATCGGAACCGATCAACGAACTAGATAATGAATGGACAGCCTTTACGGCAAGAATAACCTGGGATCTTGGTTTTGCCACTCTGACTTCAGTAACCGGTTATATGGATTTCGACAATAAATTTATCTTTGACTATGATGCGACGGAGCGGGAATTTTTAAGGGAGAATGGCTCCGCAGAGATCAAATCCTGGTCGCAGGAGCTGCGTTTGGCATCAAACACTGATGGTGCTCTGCAGTGGATCGCAGCGATGATGTACTCGGAGGAAGAGAACAAAGAATTTCGCCTGGCTGGTCTCGATAATCATATCTTTTTCCAAGCGGCTTTTGCTTGCGATCCTAACCCACCTTTTGCATGTCCTCCCGGCTTTCCTAGTTCTACGTTTACTACATCGCGTGGGTTTGAGCAGGAAGGTGAGTCCTGGGCGATCTATGGTCATATCGATTTAGAGCTGAGCGAGCAGCTTAAATTGAACGCATCATTGCGCTATACCGATGAAGAAAAGCGCATGCGTGACGGGTTTTTTTATGCTGACCTAGGATCCTTAGGCGGTTTTTACCTGCATAAAGGCACCGATTTTGATTTTGAGTTGGATTCCCATTGGTCGGGCCATATCGGCTTAGATTGGACCCCTACCGATAACGCTCTTATTTACGGTAAGGTAACGCGCGGGTTTAAGTCAGGTGGATTTTTTGGTGGTTTCCCAATATCCGCCGATAATCTTGCGCCCTACGATGAAGAAATAGTTTGGGCCTATGAGGTAGGATTCAAAACGGACTGGTTTGAAAATCGTTTGCGGATTAATGGTGCGTTTTTCTATTACGATTATCAGGACCTGCAAGACTTTAACAACCAGTTGCAGCTGGGTGTCCCTATCGGCCAGCTCGACAACATAGGCGATGCTGAAGTCAAGGGTTTGGAGCTGGATGTAACCTGGCTGCCTGAAGCCATCGAAGGACTAAGCCTAAATCTAGCGTTATCGCTTGTGGATATTGAGATAACTGATTCCAATAATCTCGTGATCACTCAGGATGGACAATTCATACCGGTTGAAGGTCTTAAGAGACGGCCGGGAGCGGAAGAGAGCGTATCTGTCCGAGCCAGATACGAATGGCCTACCTTCGATAGTATGATGGCGGCAGTCCAAGTTAGCTACAGCTACCGTTCCGACATCTTTCCGAGAGATTCCTTCGCTAATGCATTAGACGCAGGGATATTCGATTATCCCGGCTACGATTTGGTCAATGCGCGCTTGAGCCTGTCACAGGAAGAGGGTCGTTGGAGCATCTCGTTGGCAGGATATAACCTGGCTGGGGAAGAGTATTTAACCAGTGCTTCGGGTGATGCACTGGGTAGCTATGTCTCTATATCAGGCACCCCTCGCAGGTGGGCGTTAGAGGCGACTTACAACTTCTAAAAACTCCCAACAGAAAAGTTCCCCAGGGTAGCAATACGCCTGGGGTTAATTCCTGATCTTGAGATATGCCATGAATCTGACAAAACCATTACATGCCCTTTTTTTTATTGTTACCACGGCGTTGCTTGGCTGTAAAAATGAGTCACAGCAATCAATCGTTGAACCGGTAAATGCCGTTGAGCAGATCGATGTTGCATACCCGGTTAATTTTAATCGGTCATCTTTTTTGTTCCTGCCGCCACGAGAAAAGCCAGGTTCTTATCGTCACGCTCATGAGATATTTCCTTCTCGCCGTATAGCCAAGGGACAGTATGTCGACAGGCTGCCTTATACGGATACTAAGCTGAAAATCAATTATCAGTTTGAAGGGAATTCGTATTCAATGGCAGATTATTTTGAGCGAAACAATACCACCGGGTTTCTAGTTATTAAGAATGGTAGCATCGTCTATGAGGGCTATTTTCAGGGTGCGGATGAAAGCTCGCTATTCACTTCCTTTTCCGTTGGCAAATCCATTGTCAGCACATTGGTTGGCTTGGCACTCGGCGATGGGCTTATTACCAGCGTCAACGATAAACTTGTGGATTACATACCCCATTATAAAAATACCGGTTATGAAAATGTAACCATAAAACAGGCGTTACAAATGTCATCCGGCGTTGACTTTATAGAGAATTACGACTCGAAAGGAAATCATTTTGCACGCCTCTTCGAAAATGGTGTAGTTAACAGAACAGAAAGCTTCAGCGAGATCATGACCTCTCTGAAATCCCGGCGCCCGCCCGGCAGTCTCTTTAATTATTCTAGTGGAGAGAGCACGGTACTCAGCGAGCTCGTGCACGCAGTAACAGGTAAACATGCTGCCGACTATTTGTCAGAAAAAATCTGGTCAAAGATAGGCATGGAAAGCGATTCTTTTTGGTGGGTAGACAAGGATGATATGGCTTTTGGAGCAGGAAGCTTGAGCATAACCTTGCGGGACTACGCACGCTTTGGTTTGTTAATGCTGAATGATGGAAGCTATGAAGATAAACAGATCCTGCCAACAGGATGGGTGAAAGAAGCAACAACACCTGACGCTCCCCAAGTACAACCGGGTCGTTTATATGAAGGTTATCCCCTAGGATATCAGTATCAGTGGTGGACGTTTCCGGGTGGTCAGGATCATGCCTATTCAGCCGTTGGTGTGTTTGGCCAGTACGTGTACGTTAACCCTGCTGAGAATATTGTGATTGCGGTAACCAGCACCTGGCCTATTGCGGTGGATCTTGCGAAAGAAGCTGAAACTTTCGCTTTGTTTGCGGCGATTGAAAAGGCTTTGCGCTAAGTATCACTGCATAGTCCACTATAAGCCGAGGGCTTAACACTTAACCGGAAGCGGCCGAGTTCGATATCCGTTGAGGGTGTCGTTTATTAATCGCTTACGGATTTAAAGCTTGATAGCAAAAACGAAGACTTTTATAAAAAATCTATAATATCAATAAGATATATTATTTTCGATATAATCGAACCAAAAAATAGTCTTCGTTTTAGTTCCATCAACACAACTAAACAAACAACCCGGCACTATAACCTGACGACCAGGCCCATTGAAAATTAAACCCGCCGAGTTGACCGGTTACATCCAGCACTTCGCCGACAAAATAAAGGCCTGGTTGCTCTTTGACCTCCATAGTTTTAGAACTTATGGCATCGGTATCGACCCCGCCCAGGGTTACTTCGGCGGTGCGATAGCCTTCGGTGGCGGAAGGCTTTAACGCCCATTCATTAAATTTTTCGCCAATCAGTCTAAGGTGGTGGTCGTTATATTCAGCCAGCGGTATTTGCGCAGATTGTTCCCACCAAAGCGCCTGTAACTCATTGATCAGAGGTTTTGCTAATTTTTGATGCAACAGTGTTTTTAGTAGATTTTTGCCGTATTGATGTTTGGCGTTAATTAGCCATTCAGAGGCATTGATCTCGGGCAGCAAATTAATGCTGAGGGTGTCGCCCGGCTGCCAGTAATTGGAAATCTGTAGGATCGCCGGGCCGCTAATGCCACGATGAGTAAACAAGAGGTTTTCTATAAAAGTTTTGCCATTACAACTGACTTCAACTTTCAAGGCTAGACCAGATAGGCGCTCACAGATGGCCTTCATCTGATCACTAAACATAAAGGGCACTAAGCCAGCTTGGCGCGGGGTGATGGCTAAACCAAATTGAGCGGCAATGTCGTAACCCATTCCGCTGCCGCCTAAAGTAGGAATCGATAAGGCGCCGGTTGCCACTACCAGCGAGTGGCAGTGTAACCTTAGTTGATGATGCCCCTGCTGTAGTTCAAGTTGATAGCGGCTGCGCAGGTCTTCATGCTGATGCTTTGTTGAATATCCCTTTAGCGCCAAATCTTCTATTCCCGTTATATCACAATGGGTTTTGATTTCGACGCTGGCCAGATCACATTCGGCCAACAGCATGTTTAAAATATCTTTGGCCGAGTCTTTGCAAAATAACTGGCCGTGGTTACGTTCCTCGTAAGTAATACCGTGCTGTTCGACCAGGGCGATAAAATCCCATTGTGTGTAGCGCGATAAAGCGGACTTGCAAAAATGTGGGTTGCGGGAAACAAAGTTATCCGGCCCGACAAAATAGTTAGTGAAATTACAACGTCCTCCACCTGACATTAGGATCTTTTTACCCACCTTATTCGACTTCTCCAACAGTAAAACCCGGCGGCCGCGCCGAGCTGCCGTAAAGGCGCAGATCAATCCGGAGGCGCCAGCGCCCAGAATAATTACATCGTAATTGGTGGATGGTTGATTCACAGTTTTCTGTCGAATGAAATGGCTGGGCATTTTAGCTTTTTTCTAGTGTTAAGGCGCGTTTTAGCAAAGAATTAACACCGTTTTCTTTACTTCTTCATTACATGATTAGTTCGATATAGATACTGATCAATGGTCATCCCTTGTTACTTTAATCAGCGAGCGTAATAATGGCATCTGCGCGTATTTTAGAAGAAGGAATGCATATGTTTAATCAGCGAACTGCGAGCTTGGTGCTGGCTGTTATCATTCTCATCTTACCGATTTTGGTGTTTTTGCTGGTTGCGCTTGGAGTGGGCATGTCCATTTCTGATACCTTGACGGCATTATCCGAGCAATTGGTTTCCCGCCGCCATAACCCTATTATTTCTTCGCTATTGGGTTTTTTCCCTTTCACGTTAATGTTGATTATTCTCTGGGCTCATCGTCGTTTGGGGGGTAGCCAGGTGCTGAATTCAAGGTTAATGCTAGGTGGTGCGATCCCCATTATTCTGGTACTGCTGTGGGCGAATTTTGAGTTTTGGCCAACATTCCTACCGGATCGATCCAGTCCGGAATTCCCCCATGGTCTGGAGTTACTGATTGGCCCAGTTTTTTTCGCACCGATTGCTTTGTTAGCGGGGATGTCATTAGTTCGCATTGCCTGGGGGAAGCCGAAATGACGAGCGCCTGCCAAAAATATAGAGGTAAATTTTCAGATTCGGACATGCTGTTTTGCTAGAGGATTGACGTTATGTGCAGACGGATAATGTTGGTAGTTACCTTATTTTTAACAATGGTAGCGAGTGCGGAACAAACTCAACAAACTTTATTACAGGGCGAGATACTCAACTGTCAGAATCAGAAGTGCAATTTTGAGTGTCTGGCTAACGGTCAATGGATGAGACTGGGGAACACCGGCAAGTCAAACTCTCAAGACCAGGGGTTTTTCATCGACTGGAAGCAAGAAGGCTTTTTTCAGGTATTGCTAGCGAACGAAGGTGACCCTGTTTATTTCATCATCTCCAGTCATGAGGCGTTTTGCCAATTCAAAGCGTCTTAACCGCAAAAATTAATGATCCTTCAAATTAACCAAAAACATTTTCTTTGCTAAAAGTTTTACTCTTTCTATCTTTCTCCTAGCTGGTTGGATTGCTTTATTTAATACCAAACTACGCGGATAATGCCGCTTTAATTTTATATTCAGCGATTGAACTTGACCACTCAACAAGCCAATTTGTCATCTGATCCACATCGAAGAAGTTCGCGTAAAGCCTGGTTGCGGTTAACCCTGCGCCGCTCCCAACAGGAAGCGGTAGCCTCTTCGGCAATGAGCGCCACCAGCGATAACTTTTTCAATGCGTTTGCTCTCTTTCTTGGTGCCAGTCTACTACAGATGGGTTGGGTGAGCGGATTGCCGCAATTGTTTGGTGCCTTCAGTCAGCTATTATCGGTATGGATCGCCAGTTATTATCGACGTCGCCATTTTATCGTGTTGGTGGCTTCGGCTCAGACGCTAGTGGTAGTTGGCTTAGCCGCTTTGGCGGCTTTATCAGGCAGTGATAGTGTCTGGGTTTTTATTACGCTCGCCATGCTTTATCAGTGTGGTCTTAACCTGATTCAACCACACTGGCGCGCCTGGATGGGCAGTTTGGTGCCACCGCGTCGGCGTGGCACTTTTTTTGCGGCGCGTACGCGGCTGAGTATGCTGGCTTCACTGGCTGTCTTTCTGTTGGGCGGCGGTATTTTATCTGTTACGACCCATATTGGTATGACTTGGTTGGGATTCAGTTTGTTATTTGGCGCTGCGGCTATAGGGCGGCTGGTGTCCGCCAAATTACTATGGCATATGCATGACCCGGATCCGCATCATCCTCGTGTGCCAGGCTTATTTACTCGAACAGTCCGGCAATATCGCGAGGCGATGAAAGACCGAACCTTTCGGCAGTACAGCCTTTTTATCGCGAGCATGAATGCCATGGTGGCGATCTCTGCACCATTTTTCGCCGTTTATATGCTACAGAATTTACAGTTTACCTATTTCGAGTATGTTCTAACCAATGTGGTTTCGGTGGCCACACAGTTTGTTACTTTAGGATATTGGGGGCGATTCAGTGATCGCTACGGTAATCGCTTAGTTATCAGGGTCACCAGCTGCTTACTGCCGTTTCTACCGTTGTTGTGGGTGTTTTCGAGTGATTTTATTTACATCTTGGCGATCCAGGCGATCTCCGGATTTTGTTGGGCGGGATTTAGTTTAAGTACTGCCAATTACCTCTATGATATTCGTCCATTTCGTACTGATTTTGCGAGCTATGCGGCACTGCAATCCTCGCTCAGTGCGGCCTTTGTATTCGTTGGAGCACTCACCGGGGGGATGATTGCTGCGCAGGCAGACGTGCATATCAGTTCACTGAATTGGCACTGGCTCAGCGAGGCGGTATTCGTCGTTTTTATCAGTTCGTCGCTACTGCGAGCGCTAGTCACTTTATGGTTTGTTCCACGCCTCATAGAGCCACACGTCAGGCCGAGACCGAAGCTGCTAAAAATTATTTTTCGTGTGCGAGGGTTTAACGCAATTTCAGGTCTGGTGCTGGATTGGTTAACTGTCGTGCGCAGAAAAAATGGAGATTAGGTTTAATCACTAAGCACCTTTGTGCAAGCTCATTACTTTAAAGAGGTATTTAAATTAATGAAACCTTGCTTCATCTTTACAGGGAGTCCTCGGTAAGGAAATATCGGCTGCTGAGTGATCAAGCATTTATTACATAGGCCCAGCTGAACTGTGACTGTTAATCGAGTGGGTATCCGCTGCCTGGGTATTTTACAACTTGCTTTCGTTAACGTGATATTGCTCTAAACTGGGCTTTGATACCTATGTGATAATTTTTGGTGTATCCTAGAAATAGCCATGAATAATGGTTGTTTAATAAATTTATTCGCCTTCTTTGGGGTAATCTGGTTCCCTGTATTGTTTTATCGATTGAAATGTGTCTAAAAGTACAGCCGATAACCCGTTGTTTTGTCGCTGGAATTTATGAGGTGCGTAATGTCTGAGCCAAAACGATCAGAATGCAATCATCAATGGATTGGTTCGTCTGTGTTAAAAGGTATGGGACCTGACACTTTATTTGCAAATCATAATTTGCTTGTCACACGAAACCAGAGTTATGCCCGGGCCAGTGTCGAAGAGGTTTTTTGTAAACACTCCCTAAGAACCTGTAACAATGCAAATCCTATTAATTTTATTCACAGGGGAGCGAGTCTTTGCTCTCTGACATTTAATCTTATTAGTTATGGTGCGGATGTAGAGGTTACAGTTAACGATACGAATCGGAACCACTATATTCTTGTGCTACCCCTAAGTGGCCGTGCGACAGTCAAAAATCAAGATGAGCATGCTGATCTGAATGGGGGCGAGATTGTGGTTCTCGAACCGTTAAGCCGCTTCAGATTCGAAATGCAAAGTGATCATAGTCATTTGGGTATTGGGATTCCTAAGCAAAGACTTAACATTCTTTTCTCAAAATATACCCAACAGTTAGGCAGAAAGTGGATAGAGTTTCAGCGTAAACCTTACTTGGTAAAAGATATGGACTCCGGTCTGCTTGATTTTCTCGCATACATTTGCAAAGAAATTGACAGGCAGGGTTCGATTGCCACGAGAGGTTCCGTCGCCGCCGCCATAGAAGACACATTTTTAACGCTACTAGTTTCTTCTTTGCTGGAAACAGATTTATCCAGAGATGTGGCACGCGAAAGGACTCCAGCTGTGCCGCCCTATCTTCGAAAAGCAGCGCTTTTTATGGAGAAAAATCTACTTGAAGATATTGATGTCCAAGACATTGCTGAGGCTGCGGGAGTGTCAGAGCGAACACTTTATCATGCCTGCCAGAAGTACCATGGGGTTAGCCCAATTCTCTGGCTAAGAACTCTGCGTTTAAGGCAAGCTAGGCTCGACTTGCTTGACCCAATGCAATTCGATATATCTGTGACAGAAGTGTCTCATCGTTACCAGCAATGCCATGTTGGGCGGTTTGCCCATGCCTATTTCCAAGAATTTGGAGAGTACCCCTCGGATACACGGAAAAAGTGATGGGTAAGAGCATTACCTTACCTGAGACCTTAGCATTGAGCACTGTTGTAACCACTCAATACGTTATAAGACGGCGATGTAGTGTATGCATCCGCATCAGATTTAACGTCATATTGTAGTTAACATTTTTTAGCGTTGTATCATCCCGCAAATATCTAACCTGGTTGAACAGCTACATTGTGTTTGACTCTCTTTGCGTGAACGCTTTTGCAGAAACTGACCTTCCCCTGCGGTTTTTGGCTTTTGCGACCTTATTTTCTTGTGAGACCCTAAGCCCAGATAATTTCAAAACACAAGATAGAGGAATGTAATATGTTAGGGGTTTATGGTCGTATTAATCTTATATCTTTCGCTTTATTGGGAACATCGACGTTATTTACTTACGTTCCATTAACTTTCGCAGCAGAAGCTACTCTGGAAGAGGTTGTCGTAACAGCCCGGAGAAAAGAAGAAAGTCTTCAGGAAACGCCAGTTGCGGTGTCGGCTTTCAATAGTGAAGCGATTGAACTGCGCAATATCCAGTCTGTCTCCGACGTTACAAATTTTGTGCCCAATGTACAGTTTGATAGCGCTGCGTCGGAGTCTGGTGGAGGAGCTTCTTCACAGATATCCATACGAGGTATAGGCCAGACAGATTATGCCATTACGGTCGAACCGGGCGTAGGGCTTTATCTTGACGGCGTCTATATCGGCAAGTCGGTAGGATCTTTGATGGACGCGGTTGACCTCGGCGGCATCGAAGTGCTGCGCGGACCTCAAGGAACTTTGTTTGGTAAAAATACCATTGGCGGAGCAATTTTATTGACGTCAAAAAAGCCGAGCGATGAGAAGGAGTTTACTCTTGATGTTACCGCAGGTGAATTTGACCGCAGAGATTTGAAAGTATCCGGTAATTTACCAATTAGTGATAGTTTCCGGGTTCGTGCTTCACTTGCCTCCCTTAACCGTGATGGCCACGTTGACCGAATTCTTACCGGAGATACACAAGGCGATAAAGACGCATTGTCAGGCCGTATTGTAGCCGACTGGGATTTTTCCGAAAACCTGACAGGGTCACTTGCGATCGATGCTACGCGGGCACGAGAACAATCTCCTGGACAAGTGACGATCCTGGTCGATGAAAATGCTTTTTTTGGTGGCTTGCACAACACAATTGCTTTTCCTGCTTGTGACCCTGCCCTGAACGATCCGGCACGATTCAGCAATCCAAACTGCTCGAACTCACAATTTGCAGCGGATATAGACAATCTGAATAGCACCAACACTGGTCCAAATCAATCTGACACCGATATCTGGGGAGCAAGTTTTACCCTTGATTGGGAGCTTAATGCCGCCTCCGTCAAATCTATCACAGCATACCGTCGCGCAGAAGTAGATGTTTTTCAGGAGTTAGCCGGCGTACCTGCTTACCAAAATAATATTGCTCAGGACATTACACTAAAGCTATTTAGTCAAGAATTTCAGCTATCCGGGCAAGCCTTCAATGATAGGATAAATTATTTGTTAGGTATTTATTACGCCACGGAAAAGGGCTCACAGAGATTTCCCGTGTTGCTGGAATCGGTGCAATTTACCAGTGGCGGTGAAATTGATAATGAAAGCACTGCAATCTTTGGACAAATTGGCTTCGAGATAACCGACGCCTTAACGCTAACTTTAGGCGCACGCATCAGCGATGAAGAGAAAAACTTTTTACCACAGCAACGAATTGACAATGTTCCGGATATTTTTGAGCCGTTTTTCGCATCTCTAGCGGGCGCAACAGGTAATGGTTTCCTGGTTCAAGAGGGTCTGCCCTTATTCCCCGAAGTTGAAGTTTCACGTTCCGACACCGAATTCACGCCGTCGGTGACGCTGGATTATCACTTTGGGGAATCAAACTTGGCTTATGCGAGCTATTCACAGGGTTTCAAAAGCGGCGGGTTTACCTTGCGAGGTTTTCCACCCGTTATTCCTGGTGTTACAACTACAGAAACCAACATAAATAGATTGATTCCAAGCTTTGCTCCAGAAACAGCGGAGGTATTTGAAATTGGTTTGAAAACCGAATTTTTTGACCGTCGTATACGTTTAAATATCGCGGCATTTTTTACCAATTATGACGATGTACAGTTGACCGCAAATACTGGACCGAACGCTTTTGTACCCGTTCTCATTAACGCTGGGGATGCTGAAATAAAAGGTCTGGAGATAGAGGGTATTATTCTTGCGGCTGATTGGTTACGTCTGGATATTAGTGCGGGTTATCTGGATAGCGAATATAAGGGGCTCTCTGCGGAAGCAATTGCTGCTGGTACCTCACTGAACAGTGATCTCCCTAATGCCCCTGAACGAACAGCGACATTTGGCGTGACGGCTGACTTTTTTAATAATGAAAATGGACATTTGTTTGCCCGTACGGATGTGTCTTATAAGAGTTCGCAATTTAAAACAGTAGCAAATGATGCCATTTTAGAGCAGGACGATTATACGCTTGTGAATGCGGCAGTCACTTACCGGTTTCGCGGTGACCGTTGGCAGACAACTCTGGGTGTAACCAATCTGACCGATGAAATATACATCGTAAGTGGTGTTGCTAATGCCGGGATTGGCTATGCACAAGCCGTAGTTTCCCGCCCCCGAGAGTGGTACCTAAACGTAAAATACACGTACTAATAGAACTTGGTTGAAAACCGCATATCTTCTGCAACAGGAGAAATTAATGACTGTTAAGTTTAGTGTCATGATTACCGGCATGTACCCTATGTCTTGTTTTGTGCCCTGGGCAAAAAAAATTGAAGCTTATGGGTTTGATGAGCTGCATATCGCGGACGATCTGATTTTCCGTCCAGCGTGGTTGATCTTAGCCCTGATTGGCGCAAACACAAGTACACTAAAAATAGGACCGGCGATAGTGACACCACAAGTGGCGCACCCTGTTTACCACGCAGCAAATCTTGCTGCTTTGGATGAACTCACTAATGGACGAGCTGTTTGCGGTATCGGTCGAGGCGGTTTTAACCCACTACTAGGTATAGTTAATCCAGCAAAGCCAATCAAAATGGTCCAAGAAGCTCATCAGGTAATGTCGCATGTACTCTCTGGCACCAGAGAACAATTTGACGGTGAGTTTTTCACTGTTACGAAAGACCTCTATTTTCAATTTGAGACATTAAGACCAGATTTGCCTATTTTTATCGGCACGTGGGGACCAATGATGGCAAAAATGGCAGGGAAAATCGCCAGTGGATTTAAAGCAGATTGTACCTGGAGCCCGTCATATCTATCTCACCTCAAGAAGCAATTTTTTGAAGGTGCTGAAAGTGTTGGGCGTGATATTTCTACGCTTGATGTGATTGTTGGTCCGCTTTGCTCCCTCTCCCGAGACAGGGCAGCGGCGATGGATCATATCAAAGGCTTACTTGCTCTATTACAGCCTGCGCTAGCTCCAATGACTGCTAACGAAGGGATACCTCCAGATGAAATACAAGCCGCTTATGACGCTTTTCAAGCCGGTGATATTAATAAAGCTAAAAGCTTAGTGTCAGACAAGTCAATTCGTGCTTTTTCAGTAACAGGTACGCCAGCAGATGTTATTCCACAAATTGAGGAAATGATAGATGCCGGCGCTACACATATTGCGTTCGGCCCCCCTTTAGGACCGGATTTTGATGTAGCGCTTGATTTACTTGCACAAGAGGTATTACCACACTTTAAGGACTTGCGTTAGATAAACTATAGTCTAGCCAAGCTCTTTATTTAAGATAGAAATCTTAGTACGGGTAACTTAGGTTGCTACTGAATTACCTTTATTGATGATATTTTTGACAAAAAGCTAAGAGGCCTAGTTATGAATGAAAAAAATGAAAAGCTCCTTGATGATAATTATACCGCGTGGTGTAACCATGACCTGGAGGCTATAGCTAATTGCTTTGCTGATAACTGCGTCTACGAAGACATGGCTATGGGAGTAAACTTTAACGGGATTAAAGAAGTTTGTGGATTTGCCCAAGAAGTATTCAAGACTATGCCGGATTTTCATGTCGCCTACATTAAACGGTTTGCTACCGATTCACATGGTGCGGGCCAATGGGTTATAACTGCCACATGGAATGGCGAGTTTGAAGGAATGGACTGCACAGGTAAAAAAATTCAATTTACTGGTTTATCCTATTATGAATTTCGTGATGGCAAG
Source organism: Pseudomonadales bacterium (assembly GCA_024234615.1). Lineage (NCBI taxonomy): Bacteria > Pseudomonadati > Pseudomonadota > Gammaproteobacteria > Pseudomonadales > Pseudomonadales bacterium. Next base: position 405,420 of record JACKNY010000002.1, read on the forward strand.
ATAGCATATGCCCAAGACTGTTGGGATTTTTCAGTAATGATGCAGACATTCGGTGTGTTACGTGAGAGTCTCCGCAATCTTAAATGAGTTCGCTAAGCGACAAAGCAGTGTTACCAAGTTGACTCAGAGAGGTGGGCTCCACCTTAACAGTGATTGACCATCTATACGTGTATTTCCCTTGAGGCGGATTACTGCTTTTCTTTTTGAGGTATATTTTGTCCAAGCCTTTTGGTAAGACCATAGAAAAATTTTATGTATACCCTTAAGGAGATTTAGGTGGTACTAGAAACTAAACAAAACTCATTAATACTTGGTATATCCATATTTTTAGGGTTGAGTAGCCTTGGCTACCTACTGGGAAATTCAGCGATAAAATTTAAAGAATACGAAAGAACTGTAACAGTGAAAGGCTTGTCTGAAAGGGAGTTGGGATCAGATATTGTTATTTGGCCAATACAATTTACTGCAGCCGGCAATAACCTGGAAGAGTTGTATGAAGCCATTGATGTAAACACGAAAAATATACGTGAGTTTTTATCGGGTAAGGGAATCGATAAAGAGGAAATCTCTTTTGCTACCCCGTCAATCACTGATAAGTCTGCACAACAATATGGAAACCAGGCTAAAGCCGAGTTTCGATACACCGCTGTTCAAACATTAACCGTATATTCTAAAGACATTGATTCCGTTAGAAAAGTAATGGGGCAGTTATCAGAGCTGGGTAAAAAAGGGATTGTGTTCACGGGTGGAAACTACCAATCTCAAACGGAGTATCTATTTACTCGTCTAAACGAAATAAAGCCTGAAATGATTGAGGAAGCAACTCGTAAAGCGCGAGAAGTTGCCGAAAAATTTGCCTCAGACTCGAAAAGTACTCTGGGTAAGATCAGAAAGGCTACTCAAGGACAGTTCAGCATTAATGCCCGAGACAAAAATAATCCACATATCAAGAAAGTAAGAGTAGTTTCTACCGTAGAGTACTATTTATCGGACTGAGGAGAAGGCGTACACAAGAACAAACAACGGATTCACTTTTTCTATGACTGTTTGTGGCTGACCTCTAAAAAATTAATCCGGACTAACGTTGAGTTTGTAGAAAAACCCCGAATACGGCCTCTCTTGGGTGGTCGAGCCTCTAGATCGTGGAACTGCTCTTATCGGCGTTACCCAGCAATTTACCCTCAAAGTCTGGTTGGTTGAACGCCGAAAGGCTGAAGCGGCTATCAGGCCATGAACGTTCGGGCGCCTTGTACCCCGGATGTCGCTATACTCGGGCCGTCACACCAGTGTTGGTATACCCCAACTGTCAATGGGTGGACGCTTATGCCCATTGGCACTCATTTCTAGATATAATTTGTCTAGCTGAATAAAATACCATTAGGCTTACTAAAATGGCTGATGACACAAATAATATATTGCAGCGTGGTCTGGAGAATATTCAACCTCCTTTTTCAAACTTTATCCGTGCGCAGACAACATCTAGCCTGTTTCTTCTGGTCGCCACTATCGTGGCCCTGTGGTGGGCAAATTCAGATTATTCTTCTACCTATCAGAATCTAACACATACACCGATAGGTATTTTTCTGGGTGATCTAGAGCTGCAAGCTTCAGTTAAACACGTTATAAATGATGGCTTAATGGTCATATTTTTCTTCCTCATCGGACTTGAGATCAAACGTGAAGTACTCGCTGGAGATCTAGCTTTGTCAGAAAATCGACGCATGTTGATTCTTTGTGCTGGCGGTGGAATGGTTTTTCCAGCAGTAATCTATTCCTTATTCAACTGGTCATTAGATTCACAGATTGGATGGGGCATCCCGATGGCGACAGATACGGCATTTGCGTTAGGTGTGCTCGCCCTCATTAGAAAACACATCCCTACTAGTCTGTTAGCATTTCTTGTTGGTCTCGCCATTGTTGACGATGTCGGCGCTATACTAGTCATTGCATTGTTCTATACACAGGAAATATCTGTAACCTTTCTGCTCATCTCATTTGCTCTAATCGCATTTTTGGCAGTAGCTAATTATGCAGGTGTCCACCAACCAATTTTCTATATAGTCGTAGGGGTCGCTGCCTGGTGGACGATGCTTAAATCCGGCGTTCATCCCACTTTCGCTGGCGTCGCGATTGCGTTAACAATACCTGCACGACCATTTTTATCGCCTGATAAATTACTCGATAAAGCGAAAACTAAAATTAACTCAATACAAAAAAATGAAGACCAGGTCGATGTTCTTGGTAGTCGCCAGGATCATGAGCAAGTGTTAGAGATACGTGATTATGCGGAACGCGCCAGCACACCCTTGCGTCGCTGGGAAGATGCGCTGGACTTACCCGTCGCATTATTTGTCTTGCCACTGTTTGCTCTGGCTAATGCAGGCGTGGCCTTTAGCTTAAACTCATTTATCGAAAGCCTTCAACATCCGACCGGATTGGGGATCATTACGGGACTGGTAGTGGGCAAATTTGTAGGTATTACAGGTGCATGCTGGCTTGGACTAAAGTACAAAATCGGGTGTTTACCGGACGGCATTAATCTACACCACGTAATCGGTGTTTCACTGCTAGCTGGCATTGGCTTCACAATGTCTACATTTATAGCCACACTGGGATTTGACACGCAACCATTGCATCTGCATAGCGCTAAAACTTCAATTTTGTTCGCTTCAGTTATCTCTGCAATTCTTGGCATATTATATATCCGGGTTGTTGCTAAAAATAAAACCGAACAAAAAGAAGCCACTAAAAGCTAAGTAGACACTAGAGGTGTCATTTCCTACCTTAATAATTTGAGAAAGATTGGGTCTCTCACGAGCCCCCATTTAATTTATAATTCTTTTTACTCCGCCCCGCTTACCAATAAGGAATAAAAATGCTGATTACTGCTTTACAGAGATCAACCTGGTGGCTCGCAGTAATATTATTAAGTTCCGCGCAAACCGCTATGGCGAATGTCATCGATGGCCAGGCCAGCACCACGGATAATCAGGTTTTTTATGCTGCAACACAGATCAAAGACGTACCACTAGACCGTACCGCCGCCTTCACCCTTACTTACGCCATGCTCGCCAACACTCAAATCGATGAGAGCGATAAAGAGATTTTGCTAGAGTTGTTATCTCAAAACAGTAGTGGCTTACGGCTGAGCGGGCCAACTGGTGCACAAATCGATATCACCCCCCCTAATGCTGAAGCCAGGCAGGTGTTAACGACGCTTGTTTCACCAAAAAACATGAACGATTACTGGCTCAAAGGTGAGCCCGAAATGAAGGAGCTGATCATTCTGGCCTACCTGGGTAGCCCAGCCTGGCAGCGCGCAACACAATTCATCGCCAGCAAGTTCTATGCGGAATGGAAGAACAGCAGCATAGAAAATGGTTACAAGCCCATCCGCGATATCATAGCAACCGCCTACGAATCCGGGCCTGACGTAAAGGAGGATAAACTCCTGGGTAATGCCAAAGCAACGTTGTTGTATGACGCCATGGAGATGGTCGATAATCACGAACAAGATAAAGTTCCCGATTTTGTATACAGCTGGCTACCGCACGACACCGAATACAGACCTTTTGACCGTGCCCCCATGGTCACGGCAGCACCCAGCAAAGCCGAACAAATCAAAGAACTGCACAGGGCTATTACTATGGCCGCGACTAATCCATCAGAATCTGGCAATTGGGGATTTTTACCACCCATGCACGGCATATCGGCCTATTCTGGCAATGAGTGCACTGGAGGGTTTATCGCTTCAATCGCGATGTTTGGCGTTAAGCCAACTTACTACCGCTTATATATCGATTATAAAGGCGTAGGGGGGGTCGTCATATCAGAAAACCCAGCCGGTAAGAAACTGTTAAAAATCCAGGGGCAGTGCGCAATGCTGGCATACGAACAAGAGGTAAAAGATGTTAAACAAACGGCGTTCTCAGCCTGCGAGGATATTGAGATCGATCGTCATACCAAACAGGCAAACTCTGCAATTATTGCTAAGTCTATGGCGCAGATAGGGGAAGCTTGCACCAATTAGTCTCCCCTTTACGATTAACATGAAGCTAAGGAGCGTTTATAAAACTCAAGCTATTGCTCACTTCATTGTTTATGGCCACACCTTAACGGCATACCTGAAAGACTTTAAATTCGTTTTGTCTGCATAGTGGAGCGAGACACTCTCTCAACACCCTTCCAAAAAAGTGAAGAAACCGCTTGCCTTTTAAATGATAATGATTATCATTAGCGTTAATGTAAACGACTCTCACTTAATGGAGATAAAACGATGGGTTACATTTTTCAGGCATGGCTGGAGGAAGGCGCACCCCGCCTACGTGTTATCAATCCGGCCAATGGATCGACCTCCCTGACATGGGATTGCCCTTCTCTAGAAGAGTTGGACGTTTCTGTTTATCGACGCGAAATGCAGCAACTTTTCAAAAAGCTGATTTTACTGGCGAGTGCACAGGAGGTTTATTACAAAAACCGCTACCGCTCACAACAATCCATGATCAGGAGGAGCCTCTGTAATGGCGACAAATAAAAGTCAGGACGCATCATTCAAGCAAGCACTGCCACGCTATCTGTGCGACAAACATTTAGCTGATACGGCACTCAATCCAGGTAAGGCTTGCATTAACTGGGCACGGATAATCATCTCCGGTAATCGAGCTTTCAATACCGACAACCTCGAGTTGGCAAATCAGTATTTCGGTGCCGCATGTGAAATTGCAAGGATTTTAATCCGTAATAAAACGAGTTATCCGGGGCAGCTATATGCAGCCGACCGGCTCCTCATCTCAAGCCATAATTTGTCTGTCACGCTAGCACAGCAAAACCGCCACCCACAAGCGGGTGAACTACTGATCCACATGCATCGAGAGCTGATGGTCATCTGTAATGACGAAGCATTACCGGCGGATAATCGCGCCCTCGCATATAGTTGTTTGCAGCCCTCGTTGGAGCGTCTGCGCCCTTTTCTGGAAAGAATGAAAGACCAGACGAAAGCCGAGGAGTTAGTGACACTAACGACAGATATTTGCTGGGCTGGAAAAACCAAAATTTGTCATTAAACAAAACCAAATATTCGATTTGCGGAGTCTAACCGCCAGCGCTTGATTTGTTGACGCCTCCTCCCCTCCTCGCAAACCCGGCGAAAATAAATCAATGCGCTTTTCTTAATTCAAAACTCACGTGAGGACTAAATAAAATAATCATGAATCAAGCAAGGCAACAGCAGCAGACTACTGCATTGAAGCCAAATTGCCCACCCGAATAAAGGCCTCTGTCACTATCTGCAAATCCAAAAAAAACTGGTCAATCGTTTTAAACTCATTGGCGTTATGGCCGGTGTATTTTTCCGTTGCCAAAGCAAGACCGAATTGCACACCATTAGGCAGATTGTGTGCCGAGGTCGCGCCATTGGAAGAGCCAAACTCTGGTTCGATATTTAGGTTTTCCGCCGCAATCGCCAGTAGATTTTTCACCCATGCGCCTTCCGGATTACGGTACATGGGTTCGGCTTGGCTATGCTCAATTTTAATATCCATCAAAGACCTTTGCTGCCATAACTCGAGCTTAAGCGCCAACTCTTGCTTTAACTCATCACTGGTTTTGCCACGGGGCAAACGGATATTCACGGCTGTTTTTAGGCTGTCTCTATCCAGCCCGATATAAGTCTGCGCGGCAGTCAATGGCCCCATGAAGTCATTCACGAAATCTATCCCAACTTGCTTCCCATAAAAATCTACGCCCCAGTTTTGCGTGCCATAAATGGCGGCGTCGGTAAAGTGATTAGGTACGATTTCGAAAGCCTGATAATTATCCGCAATAAATTCCAACAACCGAGACACTGGGTTAACCCCTGATTCCGGCTGCGATGAATGGGCGGAAACGCCAGTCACTTTGAGCACTAACAGGTCATCCTTTAGCTCCGACTGCATGCTAAAATTTGCGCCGCGCTGTTGCACATAGGCCTCACTTGCCTGGTCGATGTTGCGCTTTAGCCTGTTCAACCCGTTGCCGGCGAAATGTGCTGTCGCCGCTTGTGGAATCTGATTAGTAGCCAGCCCTCCGCTAAGCCCAACAATTCTTAATGCCTCACCCTTAACCTCGCGTAAAGGAAAACTCGCCATTACTGTGCCGTAGCCTTTTTCCGCGATCACCACGGGGTAAGATCCATCTAGCGCAAGGTTATAGAGCGGCATTGGTCGACGTTCCATATAATAGGGAATCGCAGTACCGCTGGTTTCCTCGGTCGTATCGATGATCAACCGCAAAGTTTGGCGCAGAGGTAGGCTTTCCTCTTTAATAACCCTCATCGCAAACAGGGAAACCACTATGCCGCATTTATCGTCCTGCGTGCCTCGGCCATACATACGATTACCAATGGTCGTGACCTTGAAGGGATCGAGCCGGGTATTGTCCGCCAATACCCACAAATCTCTATTCACCGGGACAACATCCGCATGGGCATGGAAGCCGATAAGATCTGGCGTATCCCCCGCCAATGTGATTTCAAACACATGGTTATCCACATTTAGGTAGGCTAGGCCAAATTCGTTAGCGATTTTTTCCAGCTCTTTACCTAGCGCGACCATCTGTGGATTTTCGTGTTGCGGTACCGACTCGACAATAGAGGTGTCAAATGCCACCAAGTACTTGAGCATTGCTATCGCCTCACGGCCATATCTTTGGGTTGTGTAAATACCTAATAACCGATAAATGTCATTCTGCTCTTTTTGATTAAGTCTTTGTTCCGCAAGATATCGATGGATGGTGTTCGCCAAGGTGGCGTGCTGCTGAGCGACTGAACTTAAGAATGGGCGAAAGCCTGTAACAGTTTTTTGTTCGTATTGTTTAAGAATGCGCTGTGACTGCTCCTTCGTAATCTGTGCTTGAGCATAGGGCACCGTAGTGGAAGCCAGTAGCATCACCAGGAATAATTTAAACAACCTCTTGCGTACTTTAAATACCATTAAAACCCTTTAAATCCGTCAGAATAAAAAACGATCAACAAAGCATTGCTTGGAACCACTAATTAATGCCGATAAAATAATATGGCAAAATCCGTTAAAGCCATTTTAAAAAGTGAGATTACGACAGCTGAGTGTCTTATTCAAATTTGGCCAAAAAATTCTGCAATCTCAACCCTTAAGTAGCTAATCGGGTGCAAAATTTACTTATTTGAAGCTGGTAGCGCGGAAATTACCCTCGCTCTTCGTGACAAATTAATACAGCAACATGGCTTTGTTCTCGAACGGTGATCTTTCTCCGCTTGACTAGACCAAGAGATTATCATGTCACATTTTCAAGTCATCAAAGCAACAGGTATTTGGTTATTATTTGTCATGGCGGCCATTATCAACGGTGTGTTGCGCGAAGACTTACTAACTCCTTGGTTTGGGGCTGCATTAGCATTACCCTTAAGTGGCATTCTACTATCGATATTCATTTTTATTATCACCTATCTGCTTGTCTCATTGATCGCTTCCTCTAAGCAAACAACCTATTTAACGGTTGGGTTATTATGGGCAGCTTTGACGCTGTCTTTTGAGTTTTTATTTGGACATTACTTCCTTGGTAAGCAATGGCTGGATATCACTAAAGTATTTAACCCAAGTGAAGGCAATCTCTTTATCCTGGTTATCTTCGTAACGCTTATTTCGCCACGGATAGCGGCAAAACTAAAAAACCTGATTTAATGAATCGCTCTGTTGGCCAACCAAAATAAATCCTGCGTTTTCCTTTAAATTAGGGTAGAATAATCGCCCTTTTGTAACATCGCTACTTGCCTGGCCACCTCCCTGAACATACCAGCTTCGTAGCGCCAACCAGGCGCATTTCATGACCGACGAAAAAACGACCCTTTCCTTCGCTGAATTGGGACTCCCTGCACCCCTGCTAAAAGCACTGCACAGTGTGGGTTACGAAACACCTTCACCCATTCAGGCAGCGAGTATTCCCGCGTTAATGTCCGGGCGGGACATTATTGGGCAAGCACAAACCGGCACAGGGAAAACTGCGGCCTTCGCATTACCGATGCTCGCTAACATTGATCAATCGGCAAAACACCCACAAGCACTGATTTTAACCCCTACACGCGAACTGGCGATTCAGGTAGCTGAGGCATTTCAATCCTACGCCCGTTTCATGAAAGATTTTCACGTTCTGCCAATCTACGGTGGTCAGGACATGAGCACTCAGCTCAAACAACTACGAAGAGGTGTACAAGTTATTGTTGGTACGCCTGGGCGTGTACTAGATCACTTGCGCCGTAAAAGCCTGATCCTCTCGGATATTAAATTTCTAGTGCTGGACGAAGCTGACGAAATGCTACGCATGGGTTTTATCGATGATGTCGAAACTATTTTGTCGCATATCACCGGTAATAAACAAACCGCGCTGTTTTCAGCTACTTTGCCCGGCCCAATCCGTAAGGTAGCCAATCGTTTTTTAGAGAATCCAGAACATATTCACATCAAAGGCCAAAACGTTACTGTCGATACTATTGATCAACGCTTTTGGATGGTTAACCAGCAGCAGAAGATAGACGCGCTGACCCGTCTCCTCGAATTTGAAGAAATTGAGGCGGCCATTATTTTTGTACGCACGCGCGAAACCACCACTCAACTCGCCGAGAAAATTTCTGCCCGTGGCCATAGTTGCGCAGCGATTAATGGCGATATGAGCCAAAGCCAACGCGAGAAAACCATACGCCAACTTAAGGAAGGTCGCATTGATATTTTAGTCGCCACCGACGTTGCCGCTCGTGGTCTGGATGTCGAGCGCATTAGCCACGTGGTGAATTACGATATTCCCTATGATAGCGAAGCCTATGTCCACCGTATTGGTCGTACCGGACGCGCCGGGCGCAGCGGCCACGCGGTGCTGTTTGTCACGCCACGCGAGCAGCATTTACTGCGGTCGATTGAAAGAACTACCGGGCAACGTATCAGCCGTATCGCACTACCTTCGCCGGAGGACATTACCAACCAGCGTATTCAGCGTTTTAAACAAAAAATTAACGAGGCCATTCCTAATACCCCGAAACAATTTTTTGACTCGCTCATTGTCAACCTGTGCAATGAAATGGGTGAAACACCAGAGTCGTTAGCAGCTACCCTGGCTTTCTTATTACAGGAAAGTCGACCGCTGCAAGCACCACCGGAGCCAAAGGAAAAGCCCAGAAAAGATAAATTCGCTAAGGAAGGTTCAAGAAAAGAACGGCCCACAAAAGATCGTTTTAACAAAGAGCGCGGTGGTAAAGACCGCCCTGAAAAAACGCAGACAAATCGAGACAAGTCCGCACGCGAAAGGCCCGTAAGAAGTAGCCTTGATCGACACGACCGCAACGGTAAGAGCATAAGTGAGGGATCAAAAGATCGTCGCCCAACGGAGGAAGTAGCGCAAGACAGGGCAGAACGCCGCCCTCGTCGACGCGAAATACCAACAGTACCGTTGGAACTTTACCGCCTGGAGGTAGGCAGTAGTCATGCCGTGACACCGGGCGATATCGTCGGCGCCATCGCCAATGAAGCAGGCGTTGATAGCCAGTATTTTGGCCGTATTGATATTCAGGAAAACTTCAGTACCGTAGAGTTGCCAGAGGGCATGCCCAAGGATGTGTTGAAACATTTGAAAAAAGTCTGGGTACGGAATCAAAAATTGAATATTTCGCGCATTGGTGAAACGGCCAAACCGAAATCAGCAAAACCTAACTTTAAAAAGGCCGATGCCGGAAAAGCAGGAACCACCAAAAAGATGTCTGAACCTCGAAGCAAGAAAGCAGTGCGTCCAAAAAAATAACCTAGGGATGTGAATCCCTCGAGATTTCACCACCGCTCATTGTCACAGGTTTGTTTTTTCGGTAGGGTTCACACTAACCGATTGATTTAATATAGAGGTAGTTATGACTCCAGATACAACTCAAGGTTTACCTGAGATCAACATGGCACCGAACGAGCTTTACCGTGAAGAAGTGTTTACCGATCTTAAAATTGGCACCATTCGCGTCCTTACACCAGTTACCGAAACCGGTGGCGCTGACGCGTCGCGGGATATTATCTATTCTGGCCAAACGCAGATTATGACACCTGCTGGCGCACTGCCCATTAATTTTGATATTGATGCAAACAATATCGGTGAAGCTGCCGCCAAATTCGGCGAAGCAGCGCGCGTTGGTATCGAGCAAACCATGAAAGAATTAGAAGAAATGCGGCGTAACGCGGCATCTTCTATTGTGGTACCCGGAGATGTGGGTGGCATGGGCGGTATGGGCGGCCCAGGCGGCATGATGGGCGGTGGCAAAATACAAATGCCTTGAACTGCACCTGCTGACAGTCTGTAGCCACAATAATGCATATCTGGGTCGATGCTGATGCTTGTCCGGCGGTAATTAAAGAAATCCTTTTTCGCGCCAGCCAGCGCACTCAGATTCCTACGACGTTGGTCGCCAATCACGCCATGCGTATTCCCAATCAACCCCAACTACGTTTTATCCAGGTCACCTCAGGCTTTGATGTTGCTGATAACTTTATCGTGCAGCAACTACAGCCCGATGACCTCGTCATCACTGCCGATATTCCCCTTGCGGCTGAGGTGATCGAGAAAAAAGGGGTGGCCATTAATCCGCGCGGTACACTTTATACTGAATCCAATATTCGCCAACGTTTAGCGATGCGTAATTTCATGGAGGAAATGCGTAGTATCGGACAGGCGAGCGGCGGACCACCACCGCTAAGCCAAACTGACAGACAAGCATTTGCTAATTCCTTGGATAGATTGTTAGCCAAATACAAGCACTCAACCAACACAGACTGAGGCGTCACCATGAAACCCCGGACTAACCGCTATTTAGCTGTCGCAATTTTACTTAGTGTTTTCAGCGGTTGTACTTCGAACAATCCCGTAGCAGCAAAGCAAGATTACATTTATCACGTCGTGGTCGCTTGGCTCAAACAACCCGGCGACACTGAGGCACAACAGGCTCTAATCGACGGCACTAAGTCGCTGCGCGACATCCCGGGTGTGATCGCAGTCAGCGCCGGTAGAACCTTTGCCAGCGAACGGGCAGTTGTCGATGATTCCTTTGATGTCGCCCTAACCATCGTGTTAAAAGACCAAGCAGCTTTAGCCTCCTACCAAAATCACCCAGTCCACAACAAGGTAAAAAGCGAAATACTAAAACCTTTGGTGGCGCGTTACATTGTCTATAACTACGTTGATTAGTAATACCGTAATTAGTGCAGGTCGATTAGTATCACTTTGGTTAAACGCAATTGCTTCTCATAACGATTACATGTAAAAATAGGTAATTCCATTCTCCCCGGCATCAGGTAGTCAACGTTATGAAATTGCATATCAATGGGATTGAATATCAAATTGAGCTTGAGCCTGACACTCCACTACTTTGGGCTATTCGTGACAACCTCGGATTAACCGGCACTAAGTTCGGCTGTGGTATCGCCCAATGCGGGGCCTGTACGGTTCATCTTGATGGCAAAGCAGTGCGTTCCTGTGTATTACCGGTCAGCGCTGCTGTAGGTAAAAAAATCACGACTATCGAAGGGCTCTCAAAAAACGCTGACCACCCCGTCCAAAAAGCGTGGCAGGAAATAGATGTGCCGCAGTGCGGTTATTGTCAATCCGGGCAAATCATGACAGCCGCGGCGCTGCTGCAGGACACCCCGAATCCCAGCGACGCACAAATTGAAGCTGCGATGACTAATCTATGTCGTTGCGGTAGTTACCTTCGCATTAAACAAGCCGTTAAAAACGCCGCCAAAGCCTAGTAGGAGGCGCTTATGGACGACATCATTAATATCTCTCGTCGACAGTTAGTAAAGGGTGGTGCCACTAGTCTTCTCTTGGCCTTTACCCTCCCCTTAAGACCTCGGTTGGCACTGTCGGATACATCAATACCCACCCCAACCCGTCTGAATGCATTCTTAAAGCTCGACAACAACGGTAAAGTCACCTTCTATAGCCCTTTTATCGAAATGGGCCAAGGTACTTACACTTCGCTACCCATGTTGGTTGCCGAAGAATTGGATATCAATATAGAGGCTATAAAAGTCGTACAGGCACCGCACGGAGATGAGTATAAAATCATGTTTGGTGGCACTCGACGTTTCACCGGCGGGAGTTTTAGTATTCGTTCGAGCTATGACACGATGCGCAGTGCTGGAGCAGCAGCCCGTAGTATGCTATTGGAAGCCGCCGCTCAAACCTGGCAAGTCCCTGTCACGCAATTGCAAACTGAATTAGGCTATGTATTACACAGCTCGACAGGGCGCAAGCTCACCTATGGCAGCCTAGTACAACAAGCGGCAAAAATAACACCACCAGATAATCCCATTCTAAAACCACCTTCGGCATTTCGTTACATTGGCAAACCCGTCAAGCGTACCGATTCGAAAGTCAAAACAGACGGCTCTGCTGAATTTGGTATCGATGTTAAAGTACCGGGCATGCTCTATGCTGCGGTTAAGAAAAGTCCAGTCTATGGCGCTGCGCTAAAATCTTTTGATACCGAAGCCGTCAGTAAATTAGCGGGTATTATTGCCATCGAGCCTATCCCTCATGGCGTAGCAGTGGTGGCCGACACTTTTTGGCATGCGAAGCAGGCACTCGATCAACTGCCTGTTGTTTTTGAAGCATCAGAAAACGAGGCCTTTTCATCAGCTAATCTTGCCCAGCAAATGATTGCACGCTTGGATGAGCCCGGTATTACCGCAGAAACCAAAGGCGATGTTACGCTGGCATTCAAACAGGCAAAGCATGTAATAAGTGCGGTCTATGAAGTGCCTTTTTTGGCGCACACAACTATGGAGCCAATGAACTGTACAGCGTTAGTCACCAATAAATCCTGCGAACTTTGGGCGCCAAATCAGGGTGCCGATTTTTTTGCTGAAATGGCGGCCAACCTTACTGGTCTACCACTTTCTAAAATCACTGTACATACGCCCTTTCTCGGTGGCGGTTTTGGTCGTCGTTTTTACTCAGACTACGCTGAACAGGCCGTACTGCTCTCGAAAAAACTGGGCAAGCCCATTAAAGTGATATGGACTCGGGAAGAAGATATACAACAGGACTTTTTCCGGCCAATGACGGTGGTAAAACATCGTGCAGCCATTGACCAAACAGGTAGTATTAGCGGCTGGCATTCAACACTGGCCGGCGAGGGTCCCTCTGGGCGCTTATCTCGCCCCAAGCCCAACGAGGTGGATAATTCCGTGGTTGAGGGTGCTAGAGATCAACCCTACCAGATCACCAATAAGCGGGTTGATTGGGTAGAGCACAAACATCCTATTCCGATCGGCTTTTGGCGTTCGGTCGGGCACTCTTTTAACGGTTTTATCACCGAAAGCTTCGTTGACGAAATGGCCTATGCCACCGATAAAGAGCCCGTCGAGTTCAGACGCGGCCTGCTTTCCGAAGCCCCTCGCTTCCTCAGACTTTTAAATAGCGTCACCGAGATGGCTGGTTATCGGGCGGGCATTCAGGAGGTGTCCGGCGTGCGATATGCCTATGGCTTCGCTATGCACAAATCCTTTAATTCCATCGTAGCTCAGGTTGCCAAGGTTTCCATTGAGGAAGGTCAGGCCAATGTCCATAAGATTTGGTGCGCGGTCGACTGCGGCACTGCCGTTAATCCAGACACTATCGAGGCACAAATGCAAAGCGGCATTTCCACAGGCTTATCACAATTATTTTTTGAAGAGGTTACTTTCGCAAAGGGTAAAGCCGAGCAGAGTAACTTCCATAATTATCGGATATTACCGCCTAACATGATGCCGGATGTAGCAGTGAAAATTATTCAAAGCGGTGCGGAGACCGGCGGAATAGGCGAACCCGGTACGCCGCCAACAGCGGCAGCGGTGACCAACGCGATATTTAAGCTTACCAAACACCGAATTCGGCAATTACCGATAGCTAATATCGATTTGTCCATTGCCGTTGAAGAAACCCCTGGCTAGCTAACCAGCCGTAAATCCCGGCCTTTGCGGACAAGCGCCTCAAACTCAGTCGCAGTAACAGGACGACTATAGAGAAAACCCTGACCCTCCGAGCAACCCGCTTGTCGGAGAAAGTTAGCCTGTTCAGTGGTTTCAATACCCTCAGCAACTACCCTTAAGTCAAGGTTTTTACCCAATCCGATGATAGCGTTGGAGATTGCCATATCATTGGAGTCACCTGGTATATCTCGAATAAAGGAACCGTCAATTTTCAATTTATGAATGGGCAATTTTTTCAAATAACTCAATGACGAATAGCCTGTACCAAAATCATCTATCGCCAGCCCGACACCCAGGCTTCTCACTTCCTCCAGTTGGCTGATGGCGAAATTGGCCTGCTGCATAATAAAGCCTTCCGTAATCTCAAGTTCAAGCTTAGCAGCGGGTAACTGCGTCTCCTCAAGAATTTTCCTTACCTCTTTCGCTAGTCCACTGCGTTGGATTTGGGTGCCCGCAATATTAACGGCAATCGATCCGAACTCGATACCTTTGTCATGCCAGACTTTTCCCTGCGTGCAAGCTGTACGTAAAACCCATTCACCGATCGAATGAATGAGGCCACACTCCTCCGCGATAGGAATGAATTTAACGGGGGAAACCAAACCTTGCTCGGGATGTTGCCAACGAATCAGTGCCTCGGCCCCAATAATTTTGCCTGACGCTATGTCTACCTGAGGCTGATAGAACAACACAAATTGCTCTTGAATTAACGCTTGACGCAGACTGTTTTCCAAAAGCACTCGTTCAAATGCATTACGCGTCAATTCTTCCGTATAAAACTCAAAGGTATTGCGCCCTTCATCTTTAGCTCGATACATAGCGGCATCGGCATTTCTTAACAATTCAGCAGCATCTTTACCGTCCTGAGGATAAAGACTAATCCCCATACTAGCGGTGGTTTGAATTTCCCTACCGCCGATTTGTACACAGTTGGCAAATACGCGCATCACTTTTTCTGCGATGCTGGCGGCATGATATGATGAGCCAATATCTTCCAGCAGCAGGACAAATTCATCTCCTCCAATACGGGCCACGGTATCCCCCGACCGTACCGTTTTTTTCAACGTCTGCGCAATGGCGCTTAATAAGGAATCGCCTGCGGGATGCCCTAGGCTGTCATTAATATTTTTGAAGCGATCCAAATCCATAAAGATTACCGCCAACTGCGTATTTTGTCGTTCCGCATGTTTGATGGATTGGGTTAACCGTTCATTCAAGAGAAGCCTATTTGGCAGGCCCGTCAGGGCATCATGGTGGGCAAGGTGATCCAATTGCTCTTGAGATTTTTTGATATGGCTAATATCAGAAAATATCGCAATATAGTGGGTCAGTTGCCCCTGTTCGTTTTCTACCTTGTTAATAGAACTCCATACGGGAAATACCGTCCCATTTTTATGGCGGTTCCAAATTTCACCGCGCCATTGCCCCACCTCAGTGAGGGACTTCCACAGAATTTCATAAAATAATTTATCATGACGTTCTGACTTCCAGAGACGAGGATTTTGGCCTACAACATCCTTCCGCTGGTAGCCCAATATCTCAATACAGGCATCGTTAACCTCAAGAATATTGCCCTGGTGGTCGGTAATGACCACTCCTTCGCTAGTGTTTTCGAAGACACTAGCCGCCAATCTTAACTGCTCCTCTACCCTTCTAGAGGGGCTCAAATCTCGCAACGTAACCAACATTCCGGTGGGCGCACCGTATTCTCCCCGCACCAGTTTAATGGTGACCTCTGCTGGCCAATCACTGCTTGGATTATTGGTATCCCCTTGTTCAAAAACAACCACGCCTTCCTCCCCCCTATCTTGTAACTGGCAGGCCTTACAGGTAGCGCGGTCATGACGAGGGTCCATAGAATCAAGAATCGATTTGCCCACGGACTTGGCCGGAGTCGACCCAATTCTGTGATAAAATGCTTTATTGGCGCGAACTAAGCGCCGCTCCATGTCAGTCAGGAAGACAGCATCACCAAACTCATCCATGGCTTGCATCCATTCCTCATTAGCACTGGCCAACTCGTCCTGTATTTTTTTCCGTTCCATGGCAATACCGACAATATGACCCATTGCGTCGATCAATGCTATTTCGTCTTCATCGGGCACACCGGCTTCTTTACGGTATAGCGCAAAGGTGCCAAGCACAACTCCTTTACTATCCACTATCGGCTCAGACCAACAGGCGCGGAAGCCAAATTTATCACCAAGCTCGCTAAACGCTACCCAGCGCGGGTCTGTCGCAACATCTGCAACCATAACCCGTTCATTCAAGTAAGCCGCTGTACCGCAGGAGCCCATATTTGACCCTATTTCCAGTCCATCGATAATTTCGTTATATGCTGATGGCATGCTGGGAGCTGCCCCATGACGTAACTTAGTTTCTTCGAGCCTCAAAATTGAAGCTCTGGTATTCGGGCAATGCGTTTCAGTAAAATTGATAATTGCTTCAAACACCTGATACAAGGACGTATCTCCTCTGGAAATAAGTTCCAGCAGTTGATTTTGTCCGGTGATGAGATTTTCCGCGTGCTTATACTTAGTAATATTGGTCGAAAGACCACAAACGGCGTAAGGTTTACCTTTTTCATCGCGTAAAGGAAACTTTTTGGTAATGTAATACTGATTACTGTTGTGATCCGGCGCCTGATCCTCCTGAATCAATGGCCCATTATTCTTTATCACCTCCTTATCCTGCGCTTGAACCCCCTCGGCGATTTCCTTGGGGAAAATATCAAAATCGGTTTTACCGATAAGCTGATCGCGTTTCACATTGAATAATTGTTCAAACTGATTATTGACTAAGAGAAATTTTCCCTCCAAGTCTTTCAAGCAGATAATGGATGGCGCGTTATCGACAATAGCTAGCAGTCGTTGTTCGCTTGCCAGCAATTGCAACTGAGAGTCTCTACGTTCACACGCTACTTGTCGTAATTCCCTGGTTCGAGCTTTGACGCGGCTCCGCAGTACGAAAGTACCTGCCAATAACAGAAGAAATATCAATAGTCCCGCCAGAAAAAGCCATTTTATCCAGTTCGGCACCATCGGTTTTTCCGAGGGCTTATCTAGTAACCATTTTTCGGTCAATTGAAAATAACTTAAATCTGGTGTGCTCTTAAGTTGGTTTAACCGCTGATCAATTCTTGATTCTAAGTAGGACATGAGCCTGCCATCCTTGGGAGACGCTATGCTTAGGCCTGCCCAGAAATCCGTTGGATAGCCTTGTTTATCAGTAAATATAGCGGGAGAACGATGATAAAAGCCGGCTTTTAGAACCTGAGGAGTTTCCGCTGCCAAAACGCTCGTGGGAGTCATCAATATCACGTAGATGAGTAGAACTAAGCTGCTCAGAGAACGTTGTTTACCACAGGTCCAATTATTGTCAGCTTTGGATTTAACCATCATGCTAAATACGACCCTGTTCGTACATCCTATGTATTTGAGACTAAACCGTTAAACTTAGAACAAAACGTGAGAACAGTTTTTCCGTCTCATCCGGCAAAAGTGCATGAACTCAGTATAGTACAGTTTTCTAACGGCCATACTCGGGAATGATTATTCCGGCGACATCTATGATACCTTTAACCACCAAGGCAATAATAAAAATGAATGTGTCTCGTGGCTTGGGCGTTTAATGCATGTCAAATAGTTGGATTGAATAACCTTTATCGAATGCTTCCTTAAGTGCTTTATCAGCATTAACGACCTTTGCATTATTGATTAGTTTTTCGTTCAAAGCTTTTCTTTTTTCAATATCAACGTCGATAAAACCCGCTCTGAGCAAATAGAGCTGACATAGTTTTTCTGCACCTAATGCATCTTTAAAATTAATGTACACAATAAAAGGGACAATCTGTCCGATAGCAATACCATCCATCGCTTTGCGCGCTTTTGCACTGACTGAAAAAATATACATAAACTCTCCAAAAATCATGCTTTGCACAACAAAAAACGGCCCAACGGCTACTATAAGTGATCTGATTAATATTTAGGAACCCTAGTTCAGACTATGACGATTACGCGCAACGCATCTAGGTTCAACTTGGCATTTTGTAAATAGTATTCGAGGCTATCTGTTTCTTGCTTTAACAGCTCAATTTCCTGAAGTCGAATATTCGGATTGACCTTCGCCAAGGCTTGCAAGCGCTGCAGCTCTAGCGCTTGCGCTTGCTGCATGTCTGAAATCGCCTGTTTTACCAGTGTTTCCTGCTGGGGCCGCACCCTGGTTTCAGCCTGTTCCAGCATGTCGGCAATTTGCGTCTGTGCATGCCGTACCAATTCGCGTGCTACCGCTTTTTTTACGCGCTGAACCCGTTGATTGAGGCGTTCGTGCGTCAACACTTCCGTAAAGTCCTTGTGGTTCACATCCAGCAATATACGCACTGAGGTTAAGGGCAAGTACCTAGCTAATTGTAATTGTGCCGGAGCCGGACAATGCAGCACAAATACTGCTTCCAGTAACAATGAACCGGGTTTAAGCGGCGGTAATTTTAGAGTGCAGACGGAAGTATTCCCAAACCCTTCATTCAATACCATATCCATGGCACCAACCACCATAGGATGTTCCCAGGTGAGGAATTGAATATCTTCTCGCACTAGCGCAAGTCGACGCGAATGGGTGACTGTTACACCACCTTCCGGTAACCCAGGAAAGTGTGAACTGTACATGTGATCCCCAGGATGCAACACCAAACTATTAGGGCCGTGAGTATCTTGATCAACGCCGAACTGTTCGAATACGCGCGACATATAGCCAAATAATTCTTGCCCTTTCTCCTGCTCTTCTATCAGCCTGACAATCCGCTGCGCCTCTTGCGGTTTACAGGAGCTAAGCTCCAGCAGTTTATCCCTACCTTGCTGCAATGTCTGTTGCAGCTGTTCGCGCACTGTTCTGGTTTCAATAATCAGCTGATCGATATTTTCTCCAGTCAACATACATTGTTGTAACTGCCCAGCGAAGTGCTGAAAAACAGCCTGACCAACCGCGCTGGTTTGTGCAAAACCGTTAATACCTTCATGATGCCAGCGCAACAAGGTTGCCTGTGCACTGAGTTCGATATAGGGCACATGTATTTTGACGGTTTCACGCTGACCGATTCGATCCAGACGACCAATTCGTTGCTCCAGCAGGTCGGGATTAAGGGGTAGATCAAACAACACCAGATGATGGGCAAATTGGAAGTTACGACCCTCACTACCAATTTCAGAGCAAATCAGTATCTGAGCCCCTTCCTCGATATCGGCAAAATAGGCAGCGGCTCTATCGCGCGCCACCAACTCCATACCCTCGTGAAACACCGCTGACTGAACCCCGCTTTTGTGTCTTAGGTATTCCTCCAACACCACAGCAGTTTCTGCTCGTGCACAGATCACTAAAGCTTTAGACTCACGATTTTTGCGAAGCCACTGGCTCAGCCATTGCACGCGCGGATCCTGAGCGGGCCAATTATCTCCCAACACTAGCTCTGGATAGAGGCGCAGCTCAATATTATCTGCCTCAGATGTTGCCAATTCCAATGCTTGCGGCGCTTGCAACGGGTGCGTGATAAGTTGTCGTTCAGGAAAACCTTTGACGTTATCGCGAGTGTTACGGAACAGCACACGACCAATACCATGGCGATCTAACAGCGCACCAATGAGTGGCTCAACAATTTGCTGGAGCGGGGATTCGCTCGGATAACCCGCTAACCAATTGCGCAGCGGTTCAATACTGGTTTGATCTAAATACTGTTGCAGTTGTTCGAGGAGTTTTCCCAGTTCTTCAGGTTCTGGCAGCAGCGCTGTATTTGCCAGTTCCTGCGCATCTACCCAGCACAGCAACTCCTGTACTAAGCTGTTGATTTGCTGATAATTAGCCTCCTCCTCGCGAAACTTATCCAGATCGTAATAACGGTCTGGATCGAGTAATCGCAACCGGGCAAAGTGGCTATCCAGCCCTAATTGCTCCGGCGTAGCCGTTAGCAACAGCAAACCCTGCGCTACTTTGGCCAGGGCTTCTACGCAGCGGTAAGCCGGACTCGTTTGCTGCTCTGACCACTCCAGGTGGTGTGCTTCATCGACCAACAGCAAATCCCATGCGCTGGCTAACGCCTGTTGCTGTGCCGATGGATTCTCAACTAGCAAAGAAATCGGACAGAGCACTAGCTGCGCGGCCTCAAAGGGGTTGGAATCGTCCAACGCTACTGCTTCAAAGCGCTCATGATCTAAAATTGTAAAATGTAAGTTAAAACGCCGCAGCATTTCAACCAGCCACTGATGTACCAAATTTTCCGGCACCAAAATCATCACCCGACTGGCTCTGCCACTGAAAAGTTGTTGGTGGGTAATCAATCCTGCTTCAATCGTTTTGCCCAGCCCCACTTCGTCCGCTAGCAATACCCGGGGGGCAAAACGTTTGGCGGTTTCATGTGCGATATAGAGTTGGTGCGGTAATAGCTGTACCCGCGCACCGAGCAATCCACTCACTGAAGACTGCTGATGCCGACGAATTTGTTCGATGGTTTCGCAGCGCAATTCAAAGCGTTTGTTATGATCAATTTGACCGGCAAACAGACGCGCTTTTGGCGTACTAATCTGTACAAAGGCGTTTAGCTCAAGCTCATGTAGCTCGTAGCTTTTTCCCTCGCTGTCGGCGCCGCGATAGACTAAGCAACCATCGATGGTCGCTACCTCATCAACCTTAATGCGCAGATCATCCATACTGACGATTTCATCGCCCACCGAATATTGCACGCGACCAACCGGCGCATTATCAATCGCGTAAGTACGCCGTTCTCCGGCAGCAGGAAAACTTAACACAAGCTGGCGGTCATTGGCTTCGACTACTATACCAAGACCAAGATTGGTTTCGGTTTCACTAACCCAACGTTGACCGGGAATAAAAACTGGCACTACTGAACTTCCTTTATATATTAGAAATAACCCGTATCGGTTATAGTGGCGCGGATGATAAGGTATACGAGACAGCGAATCACTTATTTTTGCGGATTGAGTTCAAACTATGGCGTTAAAAGCGACCATCTTTAAAGCGGAAGTCAGTATCGCTGATATGGACCGCCATTATTATGCGACGCATCAGCTCACAATTGCACGTCATCCCTCAGAAACCGACGAGCGAATGATGCTGCGATTGCTGGCATTTGCCATGAATGCCAATCAGGATCTTAGTTTCAGCAAGGGGCTGAGCACCGAAAAGGAGCCAGAACTTTGGCAAAAGAGTCTGAGCAATGAAATTCTGCTCTGGATTGAGCTGGGACAACCGGATGAAAAACGTATTCGCAAAGCCTGTCATCAAGCGCAACGTGTAATTATCTATTGCTATGGTGGCCGTGCAGCTGAAATTTGGTGGGCGACGCTCAAATCACAATTAACTCGTTTTGAGAATCTCACTATTATCAATGTGCCACCGGAAATTTCCCAGTCATTAGCCAAAATGGCAGCACGTACAATGCAATTAAACTATAGCATTGACGAAGGCCAGATTAGTATCAACGATAAAAACTCGATGGTTCTTTATGAACCTGAAGTCTGGTGAAAGTCGCGTTAATGTTGCTATCGGCAACCCATTAACTATGGTTGGCTGGCAAATACGCGACGTAATAATTCCGTGCTGCGCTTGAGCGGATCTTTTCGAATCGCCGCTTCTTCGATGGCTAAATAATGAAAGATGCCATCCAAACATTTGTCCAAAGTATAGTTTGAAATATCCGCCTGCACGTCCGGAACAAAGGGTATTGACTGGTATCGTCCCATCACACTTTTATAGGCTTGCAAGACCCCTATCTCAGAGAGCTTTTGGTCAATAATCGGTTGCATTGCCGCTTTCAGCGGAGCATTCATTTTTTCTTTAAAATAACTCGTCGCGGCGTCATCCGCGCCATTAAAAATGCGCTTAACGTCATCAATGCTCATTTCCCTGATGGCGTTCCAAAATAACGTTTTCGCCTGTGGCGTCGCTTCCTCTGCGGCATGATTCAACTTCGCTTCGATATCCTGCAACGCTGACCCCATACCTATTTTATCCAGGGTTGACTGTACAACTGCCAATTGTGCTGGTAATGGAATATGAATAGCTTTGTCTGCGTTAAAGCCGTCGGCTTTACCCAATTGCCGCACAACATTTTCCGTACCCACGCGCAACGCTTCTTTAAGTCCATCAGCTATTTCACCTGTGCTCAGGGACTGCACTTGCTTTTCGGTGAACAACCCTCCCAGCAGTGATTTACCTCGCTCCCACCATTTTGTTTCTTCGGCAGTCAAAATACTGGGGAAAGCTGATAAGCCAACACCTATCATCAATACACAGAGACTTTTACGAAGCAGTTTTTCATCTTCACGACTCAGCATAACGACAACCCTCTGAACATTAACAATACCAGGACATGTAAACCTTAGCGATGCAGCTAGGGAGGTTCTGATTAATACCTTGATATTTCTAGCTCACAAAGCATTTGTAGATCAAGACGGCAACAATCTGCAGACCTTGTAAACAAAGCCAACGCAAAACTACAAATGCTCTACAAGCCCTATAAGGCGATCACTTATAAAATGCTAGAATGGCCCAAAATCTTATCGATCGGCCTAACCAAGAATGGCAATTAACTCAACATCAAAAATCAATGCTGCATAAGGTTTAATTTTACCACCCGCGCCGCGCTCACCGTAAGCCAGTTTATGCGGCAGATAGAGACGCCATTTTGAGCCGACAGGCATCATCATCAACGCTTCAGTCCAGCCAGAAATAACACCATTGACTGGAAATTCTGCAGGCTGACCACGCTGGTAGGAACTATCGAAAACCGTACCATCAATCAAGGTACCATGATAGTGAGTTCGTACGGTTGAAGTCGCAATTGGCAATTCTCCATCACCTTCTGTAACCACTTCATATTGCATGCCAGAGGCTGTGACAGTAACGCCATCACGTTTAGCATTAGCCGCCAAAAATTCCTCTCCGGCAGCAGCCTCCAACTCTCCCTTTTCCGCTTGCTCAGCTTCCATGCGTGCTCTAATAGCGCTGAAAGCTTCCTCTAACAAGCGCGGATCGACCGCTGATTCCTGCCCACTAACAGCACTCACCAAACCTTCACTGACCGCCGATACATCCATTCCCTCGAAAGGGTTTTGAACGAGCTGCTCACCCATCTGTCGGCCAATGCCGTAACTCACGCGCTGCTCAACACTCTGATACTTTTCTGTCATCCCACTCTCTCTCAACCAATAAATAAAAGTTCGGCAGTCTAACACATACCTCAAGCTTTAATAAAACAACCCTAAGTCCAACCACCTTATCTACCAGCTTTACCCAGATAACTGCTCATATAACTAGCCAGTTTTTATCAGGGCTGGTGGATGCTTGCCACACAAACCGATATCATTGCGGTCGTTTGTTCAAATACGATAGGGGTTCGATAACTATATGATTGCTACTCTCACTGATTTAATTACCGCTGCTCAAGAGCAAACCGAGCCACAGCGTTTACTCTTTCTGTTTGCCAAAGCCGAGGCTCAAAACAAAAAGAAAAAGAGTAAACGCCAACACAGCGGCACGATCAGCCCGGTTATGTGCGTCGATAAGTTGCCTGAAGAAATAACCTCATTTAAAGCGCTGGTAGCGGAGGCGGATAATATCACCAACGAGTGGGATTTCATGCTGGTTGCCGGGCTAAGCGGCGCAAAAGGCAACGCACCAAGCACGGAGGATGCTGAGCCTCATCTGAATAAAATGGCGAACGACCTAATGTCCGGGCAAGATCTATCCCAATACATTATCTTCGACCGTACTGAAAACCCTATTGTGGTGCAGGCCAGGTAGCAATTGATTTTACGACCTGGCGTGGCTTTCTTTCTTACAATCGATAGCTTCTGTAACGCGTCGGGTCGTAAACAATCAACTCATAGTTGGATTGTAAAAACGACACTAAATTGACCAGTTGTGTTACCGTCATCACGTCATTGTAGATGGTCATTTTTGATACTTCTCCATCTCCAACTTCACTATCTGGATAGCCTTCCGCTAAGCGATGGGAAGGATTAATCACCGAGGTCACCAGCTCACCATAAGTCTTTATCTTGCTGACCTTCCCGCCCAATTTCACAGAAATTTTGGGCTCTTTCCCATCCGGTTTGAGCTGTTCAATGCCTGCAATTTGGTGGCAACTATGACATTTAAGTTGGATGAAGGCAGATTTACCCAAAGCCGGGTCGCCTTCAGGTAAAGAAAAGCCTTTTGAAGATTTGGGGCCACCACTATCACAGCCAGCAAGCACCACTGTCAGGACAATAGCAATAAGCACAAATAAAGTTTTCATGAATTCTCCTTCCAACAAACAGAATTAATTTCATACAATTACCGATATCAGTAACACCGTCAACCTGCGTTTTTATTATCCCCCTGCGGGTGACGCAGCTGTTGACCCACATCAAGGAGTAGCCACTAGCCACTCAGCTCTTAATGAAAGATATTATTACCTGGAAAATGTTGCATCGCAGTCGCAAACGAAGGCCGTTGCTTCAGCGCAGTATACCAGCGCAGAATATTAGGATATGCGTCCAGGTTTACACTCGTCACTTCATGGGTATGGACGTAGGCAAATATAATAGTATCGGCCAATGTTATCTCGTTACCAGCCAGGAAATTGGTTTGCTCCAATTGTACTTCTGCCAAAGGTAAATGTAGTGTGAGGCATTCCTGGGCTTCCGCCAACTGTGCTTGGTCCGCTGAGCCTCCAAAAAATTTCGTCTTAACTATTTCCTCATAAAAGTAAGTTGTCAGCCATCGACCAATATGCAATGAACCAAAATCAATCCATTGATCGATTTTGGCTTTTGCCATAGCATCTCCGCTGTACAAACGCGAACCGCAGGTGCGGGATAAATACCGACAGATTGCAGCACTTTCGTAAAGGTACGTTCCATTATCTTCAAGCACTGGCACTTTGCCCAAGGGATGACGCTTTAGATGCTCAGGTGTTTTGTGTTCACCTTTAGTGACGTCAAGTGCAACATATTTATAGTCCAGTCCTAATTCCTCTGCGGTCAGCAGCACTTTAGTTAGGTTAAAGGTTGGAAAGCCGTATATTTTCATTACTATTCTCCTTCGGGTTAACGCCCCTAAAACCAGATAACCTGGTTGAGCGATTTTAAGAAGCCTCTGCTTAATTCCTTAACAATGCTTCACGCTTTCTCCTGATGGCAATTCGGGTTTCTTCGGTGAATCCGTCCAAATCCGTTTCCAAACGTTTCCTAATCTCCACAGGTATTGCTGATTCTTCACTATATTTCATACCCCAGCGAATCGTTTCGATCAACACTGGCATTAAGTCTTCACCTTTTTCAGTCAACAGGTAAATGTATTTTTTTCCGTCGCCTGGATCAGGAAACTTTTGAATCAAACCGTTAAATTCCAGTTGCTTTAGCCGATCCGCTAAAATATTGGTCGAAATACCCTCCGGTGAATTAAGAAAATCTCCGTAGGCTTGTAACTGACGAAACATCATGTCACGCACAATTAACAAGGTCCATTTGTCGCCAAACAGCTCCAGGGAAAAGTTAATAGGACAGGATGATCTTGTTGCTTTCTCAGACATGTACCTATTATCTTTCACTTGCATTATGCAAGCAAATTAATACAATCACTTGTGTTTTGCAAGTAATTGTATTACTCACAGTCCAGGTCGGGCTGATTCAAATTCATCACCCATATTTGAGATACGTCGGATGGATTTTAATGAGGACTATTTAAAATCAGTTCTTGATTCAACCCAAGCCATAGGGTCGAGCTGGTAAAACTCCTTTAATAGACGAAAGAGTTCAGGATGTTCTGACGTCATTTGTGCTGGCTTCTCAAAGAAAGACTCGGTGGCGACGGCAAAAAATTCAGCGGGATTGGTCGCACCATAGTGATCCATCACACTTACACGACCATGTTCGGCAGCCATTTGTAATTGCTCGAATTCTTTGCTGAACACTGTTGTCCAGCTCGTATAGCCGGCACGAGACGCCAATAAAGGCGCTCCGTTAGTGCTGCCCGACTCACCGTCTAACTGGTGCGCAAATTCATGGAGTACAAGATTTTGTCCATCGGTAAAATCCTGTGCTCCGTGCCGTACATGATCCCAGGCTAAAATAACCCGACCATTACTCCAGGACTCACCCAGCAATCCTTGATCTTGATGAGTTACCACGCCCGCTTCCTGCACTTCCACTCGCGGCGCAACAAAAGCCGCTGGGTAGACTAAAATAGATTTCACTTCAGGGTAAACCCGTGTCTTGCGGTTTAATACGAGCAGGCAGGCTTGTGCGGCAATGGTGACTCTCATTTCATCGGTTAATTCCAGGCCCGCACAACCATAGAACTTTTTTTGGTAGAGGAACTGATTAATTAACCGATGCCATTGGTCACGTAATGGCGCTGGCATTTTTATATAAACTGGTAGTGTTACCGTTAATATCTCAACAAAATGCTCTGGAAAAGGCCGGTTAATTGCCTGTCTATACCTGAGTTTCGGAATCCATAGGGTTAGCACCAAGGCAGCAACCGCAAACAGCAGAAACAGCTCAGCACCATATTTCATGTCAAATCACAGAAAGTTTGCACAAACCCATATCAAGGTGGCGCTCAATTAAGGCATTAATTTCACTGGCCTTGGTAAGCCTTTTGATTTGCTGAAATAATAATTCCGCTTCTGTATATTGAAGCCGTAAAAATGCTAACCATTGCTTGGTGCGATTGCCCACATAGCGGGGACTCCATTGATCACGCAGTTCAAAATGCTGCAGTACCACTTCAAGCACTTTATGCCAAGGCAAGGAGCTAACCTGTTCACCCTGATATTGCATTTTGATCTGCCTGGCCAAATCAGGGCATGCCAAGGCACCCCGCCCCAACATCAAGTCCGTACAGCCACTTTGTGCCTGCGCCTCTAGCGCATCCTGCGGTGACCAAATTTCACCATTCGCAATCACGGCAATTCGCGCCCTAGCTAGCAGAGGTTTAATATGATGCCAGTGTGCCGGTGGCTGGTAACCATCCGCTCGTGTGCGCGCGTGAATACAAAGTTCACTCGCGCCCGCCTCAACAATGCTGGCAACGATGTCTTCCAGTAGGCTCGTGTCATTAAAGCCTAAGCGAATCTTTGCCGTTACCAGAATGGCTGGATCAACCGCATCTCGCACCGCTGCAACGATTAGTCCCAGCCGCTTTGGCTCTTTGAGCAGAACTGAGCCACCATCATTACGATTAACTATTTTAGCCGGGCAACCGAAATTTATATCTATCCCCGGCGCTCCCAACGACACCGCTTGTGCTGCATTGGCAGCCATCCAGCTCGGCTGTCCTCCCAATAGCTGGATAAACACAGGCGTACCGGCAGCAGTCCTACCGTTAGTCTCTAATTCAGGACAGTTTCGGAAAAATACTTTATCAGGAAATTTTTGATCGGTAACCCGCACAAACTCAGTAACACAACGATCGAACCCACCCAGACTGGTGAGTATTTCACGCATTTCCATATCGACAACACCTTGCATCGGTGCAAGCACAAGTCGCATGGCTACTCAGTCAATCCGGCTTTACGCATTCTATTGTAACGGCGATAGGTTTTACGCAACACCTCACTTTTAGCATCATCAGCTAAGGAGTTCCATTGCTCAATTTCCTGCTCTGTACGAAAGCAGCCTTCACAAATTTTATTCTCGTCGAGATGACATACCATGATACAGGGGGATTTAACGTAACTTTTGGTCATTTTTAAGCAGTCGATGTAGTGGCAACTAAGGTGCTCATTGTGTGCAAAAACCAATTAAATGGCCAGTAATTTTCCCTTAACCCAAACCGGGCAAACAGACTGTAAGGAGCTTCATTTTAATCTCATACTGAAAACAATAATCATTTGCCTTGACTTACCCCAGAGCATGAACGACTATTGCTGAAGAGCCGTGATAAGCGGAATAATTGATAGAAACCAACACCTCCAAATACAGCAATGAATCAGACCATCGTCAAACACCTCCTCGCAGCCAAACAAGGCTGCAAACGCTTAATGCGCAGTAGCCTAAGCGTCTATCGCATTGGCGTGATGGTCAACGGTTCTTGACTTTGAGATAAATTGATAAAGATTTAATCAAAAAGCCTCCAAGGACCCAGATCCCGGAGGCTTTTTTCTTTCTCATCCTATTTTTCCCTCGAAAGAATTACCTCCAGAATCCGGGTTATTACGACGCTTTGATAACCGCAAGCTTAAGACCATGGATAGAAAACTAGAACTCAATATTATAAAAATTTACCTCATGGCGTTTTTCCAGGCTGCGATGGTAATTACCGCTATCTACGTACCCTTACTTCAAGGGTATGGGCTTACAATGGCACAAGTCATGCAAACTCAGGCGCTTTTCGCCCTGACAGTAGCGGTTAGCGAGGTACCCAGCGGCTATCTTGCTGATCTATGGGGTCGCAAAAACACCATTGTATGTGGAGCGGCACTGTGCGCAATCGGGTTTAGCTTGCTGTGCTTCGCCGATAGTTATTGGGAATTCATGCTCTACGAGTTGATCCTGGGGGTTGGTATTAGCCTTAATTCCGGTGCCGATTTAGCTCTACTATATGATACGCAAAGCTATCTAAGCCGCCACGAGTCTGCGGTAAGTAATGGTCAGCATATCTCCAGATTAATTTCTTTGGAGGGGGTGGCTGGCGCAGTCGCCGCCGTACTGGCAAGTATTCTCATGATCTGGTCTTTACAATGGGTGGTATTGATACAGGCCATTGTCGGATTTGCGCCATTACTAATCGCGCTAACCCTGGTTGAATCACCAAGAGAGATATCTGTCTCAGGCCATAGAGAGAATGCCACTCGCGTGAAAGCAGCCATTATTGAAAAACCCTTAGTTTTAAGTATCACACTGGCATTGATTGTATTTAATCTGGCAGCGATTTATGGCTTTTGGTTGTACCAAAAGTACTGGGAAGTGCGTGGTATTCCACTGACTTACTTCGGCTATTTATGGGCTCTGCACTGCTTGGTTCGCAGCATCGCCGCTCGTTTTGCCAATGAGGTTGAGTCGTTATTCGGTTCACGCTTAACCCTGCTACTGGTGGCAATACTCAACATTGTTGGGCTTGCTGGAATGGCCTTAACGCCTGGTTTAATTGGTGTTTATTTGGCACTGCTCCTGCCTATCTCCCGTGGCGTAGGATCGGTCATACTCTATGACGGGTTAAACAAACGACTCACTTCTGAGTTTCGGGCAACAGTTAATTCGTTAGTAAATTTGGGGTTTCGCTCCATTTTTATTCTAACCGGCCCCTTATTAGGCGTCCTGACTGATCGGTACGGAGTGGAATCCAGCCTATTGCTTTTGGCAGCAGTTTTCACTCCCACTTTCGGCTTTGTACTGTTCTTGTTATTTCGCAGTATTCGTGAGGAAAAAGCTTTAGTTGAAATTGAGGAACACTCTGCGACTTCAATAAACCAACCGATAAGTTGAGAGCGACAATCGATCTTAACAGAGGTGACATTGTTTAACGAAAGATGGGGCTGCGCCGAGTAGCTCCATTTCCCTCCCCAGGGTCAAAGTCCTTTAACCCGCTCTTTCCCGCAACGCTCACATTTAAATACCGTCACTAACTTGCCCTGTTTTGAGTCAAAGTGATTATCCTTCACCACTTTCCATTTGTGATGCCCATGTTGACATAAGCCAAGCGGTTTGGCTTTTTTCTTTTTGAAGGGGAGTATATCGGCCATCCTATCTATACCGTGCTCATTTGGATAAGCCTTATCATAATATAAAACTACTTATTGAATGGTATAAATGAAATCTAAACTGTGTGCTGAAGCTCGTGAAGGTACACTAGTCAAATTAGCGAGGCTAATAACAAACGTATATTAGCGCTATCTTGATTGGCGCTGCTCTCTGATGCGCAGCGCGAGGTCGCCAGTAGGCGGAGCAGGCTTAAAGAAAATATTTATTCGCGTCAACAAAGCATCTGCCGCGTCAAAATGGCCTAACTCCAACATTAAATTTATCTGCTCGATAATCTCCTTTCTGATGCTCTGCATTTCCGTTATGGCAATAAAGTTTTCTGGATTAAGCGCTAGTACTTCTTTATAAATCAACACTGCGTTGTGATCGGCCGGGTACAGTAACTTACCTTCTTTCTTCAGGGTTTGCGCTTGCCCAAGAAGCCAATCAATCCTTTCTTGTTTTTGCGTCCTTCGCTGCTCCTGCACTATCACAAGGTCCAGCACTTCATCCGTAATTTGACTATCATGCTGATCAATAGTCATGAGCGTCAATGGAGATTTTGTTTTTATTGGGACAAAAGAAAGGCTTGACTCAGTATTATCCTTCACGACAGAGCTATTTGTTTTACCGCTGACGATGTCATAAATACCCTCTCGCAGCTTATTTTGAAGCATTTCCAACCGGTCACGGGTTTTAAAAATAAAATAATCAAAACTCAGGCCAACCTGTTCATTACCCTGAATTTGCTGAACGCCCAACTCCTTTGGTTTTTCCTCACGCGAATAATTAAAATAGATAACCGCGCTAGCCAACAGCAGTAGGATAAGTAAAACTGACCGCCATAAATATTTCTTTGTCACCTTCGGCGCATAGTCATAGGAAGAACAAGGTTGTTCTGCGAGTGTTTGATATATTTCCTGTGGAATATCAACAAAATCATTTTCCTTCAATAGATCATCGCGCTCTATCTCTACCCCAGCTGTTACCGAATCAGGACTAACAGAGGGGTTTTTATTCAATGTTGAGGCATCTTTGGACGGAATCTCCTGATTATCTACCACCTTATTTTTATTATTGGTTAGCTCACTGTGCGGCAAAGGCTTATCGGTTGCTGGAGGTTTCGTCTGCCGAGGCACCGAGCTAGCTGTTTTTGTTTTTTCGGATAGAGCGGGAGTAATGTTTTTTATTCCATCAACACCTGAATCGCCCTTAACTTTCACATTTGTATTCGCTACTTCAACAGCCCGCAGGGGCTTATCCGCGCCACTTTTTTTCTGACTTTCATTTTTTACCGGTTGAGAAGGCGCTGTGATTTTAGCAATGGTCTCATGAATATTTTTATCTTCGTGTGCTCGTTTCTTGCCTTTATGCTTCCCTGACTTAAGGCTTTCAATATACTCGTAACTATTGGTAAATTCTGTTGGTGGGACATCGTCCCATTCGTTTTTAGACTTCCGGGTGGGTGTAGTGGCGCCAGTTTTAGTGTCGGGCATTAACAGCTTTTCAAAGGTCTCCCGCTGTTTTTTCTTTGCCGCATGAGATAACGAGAACACATTGCTCTGTACGGGGGGCGTTTTCTTTGAGACCTTTGCCGACTCAACTGAATGCCCATCAATAGCGATAATTATTTCATCGTCTATTTTTTCCAGTTCATCAATCATCTCGCGCCCACTCTGGAAACGCTCATCCGGCATTTTCGCTAAGGCATAATCAACAAACTCTTGAAAAACCGACAACTCATTGGGCAATTGCACGAAGGAAGCCCCTAACTGCTCAGAACCAACCGCCTCACAACCGTACTTAAAGGGCGCTTTTCCTGTTAGTAAAAAACAAAAGACCGCGCCCAAACTATAGAGGTCTGCTCGCGCATCCAACGACTCCCTGCGCTGCTGTTCTGGGCTCGCATAATCTGCTGTTTCGAGTAATTTATCCTGCAATAGCGACTCAGCATTTTGATACATTTCCCGAGCGAAGCCAAAGTCCGTCAGCATTGCTTGGCTGGTTTCTGATGAGAGAATGATATTTGAAGGTTTGATGTTGTAGTGGCCAATTTTACGCTGTGCCAAATAATCTAAGGCGCCAGCCAACTGCTTCACCACATATATTTTGTCCAATAAGCACATACTTGAAGCGCGCTTTTCAAGACTCTCCCCCGGAATGTAGTCAACAACACTGTACAGCGCCTCAATGTTTTGCCCGACCTCATGAACTTCAGCAATATTAGGATGAAAAACCTGCTTAGCAGTTTCTCCCTCCTTATCAAACCGACTGAGATATCTATTCAGCACGGCATGATCTAACAGCGATTTCGGTAGATACTTCACTACGACCGCTCGCCCGGAAGATAACTGGGTCGCGAGATATACGAATCCCGCACCACTATTCTCGATGGGTTGGATTATTTTATAGCCTGAAATATCCATTTAAACCTTTAGTTCTGTTCCTGTCGGTATTCGCAAAGCTCATCTGGACATACTTTGCGCACCCCAGGTTTATACTCGACCTCAGGAACCTCTGAAAAATTCCTTAAAGTGAGTTCTGATATTTATCAACACACTAAGTATATATTGACAGCAATAACTATGCCGGACGAAAAAAAAGCTCTATTTTACAATGGCTTCGGCTTAACTATTGAATAATTATGGGCGTGTTCAGTCAGTAAAAAATACAATTTGTAAATTTATCTGACGCCATTACGTTTCATTTTAATCACCTTTCACTTCTAACAGCAATGTGAGACATTAGCGCCACTACTGACCCACCAACTCTAAAAAAGTGATTTTTCGTGTACCTTGAACTAAGCCATTTATTATGGACTTTCGTCATTCTATCGGGCTTTTCCTATTGGTGGCATGCCTATGGCATCAAGCAGACTGCATTACAGCAAACAAAAGCCTACTGCCAAAAAATGGATCTGCAAATGCTAGATGAAAGTATTGCTTTGAATCGAGTCACCATTAAACGTGACAGTAATGGCCATATTAATTTCATTAGAGTATTTCGCTTTGAGTTCGCTTCAACAGGTGACGAGCGTTATCAGGAGCTCACCACTATGCATGGTCGTCATTGCCAGAATATCCACTTAGATGCGCACAAAATATAGTGCT
Organism: Pseudomonadales bacterium; assembly: GCA_024234615.1. Lineage (NCBI taxonomy): Bacteria > Pseudomonadati > Pseudomonadota > Gammaproteobacteria > Pseudomonadales > Pseudomonadales bacterium. The sequence goes on from JACKNY010000002.1 coordinate 438,276, forward strand.
TGTTTGTAGGGGAGAAAATTGAATCTCAACCTGATTAGATGAGTTTATCTTGCTGCACCAATACCCAAGGTTTAATCACCACTGTCCAAAGTTTAGCTTCTTCTGCCAACCAGATTTTCGCTTGCTTATCTGAGACTTTCATCAGCAAATCACGTTCCATCCAGCTTTTTATTTGCGCGACATCGTCCCTGGCAAAATGCAAAGCAACCATCACTAAATCCAATTCTGGTGCAATATAAACACAATTACCTGTTGCGAAAAAACGCTGTAATTCCTGCCAGCTAATTCTGGCGGTTTGGGCATTGACCTCCGCCATGGTGGCTTCTTCGTGACTGCTAGACTCTGACATTGGTTATAACTTTTCAATAAATGAGAAAATGGATGAGGGAGGGATTATAACGATCTCCTCCTTTATGAACTAGCCTGCTATAATCGCGCGCCCACTATTTCCAGGAGACTAAAAGAGTATGTTCAATGTGAATGAATACTTTGATGGCAAGGTAAAATCTATCGCTTTCCAAACTGACTCGCTACCCGCGACCGTTGGTGTGATGGCGCCAGGCGATTATGAATTTGGCACCAGCAAAAAAGAAACCATGACAGTCATAAGTGGCGCATTAACCGTTAAACTACCACAAAGCGATGACTGGCAGACTTTTAACGCTGGCGACCAATTTGAGGTAGCAGCAAATCAGCATTTTCAACTTCAAGTCGCTGTCGATACCGCATACCTCTGTACGTACGGATAGTTCCAGCTAATTTTTGGCAACCATTTTTTTCTGGCTGATTCGCCATTGGGCTCGCATCCTGAGCCCAATTATTTTCTATCTTAAATGAAAACCGGCATATCCTTTGCTATACCTAACCTTATATTTTGATAAATACGGGGGATATATACCATGACAATGCACTTTTCCGTACACCAACATGACGATGGCTGGTATCGCTTAACTGCCGAAACAGCGCAAAAAGTGACTATTCTTGTCTGTGATTGCGAAACGAAAGCTCTTGCTCAGCATATGCAAGAGAGCCTGAATAGTGCTCCGAACGAGACACAAAAGCAGGTTATTGCCGCTATTGGTATGGAATTATTGCAGGAACTAGCGCAAAGCGCCTAGTCTTCTAGTCGGGCCAGTTATTATTGTTAGGCCGTAAAGCAGGTTTTCTGAAAAGACGGAGCGCTCTTTGCCATAAGTGCGCGACTGAAAACCCCATAAAAGTTCGGAAAATAAGGGGGATCACAAAAAGTGTCAGCAATGTTGAAACGGCAAGACCGCTCACAATAGCTGTTGCTACCGGCCCCCAAATCAGTGATTTCCCCGCCAACCCGGCCGCCAGAGAAAAAAGTCCGGCAATAGTGGTCAGAGAAGTAATCAGAATCGGAATAACACGTCTTCTTGCCGCATAGACTGTCGCATGCAATAAACTCATACCAGACGTTAACCGCTCATTGGCAGCTGAAATGAGGACAATTGCTGAATTTACCGAGATGCCCATCAACGCCACCACACCATAGAGTGTATAAAGACTGAGAGGGTTATTAGTCACAAATAACCCCAAAATAACCCCCGTAATCGCCAAGGGCAAAGAGGTCAGCACCATCAATGGTTGCCAATAACTACGAAATTGGGTGCCAAGAATGATATATATTAAACCAACACCCAGTAACGCTAGCATCCAAATGGCATCAAGAGATTCCTGAATATCATCAAGCTCACCGGTAAAATCCAAATTGATATTGGGAAATTCGCCGCTAATCCTGCGCCACTCATCCTCAATCAGTTGATTCGCTTGCACAGTATTGATTGCTTCCTTATCAATATCTGCTTCCAACGTAATAGTTCGGCGAAAATTATAGTGCCGAATATTGTGTTGTCCTAAGCCATACTTGGGTATCACGAGATCACCAAGAGCCACCGCACCCCCCTGCGGTAATGACAAGGTTTGGCGCAAGAGTGCATCAATGCCAGCGCGTTTATCTTGTTTTGCTACGACACGCACCTTCACCTCTTCGCCCCGGTCTTGAAAGTCCGTGACAATCTCTCCGTCAACATAGGCTTGCATCACTCTACTGACCGTGTTCGGGTTTAGTCCCGCTCGTTTAATGGCATCCGCATTGAGCCTCAGCACTAGTTCTGGATTGCCAGCTCGATAATCCAGAGTAATGTTGCTGTAATTACCCTGCGATTGCATGAACTGACTTAAACGATCAGCGGCCTTTTTGATGGTGGCAAAATCATCACCACGCACCTTGACGCTGACGGCCCGTGTCGTCGGTGGGCCATTATTCATACGTAACAGAGAGAGTGATTTAATACCCTCCACTTTCTGCAACCTTTCTTGTACCGCATCCGCCACTTCATCCACGGATCGGAATCCATGTTGTGCCGGATTGAGACTAACCATTACCTGCCCGACATTATTACCAAATAACGGTTCCGTTTCTGTCATTTGTTGTCCGGCATAGGCCAGCGTTGCCCTCAGCTCATCAGGCTCTATGACCTCCAGCATTTGGGTTTCAATCTCGCGTATAATGCGCCCGTTTTCCTCCAGCGAAGTACCACTGTCTGTCTGCACATTTACGTAGAACAGGCGCAACGGGTCGGTTTCAAAGAAGTTGAAGCGAATCAGGCCAAAAGCCAAAATTAAGATCGCTAAAATAAAAATTGCACCCGAACAAGTTATTGAAATAATCGGATGCCGTAGGGCCTTGAGCAACCACCGCGTATAGCGTAACTTCACCTTGTGGGTCATACGGTCACGCCAGGTTTTAGTGGCCGCTTTGGCGTATTTCCCCGACGCACTAACGTGAGCAGGCAGCATCCAATAGGCTTCTATTAGGCTGATTGCAAGCGCAATAGTTACCACGAGGGGAATGACCTTCATAAACTCACCCAGGATGCCGGGCAACAACATCAATGGCAGGAAAGCCGCCATGGTGGTCAATACAGAGGTCGTTACGGGCGCAAAAACTTCTCTTAATGCCTCAATTGCGGCAGCAATACCCTCAACACCGTTCTGCAGCTTGCGGTACATGGTTTCAACCACAACCACCGCATCATCCACTAACATACCAAGGGCAATGACGACACCCAGTAACACCATGTTATTCAGCGACATACCGATGATATTGAGAAATAGAAAAGTACCCGCTAACGTAAAAGGAATACCGATACTGGTCAGAAACGAAATACGATTCCCCAAAAAAACCCAGGTTACCAATAGCACTAACAAAAGGCCGATCAGGGCATTGTTTTGCATCAACGCCAGTGCTTCTTTGGTGCTAATGGTTTGATCGTCTACCAGCGTTAGACGTACACCTGTGTTTTCGCTCAGCGCATTGCGCTGGTCGATATAGGCCTGCACCCGTTCCACTAATTCAATAACGTTGGTATTGGCTTTTTTAACAATTGGTAGCATCACCGCCGGTTCGCCCTGATAGAATACCAATTCGGAAGGTTCCTCTGTCGATCGCGACAGCTCCGCCAAGGCCCCGAGCGCAACGACGCCTTGCGCAGTGATTACCGAGTAATTCGCCATGACCTCAGGGTTAGCACTGGTACCCGCTAATCGCACCAACCACTGGCCCTCACTGGTATCAATATCACCGCCTGATACGTCGCGAAAATAAGCACGTACCGTATCGCTCAGATCTGCCGGTGTAATACCTAAACCCACTAATCTTTCAGGGAAAAAGGAGACATGCAATTCAGGGTCATCCAACCCCATCGGGGTGATTTTATCAATCCCTTTGAGGCGCTCCAGGTCCTTTCTTACATTGCGCGCCTGTACGCGTAAATTCTCGTCCGCTCCGACGCCTGTAACCACCACAGTAGCAGCCGGAAATCCGCTCGAACTGGTGATTTCATAAATAATTGGGTCTTCCGCTTCGCTTGGTAGCTCATCATTGTAAGTATTTTGCACCTCTCGACGTAGATCACTCAAGCGTTTATCAAAAGTACGCTCATCGATTTGATTAAAACGAATGAGAATATTGGAAATAGCTTCTCGGCTGGTGCTGGTGACAAATTTAATATCTGAAACCCCGCTAGCGATCGCGTCCTCTAGAGGATCAGTAATACGTCGTTCGATATCTTCTGCCGAAGCACCCGGCAGGATGGTAATGACATTTACCCAGTTAAAATTAATTTCAGGGTCGCGCGCAGGAGGCAATTGTTGATAAGCCAAATAGCCTAATACCAAAACCAACCCGAAACTAAGATTGGTCAGCACATGATTACTGAGCAGGCGCTGCAACCAACTCATCTTTGCTCGCTCAGCTCCAGTTTATTAATTTGACGCATCATCAACATGCTTAGGAATCACCCACTGGGTCGATCTGTTCTGCATCGCGCAGTCCTAGATGTCCCTCCACCACCAGTGGTGTCAAGATCGGCAGATCGACCGGGCTAGCACGGCCCGCCTGAGCATCGGGAGTGGCTATAAATTGAGCACGGCCATCACGAATGATAAATACGCCAAGCTGTCCATCACGTTTTACTAACAGGTTAGCGGGCACATGCGGTCGTACATCCCGCCAATATAATTTACCCGCAGCACCAGGCAAGGCACTTTCTCGCTCAAACACCAATCTCACCTCTTGATTGCGAGTCGCGCTATTAATCGTCGATACTATCGATCTAAGTTTTAATAGATAACGTTGGCCAGCCTGTTCAAAGTAGAGTTTATCTATTGAGCCAAGATAGCTAGCATCCTGAGTAATAACTTGCGCCGATACCTCAAGTTTTTCCAAATCAGTAATCTTTACCAAGGGATGGCCATTATCAGCATAGTTTCCCACGGAACTTTGCCGCTCAATCACCAACGCCCGAAACGGGCTCACAACTTGACATCGAGATTCGTTTAATTTGGCCACTTCCAGCTCTGCTTGCGCCCCACGTAAATCGGCCTGCAATACCGCTAAATCGGCCTGCCGCTCATCCAGCGCTTCCTCGGAAATAGACTGCTTTTTCAGCAGGCTTTCGGTCCGTGCAACGCGGCGTTTAGCCAGTGCTATCCTCGCATCCAACGCTCCTACCCTGGCATTGGATGATTTAGTCGCAAGCTGATAATCTGCACAATCAAGCTCTGCCAGCAGCGCGCCCGCTTCAACCCGGTCTCCCACCCGCACCGGGATATTGATTACTCGTGCTCTAATCTGTGCGCTAACAACCGGCTCATTGAGACTAATGACTGTCGCCGGTGCAGAATGCTCAGGATAGAGTGCAACTTCTGAGAGAGGTAGGGTCTTAACTGCCGTTTCCTGCTGCGCCAAGCCTGGCTGCGCTAACAAACAACATATTAAAGAAGAAATAAGATAACAGGAGGTTTTTTTTACGCACATGCCATTAAAGCCACAAAGTCATTTTGTGATTCGTGCAAACATTCGCACAACGAAGAGGTCGATCATGATCCAATTTTTACTTTCATATTGCAAGCTTGATCATAGGCAGAGCATAAGTTTTCAGTAAACACTTCATTTTATTGCTGATTATCCGGCCCAAACAGTTTTTCCCACTCGACTTGTGCTCTTGCTTTTGAAGATTGATTCTCTTCCTTTTGCTCAGGCAATTGATCCCCAAACAATTCCGCCAATTGTACACGTGCAGCTCGCTCTGGATCTGAATCTTTCGCTTTAAATGCTCCAGGCCGAGGTGCAAAATAATCGCAGAAATTGGCGCTTTCCTTGTCGGTTACTGCCGGCGCCCTGTCTTCCTGGCATTGATCAGACACCTGCGGGTCGAAATTACGACAAAGTCGACAGACATGCTGGTCGGCTCCGCAGGATGCGCACTCTTCACGCCGTGACATAGGCAGAATAAGGTCAATTAATAGCGCGCCACACTTCCAACAACACATTTTATCGCTCATTGGCTACCCTACATTTGTTTAATAAACGCTTTACGTTAAGCTCTAACGCTATGGCTTTATATTTCTACTGCGAATTCTAACCTCTGGAATGCAATTATGGCATTAAGAACCAAACTTAAGGATACGGCACAACAACTAGCGGGCGACCTGAAGGTGAAAGATATTCGAATTGGCCTTTGCTACACCGCTGTACAATTGGATAACGGCCAACTGGGTCTCGCCTATACCTTTTGCGATAGTCTAACGGGTGGTTGCTCTGTTTTTGATACCTCGCAAACAATCGCTGGCCGCCCAGCTAAGGAATTACTCTCTCTGTTCGACTCCGACAACCTGATAGCCTCCGCCGTTGCGTTGGCGACTGCCAATGCCTTACTCAACAGTTCGCATCATGCTTATGTGCCTGGGCCAGCCGTTGAACAAATTCAATTTTACCCCGACGACCAAGTCGGCATGATTGGCAATTTCTCTCCCTTGGTGCGAGATATCCGGCCACGTGTCAAACAGCTTTATATCTTTGAGCGACAAGCTCGTCTTGATGAAAGTATTCTGGGGCTAGCGATGACAGAGGAGCTTCTACCCAAATGCCAAGTGGCCCTTATTACAGCAACTGCTATTATTAATGGCAGCATTGATCGACTGCTCTCTTTAACCGCTAATTGTCGCGCAGTCATTATCCTGGGGACTTCCACTCCCCTGTGTCGGGATGTTTTTGAGGAAACACCCGTCACATTGCTTTCCGGTGTGGTTGCAAAAAACGCCGAAAAGCTATTGCAGATTGTGAGCGAGGGAGGAGGAACCCCTGCCTTTAAGCAGGCAGTGGACAAAGTGAATTTAGTTATTGGTCCTAACACACAGCGTTACGATTAATCACATTGGCTTGAGACGATAAACCACTATGATCTTTTTCCCCTATCGGGTCGATATGGAGTTACATCGCATACCACTGCTAACCATAGCTGTATGCATCCTCTGTATTACTGTATTCTTGCAACAGCTAACCTCCTATGCCGACTATCAACGCTCAGTCTCCAGTTTTTGTAAAAGTATTGACCGACCAACACGCGTGGTGCTGCGGAACATCACCGGTCAGCATTCCGGCTCGCCCTGCGAAGATGTATATTTATCTATTCGAGAATCAAAGGACGCCAGCGCCACCATGCAAGCGTTGGTCGATCAGGCTAGACCACTAAATCTCTTTAAATCCCGCCAGGCCGAACTGGATTACATGCTCAATCACTTGCAAAAAGGATATGCTGAGTTTGATAAAATGGTGCCCACCAACCTCACAGAAGAACTCCAGTTTAATCCGATGGAGTTACAGATCAAACGCATGGTAACCGCCGTATTTAGCCACGGAGACTGGGGACATTTGATCTTTAACCTGGTATTTTTTTACGCCTTTGCCGCATCGGTGGAAATAATTGTTGGTTCGTTTAGTTTTATTTTTATTATTTTAGGTATGTCCATCTCTACCGGGCTTGCCTATAGTTTCAGCGTCGCTGGAACGACTGAAGCCGCCTTGCCCACGCTAGGGTTATCCGGCATCGTTATGGGAATGATGGCATTGTTGGCCGTGCTAGCACCGAAAATTAAAATACGCTGCTTTTTCTGGTTTTTGTTGCTGGTACGCTTCTTTAGCTTACCGGCGCTTATCCTGGCAACTTGGTATGTGGGTTGGGATATCTACAGCCTGATAACAGTGGGCGGTGCAGGTGTGAATTTTGTTGCTCATGTGAGTGGCGCCCTGTCCGGCGTGTTAATCGGTTTAATTTATTGGTTAATGCGACCGAGCTATATTCGACAGATTAATGTCCATACCTGATTAATCTAAGAACCTAACTTATTCTTCCTCATAGCCGTGCAAATCCAGCCCCTCTTCCAGGTAGTCCGCTAATTGCGGGGTTGCGAGCAAATATTCAGCTGTATGCAAGGTCCAACTTGAGCGCGCCTGTAACAGTGCATCTTCCCACTCATCAATACTAAAATCACCACGACCAACCCACATCAACGCCACCAAGGTTTGCTGTTGGTCGGGTTCCAAGTCATTGATTATCGAGCCAAACTCCTGACTCGTCGTACTGTTATTGTTAACTCCACGAAATTCTAGTACCTCTGAGTCAAATGGGCTGGGCGTATCCTCCACAAAACTAACATCACTATCGGTTTGGAACTCGTGAGCTTTACTGATAATAAATCGAACGGTTTCCGGGTTGAGATCGAACATTCCCATATCTCCCTCTAACAAGGGGCACTCATACGCCCCTTTGTGCGATAAAGAAAATGGCTTCTGTGTCTCGAAATTAAATGCACAAAAACCAAACTGCGCTTATTTTCGAATTATTTGACATTCCAGTTACGGGAATGATTAGACTATAACTAACCCACCCTGTCCTAACACCCAGGTATTATACGATGAATATCAGTGAAGCTGCACGACAATCGGGGCTAACGACTAAAACCATACGCTACTATGAAAGCATTGGACTAATACATCCACCAAAACGGGGTAACAATGGCTATCGCGATTACCACGCTAAGGACGTTAGCCTGATGCGATTCCTTTGCCATTCGCGGCAGGTCGGCTTCAGTCTTCAAGAATGTAAACAGCTGTCAGAATTCTATCTCAACCCTGAACGTCAAAGCGTGCATGTCAAATCCCTGGTGGTCGAAAAAGTAAAGGACATCGAAGCGAAAGTGGCCAACCTTCGTGCCATGCAAAATACACTGCTCGATTTAGCCGACCGCTGTGCGGGCGATGAGGGCCCAGATTGCGCGATTATCGAAACCCTAGCAGGGGAAAGTTAGTATGTCAGATTGCCATTCAACGCCAGCAACGGATCAACCCAAATCCTGCTGCGGCTCTGTACCAGTTGAACCAAAATCAAGCTGTTGCACCACTGAAACCGGTTCGAAAACCGTCGAATCCACAGAGCAAAAAAGTTGCTGTGGTGGCGAAGCCAAAAAAACAGACTGGTTACTCTGGATTTCTGCAAGTTTAATTATTCTGTTTTACGGTACCTATCTCGGCTTCGATCATTCATTAAAGATCGATTGGCTCGCCAGCATGAGCCACTCCGTCTTTTCACTGATTAACACTATGTGGTGGAGTATGGTGCTGGCTGCCGTATTTGTCGGTATTTTAGGACGCATACCACAATCATTCGTCATTTCAGCACTCGGCATTGGCAACACCTGGCGTGGGCTATTTCGGGCGACGCTGGCTGGGTTGTTACTGGATTTATGCAGCCACGGCATTCTGATGGTCGGCATGCAGCTCTATCGGCGCGGTGCAAGCCTTGGCCAAGTCATGGCCTTTTTGATCGCCAGCCCCTGGAACTCGCTATCTCTCACCATTATTTTGGTTGCCCTTATTGGCCTCCCTTGGACACTGGCCTTTATTTTACTCTCCGCCGCCATCGCATTAATTTCCGGGCGGATTTTTGACAAACTCGTGGCCAAAGGCACTTTGCCTCACAATGGGCAGCAGCCAAACTTACCCAAGGACTTTCAGTTTTGGCAACAGGCACGCAACGAATGGAAGCAGACAGACATATCCGCTGCCCTTCTCGGCACAATACTCTGGGAAGGGGTGAAAGGCTCACAGATGGTACTACGCTGGTTGTTTTTCGGTGTGGTGCTGGCTTCTACGATTCGTGCATTTATCGACCTGGAGTTATACCAAACCCTGTTCGGCCCAACCATGATGGGGCTGGGGTTAACACTGGTTGCAGCGACAATTATTGAAGTCTGCTCGGAAGGCTCCACACCTATCGCCGCCGATCTTATTCTTCGCGCTAATGCTCCCGGTAATAGTTTCGCCTTTCTAATGACTGGCGTCGCTACAGACTATACTGAGATCATGTCGATTAAAGACACCACCCACTCTTGGAGAATTGCTTTATTTCTTCCCTTAATCACAGTACCTCAGGTGGTAATGGTAGGTTGGCTATTGAATATCTCAAGCTAGTATTGACCGAGGTTATCAATAACTGCCTTAAGTGTTGGCCAGCTAACTGAGCGGGGAGAACAGCATTGCGCTACTTCCCAGGTACTTTTTGTACGTACTCTGGTCACAGCTCCTTCACAATACCCTCTGCGGAATTAATCGATTCCTTTCGAACATTACTCAGAGATGAATCTCAATTCTTTCATATCTCGTTATTTCATCTGTTGCGCATTTTTTGTCCGATTAACAACAAGCGTATAACTCGTTCCGCTGCATTAGCCAAATAAGCTTCTGAGTTTTTCAGCGCTTCAGCCAATGACATCTCCCGCACCACAGCTCCTTCTAATCCATCGATGCCAATTTGGAACAGCTCATTGCTATCATCAGACAGCGTTCCACCGATGGCTACAACTGGCACCTTCAGTTTGCGGGCGATTTTCGCCACCCCGATCGGCGTTTTACCAAATGCCGTTTGCGCATCAATACGCCCCTCACCGGTAATCACCAGATCCGCGCCTGAGATATGCCTTTTTAACCCGGTTAGTTGGGCTACTAGTTCAATGCCACTTTTCATTTTCGCCTTAGCAAATACATTTAAACCAAAACCGAGCCCCCCGGCAGCACCCGCTCCGCTGATATCTCCGGCGTCGCGTCCCAATTCCGTATTCACCAGCTTACTAAACTGCTTTAAATTAAAATCTAATGTCTTTTGCATCGCTAAGGTTGCACCCTTTTGAGCACCATAGACGTAGGCGGCGCCCTCCTCGCCAAAGAGCGGATTCTCAACATCGCTAGCGATAGTGACTTTAATCTTACGAATAGCAGGATGAATGGTGGAAATATCAATACCTGCTACAGTACTCAACAACCCCCCACAACCCGGTTGTTCAATAAGATTTCCCACATCATCGAAAAAACGGACACCAAGCGCCTGCGCCATACCCATCCCGGCATCCAGCGTTGCCGAACCACCAACCCCGACAATTATTTTCTTTGCGCCATTTTGGATGGCAGCGATAATTAGCTGACCAACACCGAAGCTGGTTGTATTTAAAGGATTTCTAGTTGCGTCATCCACTAAGTGCAAGCCGGCAGCTTCCGCCATTTCGATGACAGCGGTTTTCTGGTCAGACAGTATTGCATAATGGGCTCTGACGGCCTGCCCCGCAGGCCCCATCACTCTTTTATGAATTGATTTACCACCTACTGCATCCAATAGTGCTCGTACTGTTCCCTCGCCACCGTCGGCCACCGGTATTTTGCGACAGGCTGCTTTCGGTAGAACACGGCGAACACCCTGTTCAATTGCGTTCGCCGCCTGTAATGAAGTGAGATTGCCTTTAAACGAGTCCGTCGCAATAACGATTTTCATTTTTCCGCCAGAAGATCCACAAAATATTTGGACATAGTGTTGCTGTCATGTCTCTACCACTCCTGATTGCGAATGTCATACTTCGCACCGGAGAGGCCATCATGATCAAACCGCTCATAATGCTTTAAGTGTAACCGTTTTGATGCGGTACCTCTAACTCCGGTTTTATGACAACCCCTGTTTCGTGCGGAGTAATTAAAATTCATTCTGAAAAAGTGAAATTATATCAACCCGTTATGTAAAATCATTCCAAACCTAGTTTGTTAGTGATATACCTAGCCTCCCCAGTCTCACAAACGGAGCGTCGTGAAAATGCATTCTCTAAAAAATCTATTAACGTTAACGCTTTTATTAATCTACCCCTACTTACTCGCAGCACCACAGGCCGAAGCCATCGATCCAACCGAAGTATCTCCTAACTCATATAAAGTTCTACTGGAAAATGAGCATGTGCGCGTGGTCGAATATCAGGTTTTACCGGGAGAGCGGGATAACTGGCATACACACCCTGCCAAGGTTTCTTACATTCTGTCCGGCGGCGCTCTAAAGATTACTACAGCGGCAGGCGAATCATTTGTTGTGCAGGAAAAAGCAGGTGCTGCAACTTGGTTTGGTGAAGTAGATAAGCATTATGGCGAAAACGTCGGCGATACTACCGTGCGCATTGTTTTTGTCGAAATTAAGAATATCGATGCGGAACAGGATGACCTTGAGCGATTTAAAAAACCGGGCGATTCTAATTAGCCCGAATTGTCCTCTGATTCGAAGCTGCACTATACTTAGAAAAACCCCCGCCAAAGATTAGCGATCATCATGGGAATACGCACTTGATGAGCAAGACTTTAAAGATTTTTAAATGGCTTGTGCTATTACCAACAATAACGCTTGTTGTTCTCGTCCTGGTGGCACCCTTTTATATCTACGACCGGTTCAACGCTGAACACCCCATCGCCAAACTAGCGTTTGTGCACCTTTCTGATCAACAGTATCTGGCGGTGTTACGTACCGGTGATTTTTGTAAGAAGGAAAATTTTAAAATATACGGCGATCAATGGCAGCTTGATGCCAGTTTTTTACGATGGAAAGGGCTTGCGGTAAGCCTGGGCTTTGAATCAATGTATCGCCTTGACCGCTTAACCGGGCGCTACCGTAGCACCGATGAGCAAAATTCTAAGCCAATTGTTGCGTACGACATTGCACCGAAAGTCTGGTTCGACCTATTCGCCGACTCACAGGGTAAACTCCTCCCGGAATTTCTGGTTGATGCCCGCTTTGGTTCTTCCGTATATCTGGATATTGACCCTACACTTCTCTTTACCGTTTACCGTACTGAGGATGCGCTGATCGCTAAATCGCAAACTCGCCCCAAAACGGCAGTGGAAGACGGCATGGCAACCATTGAAATCAATAATGCCTGCTTAAAGGAGCCACAATTCTTTGCTATTCTGGCGAAAAAAATCAATCAGTTAGCCATTCAATGGCTTTAGTCGGCCATTTTAAGCACAGGCAAACAATTCATGATGGCATCAGAGGCCCCTTAAATACCCCGTTGCCATTCCTGCCGCAAAGGTATCGAGCCAGGTTGCTCAAGCGCCATACGCACAATTTCAAGTAACTCGTCACGGTCTTGATTGAGCGTTCCTTTTAACACCAAATAGTTGGAGGCATGATCGCTACGAAAAATCGTTTGCTCCAGCGCCAGCGTGGTCAACAAACGCTCCATTTCCTGCGCAAGCTCCAGTTGATTCAGCGCGATAAAATCACCACCGAAACCTTGCTGGTAACGCGCCACGCCATGAGGAAAAGAAACCACCAGAGTTGACAGGTATTCAGGCTGCGCGGCGTTCATCAAACGTGCAGAGTTAACGGCATGCTGCTCGCTATACTTTTTACCACCCAAGCCGTTGAGGATCATTACCGAACGTTTTATGCCCGCTTGCTGGGCCTTAAGCAAAGCCTGCAACGAACTCTCGTAGGTTTCACCCTTTTTGATCTTTGCCAACAGCAAATCATCACCGGTTTCGCAACCTACATACATCAGGCTTAAGCCCAGCGACCGCAATTCTGTTAATTCCTCCACCGTCTTGTTTTTCAGGTTTCGCGGCAGACTATAGGATGAGATGCGCTGTACATTGGGCAGGTAATGATTAATCGCCTGTAAAATTTCCGACAGTCGGCGGGTCGATAATGTCATAGCGTCACCATCAGCCAAAAAGATACGCCGGATAGACTGCCCAGAAGCAGCGATACTACTAAGCTCCTGCTCAATTTGATCCTGCGGCTTCGGGCGAAATCGTTTCTGTGGCGCGGTGTACATTTCGCAAAAGGTACATTTATTCCAAGAACAGCCATTGGTGACCTGTAATATCAAAGATCGAGCCTCACTAGGTGGTCGAAACAACGGCTCAATATATTCGGGAAACACGGGATAACCTCTCTTCAATCATTTAATCGCCATTGTCGGCAATGCTTTGTCGTCAGGCAATAAGAAACACTATTTTTTAAAACTGATTTGTCAGATGATGGTCAACTGGAGCCTTCATTTGGCATTCATTTATTTATGCTCCATACTGTTAGCAGCAGGCAGGGACTATGAATCCAATCAAACTCGTCGCCCATCGTGGCCATCAGACGCAATACCCGGAAAATACTCTACTTAGTCTGGCAGAGGCCATCCACGCAGGAGCAAGATATGTGGAAACGGATATTCAACTAAGCCAGGATCAGGTGCCGGTGCTCTACCATGATAACCACATGCGTCGTATCAGCGGCGTTAAAGGCGCTATTCATGATTACAGCTTTGCCGAGCTGATCACTATTCCGGCATATGAACCCAAACGCTTTGGCGATAAATTTATCGACCTGAAGATTACTCCTTTAGCCGATTTAGTAAGGCTTCTGGTGGCTCACCCGCAAGTTCACGCCTTTATCGAAATAAAGCGCTGTGCTATTCAGCAACAGGGTATTGAAGTGCTGTATCGACGGGTAACCGATTTATTAATGCCGATCGTTGAGCAATGCACTTTAATCAGTTTTTCTATACCTTTTATTGAATATGCCTACCAAACCGCCTGGCCAAGTTTGGGGGTGGTGGTGGAGCGCTGGCGTGACATAGAATCCCCCCCCCTCCAAACCATCAAGCCCGATTACATCTTTTGTGATTACAAACAGTTACCGCGAACTGGGACGATCGGTTTACCCCATACTCGCTTGGTAATTTATGAAATTGATAAGGCGGTAACTGCCATTAAGCTGATTGAACGTGGCGCTAACATGATCGAAACCTTTGCTTTTGTGGAACTTCAACAGGCATTAGATAAGAGATTTCACTCTTAAACATGAACCAGGATTATGAAGTTGTTATTATTGGTGGTGGCATCCATGGCACAGGGGTCGCGCAAGCTTCTGCGGCGGCTGGTTACCGTACGCTAATTCTGGAAAAAAGCGACTGGGCGGCAGGCACCTCGAGTAAATCCAGCAAACTCATCCATGGCGGGTTGCGCTATTTGCAAAGCGGCGAATTGAGCTTGGTTTGGGAATGTCTGCGTGAACGCGAGCTGCTCATACGCAATGCGCCGGAGTTGGTACACCGCCAAGGTTTTTATATTCCCGTGTATCAGAACTCGACTTACAAGAGCTGGCAGATTCGCTTGGGGTTAACGCTCTATGCGTTACTAGCGGGCGCTAGCAATGCCTGCCGATTTCACTGTTTACCTAAAGATCAATGGCGTCAGCTCAACCTATTAAATACCGTAGGTTTAAGGCAGGTTTATGTCTATCAGGATGCTCAGACCGATGATCGTCTATTGACACAAGCGGTGGTTCGCTCAGCACAAAACCTCGGCGCCGAGGCACTTTGCCGCACGGAGTTTATAGACGCCGAAAAAAACAGTCAGGGCTATACCCTTAGGATACGACAGAAAGATAGTGACGAACCTCGCCAGATTAAATGCAGAGTCCTAATCAATGCTGGTGGCCCCTGGGTAAATCAGGTCAATGCGCGCATCACGCCCGCACCGCCTGCGCTATCGCTTGACTTAGTACAGGGTGCGCACATTGTCATTCAGGGAGAATTAGCTAACTACTGTTTTTACCTGGAATCGCCACTTGACCACCGGGCAGTTTTCGCCATGCCTTGGTACGGCAATACCTTGGTGGGTACTACGGAAACCTTATTTCAGGGTGATCCGAACAAAGTCACACCGCTGCCTGAAGAGGAGGCGTATCTACTCAGAATCATTGAGCACTATTTTCCAAACTTAAGCCTGGAAGTGCTAGAACGTTTCGCTGGTTTACGCGTGTTACCGAAATCAGAGCGCGGCCTTTTTTACCGTTCACGCGAAACTCAGTTAGTTTGTGACTCACCAAAACAACCCAGCTGCATTAGTATTTATGGTGGCAAATTAACCAGTTACCGCGCTACCGCAGAGAAAGTAGTAAAGCTGATCCGAAAAAATTTAAGTGTCCGTGATGCGCTAGTCAACACACGGGAGATCAGGCTTACGCGCGCTTAAGGCGCTCCTGCAGCACTTGCTGCCACGCTAAGAATCGTCGCTTTATAGTCATGCTTCCCTTCCTGGATGGTAAAAATCTGTCCGACGCTACCACCTGCCAATCACTTGGCCGTCCCGCCAGCCAGAACGCCGCACCACGCGCGCTTGCCTCCACCTGTTGTGGACGAAAAACGATTAGGCCGCTGATATCCGCTAGTTTTTGGCAGAGACTATCTAACTGGGATAAGCCTCCTGATACCTGAATTTTACTTCCGTCAAAGCCATTTTTACTCATGATGCCAAGATTGATCTGTAACAAAAATACGATACTTTCCAATACCGCAACGAGTTTTTGTTCCTTGCTTCCATCACCAACAAACTCCGGAGACATTTCACACCAATAGGGCGAACCCAAGCCAGCGATACCATTAATAAACAAGGGGATTGTTTTCTCCTTTATTGCCCAGTCATCCAACCGATCCAAATTCTCCAAACCACAGTACTGCTGCGCCCAATCCAATGCACTAGCCGCACCATTTACCGTGCCCTCGACGACAAAGCACGCAGTATCACTTTGATGCACCAGACTTTTTAGCAAGAATTTCGGACAAGCCTTGGTTTGCGCCCAGGGGACAGAGATAAAGGCACCAGTTCCTAGATTGACGTAAGCCGTATCACTGGATAAATCACCCATTGCAAAAATTGCGGCAGACTGGTCTCCATTTACCAAGCGTAGCGGTAGGCTAATTTCATCCAGCACCAACAGCCCGTAATCAGACTGCGTTGCTGTCAGCTTCGGCAACAGGGATTGCTCAATACCAAAACAAAGGAGCAACTCCTCGTCCCAATCCAAAGTCTCCATATTCCACAATAGGGTTCGCGAAGCGTTAGCGGGATCAACCCTTGCTGCCTTGCTGTCCGTGAGCTGCGCAATCAACCAACTGGCCAGAGGACCACATGTTAGGCAGCCATTGTCATAGGCCTGTTTAACCTGGGCGAGATGATCCAGGCACCAACGAATTTTACTCGCACCGTAGTGGGCACTTAGGGTTAAACCCGTGCGTTGATGTATCCAATTGGTATCAATATTTTGTTGACTCAGCCACTGAGCACCACGGCGATCCTGCCAACTGATGACTGGGTAAAGCGCTTCTCCTGTGATTTTATGCCAGCACACTAAGCTAGAGCGCTGGGTAACCAACGCCGCAGCCAACAGACAGTTGCGCTGCTCCTGCGTCAGCCCCTGAAGAGCGAGATTAGCGGCCTGCCTTAATGACTCAACCAATTCTGCGGGGTTTTGCTCGACCCAATCTAACTTGGGTTTATCCGTTGCCACGGGTACTGCCGCTTGTGTTAGCAACCTTCCACTCGCATCAAACACTAGCGCCCGACTGCTATGCCCACCTTGGTCCAGCACAAGATAAGAGTTACTTTTCAATGATGTGCCCACCCTATTTCTGTCAATGGGTTTGGGGCAAAGCGGGGGGAAGATGGAAGTGAGGTGGATAATTTTAACTGATAAATACTGGGCGCGGCGGGCATTAGCAGCCGCGCCCTCAAAGTACCGCTATCACCAAGCCGGTTAATCGAACTTTAAGCCCAGTCGATTACCCACCTGCTCGTAAGCCTCAACCACATTACCCAAGTTTTGACGAAACCGGTCTTTATCCAATTTTTCTCTGGTCGCTTTATCCCATATGCGGCAGCCATCAGGTGTCATTTCGTCACCTAACACAATCTCACCTTTATAGAGGCCAAATTCAAGCTTGTAATCCACCAGCAGCATATCGCCAGATAAAAATAGTGATTTGAGAACATCATTGGCCTTAAAAGTAAGCTCCTTCATACGTTCAACATGGGCATCCTCAGCCCAACCAAAGGTACGAATATGGTACTCATTGATCATCGGGTCATGCAGCGCGTCGTTTTTAAGAAAGAACTCAAAGGTCGGTGGGTTCAGCTCCATTCCATCTGGCACGCCGAGGCGTTTGCAGAGGCTACCAGTGCTGATATTGCGTACCACACACTCTACCGGAATCATCTTTAAGCGCTTTACCAAGGCTTCCTGATCCGATAAAAGTCGATCAAAGTGTGTGGGAATGCCCGCTGCTTCAAGTTTCTGCATGATAAACGCATTAAATTTATTGTTCACCATACCTTTGCGATCCAGCTGCTCGATTCTTTCGCCATCAAAGGCTGAGGTATCATTTCTAAACAATAATATTAATCGATCAGGATCATCAGTTTTATATACCGATTTTGCTTTACCTGCATACAGCTCTTCACGCTTTTCCATTTCTGTCTCCAATTAACTTATCACTCGCCAATCAAAGCCCAACGTTTGATCAGCTACGGTTAACCAATGTTCACTACATCCAGTCGCCCCAACTACCTCGTTGACAGCTCTCTGCGTTGAATTATTTTGTTCGCTGATATGAGAGATCACTAGGTGTTGCAGGTGCTTTATTTCTATTTCTCTGAGTAAACCCCCCGCCTGGTTATTACTCAGGTGCCCATATTCGCCACTTATACGCCGTTTTAAAGCAAGGGGATAAGGACCCTGCTCTAACATTTCGAGATCGTGATTACACTCCAATAGCAAACTGTCCAGCTGACGATAACTTTGCTTGACGAAGGGCGTAATACTACCTAAATCTGTTAAAACACCCAACTTTTTTGCACCGTCATCGAAAATAAATTGACAGGGCTCTCGCGCGTCATGGGGTACGGGAACCGGCTGTATTTGTATATCCATGATGGCAAAAGTCGAATGGCAGTTGATGTTGTGCAGCTGATTAACCTGGCCTATCCGAGATTGCTGATAAGTTCCAGCAGTAAGGTAGACGGGCAGATCGTATTTTCGCGCTAAGGGGCCCACACCATTAGCATGGTCGCTGTGTTCGTGGGTAACTAATATAGCGCTTATTTGTTGCGGCGATTTGTCCAGACGCGCTAACCGCCGTTCGGTTTCTTTGAGGGTAAAACCACAGTCAAGCAGTAGGCAGGTGTTCGCATGTTCAATCAGCGTGGCATTGCCACGACTGCCGCTGCCGAGCGACGAAAAACGCACCTAAATACCTTATGTTAAACTAACAGACATCTGATAGGTCACTATATAAGATTTTCTCTAATAGTAGCCAGCACCGCTTCCGACAGATCCTTTTCAATTTTTTCATCATCACTCGCTACCGCAACCACAATTTTTTCGGATTCCGTTTTTAAGTTCACCACAAATTTAAATGCTTTGCCTTTCGACCCATCGTTACCGACAAAAGGTAAAAATGAGAAGAACCCACCTTCTTTCTTTTCTTCCGCGTTGGGATAGTAGTTAACGTAGTAATTCCCAGAGCTGCGATCTTTATCGGCTACTTCTATTTCCGCATCTTCTATCGCTTTACCGACCGCTTCCCAAGCTCGCTCATAGTTCAGTTGTAAGACCAGTATTTTTCTCCCTGAAGCATCAGTACTCAGCGAGGACTTAGGTGCGCCAGAAAAGCTCTGGGCCAACAAGGAAGCAGGAGCACCTTCATATTCGGTATCAATCAGAAAACTGGCAAGCTCCTGCATAATTGCGACAGCTAACTCATCCTCTTCCTTAACGACAGACCAATCTAATTGCTCTGCAGCAGGTAATACGGCGGTGGCCGGAAAGCCAAGGTGCATGATATACACTTCCGCTGAGTTTTCATGCATACCGTGTTCGACCCGAATTCGGAATTTATCGCGTGTGGCAATATTTTCCTTTTCCCGTGACAACCAAACTGTTTCCATATCCCCTTTAAAAGGTTCCTCAAGCGCCAACTCGATGCTGTTCAGTTCCCAAAATCGTCGCACTTTCGCCCAGGCACTCGCTGGTTGAGTATTAACCGAAATCCAGTATCGATTACCTGACTTAAATGCACGAATTTCACCCTGACTTTTCGTCACAAAGGCTTCCGGCATAGGTACTTCAAAATCATTGGAAAACGCTTGAGCACCTTGCCAACCAGGCACCGGATATAAGTCTTTAATTGCAGATTTATCCAGATTATCCGGCACGTTGATTGGTTGAGATACCTCTGCTTCGCGATAATCATGTTTGCGATCGCGGAAATAACCTTCATCTCCCATTAGCCAGCCGCAACCAGAAAGTGCACTCGCAGCAATTATTGGGATAACCATCAAAGGTGGGCTTAGCTTCAGCTTGCTCATCAAGAGTCTCTGTAACACTTTAGTCTGCATAGGATTTTTGAGCATTCGTTGATTGTACATGTTTATTATATGACCTCAGCCTGTTGCATTGCTCGATGAATCATTTCGTGATACTGCTGGCTTAATCTTGTTAAAGGTAAACGGATGCCGCCCTTGATCAACCCCAACTGTTCTACCGCCCACTTGACTGGGATCGGGTTCGCTTCTACAAATAAATCCCGATGTAGTGCTTCCAATTTCGCGTTGATGCGTTCGGCAGTTTCTCTATCACCAGCAATTGCCGCTCTGCACATTTCAGCCATTTTCTTTGGTGCCACATTTGCGGTAACTGAGATATCACCTTTGGCACCCATCAGTATTAACTCCATGGCGGTCGCGTCATCTCCGGAGTAGACGGTTAAGCGATCAGAACATCGCTCAAGCACTTCGCGGCCTCGCTCCAAATCGCCCGTCGCTTCCTTGATGCCGATAATATTAGGATGGTAGGCAAGCCGCTCCAAAGTATCCGGCAATAAATCGCAAGTCGTACGCCCTGGAACATTATAGAGAATTTGGGGGATATCAACGCTATCAGCAATTAGCTTAAAGTGTTGATACATACCTTCCTGGGTTGGGCGATTATAGTAAGGCGTTACCAATAAGCAGGCATCAGCACCCACTTCCTTAGCAGATTGGGACCATTCCACCGCTTCCGAGGTTGCATTGGAACCAGTCCCGGCAATTACCGGTATTCTGCCGGCGACCCGTTGTACAGTAGCGGCGATAACGGCAATATGTTCATCTACCGGTAGCGTGGGCGATTCTCCCGACGTACCAACGGCAACAATTGCGTTCGTACCATTCTCCAAATGGAAATCAATCAAGCGTTCAAGCGCCTGCCAATCAATTGCGCCGTCCTCTTCCATTGGGGTTACCAGCGCAACTATACTGCCTTCAATCATCCAAAACTCCGCCGACTAAATAAAGGGTTATAGTAATGTCGAGGACTCACAATCACAAGCGAAGCCCGCTATAATTTCTACTTAGAATTCCTACACTTGATTTAACGGAAAATAGTCTTATGTCAACACCAACCATTGGTAAACCCGTCAAACATTTTACACTTCCAGCCACTGGAGATCAGGAAATCAACTTATCTACATTGCGGGGGAAGAATATTGTTCTCTACTTTTACCCTAAGGACAGCACTCCAGGCTGCACTACGGAAGGACAGAATTTTCGAGATCTTTTCGATCAATTCACTGCGAATAACACCGTCATATTGGGGGTTTCCAGAGACAGCATCAAAGCACATGAAAATTTTAAAGCCAAGCAGTGCTTTCCTTTCGAACTATTATCTGATCCAGAAGAAAAACTCTGCTCGCAATTTGATGTGATCCGGGAAAAAAACCTCTATGGCCGTAAATACATGGGAATTGAACGCAGTACTTTTTTAATTGATGCGGAAGGGGTACTGCGCAAAGAGTGGCGTAAAGTGAAGGTAAAAGGTCATGCGGATGAAGTGTTAAGTGAGGTAAAAATGCTTTAGAGCAGCGATCCGATACAGTCACCTCCCGCAGTAATCTCTGTCGCTGGCAATACCTTTAATATGAGTGGCTGAAATGAGGACTTGCCAGCGCCAACCCCAGAGATCAGCCTTACCAGCACAAAACCTAAGCATAAAGCCAGAATGCCGATACCTATCACCCAAGGCTCAGGTGCGCCAAACAAACTATCCGCTACTCCAGCCGCCGCAATAAACAAAAGCAACGGCAACCCATAGGCGAGAAAAGCCGATTTCAATAATGTATTTTCTGGAATACCCAAGACGACTTGATCACCGACCCTCAAACTTTGATCAGTTACCAAACGAATATGGTTTCGCTTGCCGCTAGTATATTTTGCAACTAGCCCTTGACCACAAGTAGATTTCGCTGCACAACCGCCACAAGAGCTTTGCTGTATCGTTTCCACCCAAACTTGCTTACCCTCAACGGCAACAACTCGGCCCGGCTCTTCAATCACTCTTCTGTCTCCTCGACCGGAACTATCGAGTCTGCCAAGCGCTGCGCGGTCATCATGGGCACTTCGCCGACTACCGTTACAAAATGGTTACCCGAATTACTTTTTATAACGCGAGCAACGGCAACCGTTGCACCTTTTTGAGTAGCTACCCGCTCCTGTGCTTCAGTGGGAGCTTTCTCAACGAATATCGAAAATGCAGTCATACCGTCACTGTAGGTGAGCGTATCGGCCTGCATGTCACCACCATGTGCTCGTCGTATTCCTTGCATGCGCATAATAAAGCCGTCCGGCATCCAGGTGAGCCTCCAGCTAGGCTTTTTTTGTTCAATCGTTTCATTCTCGGAGAGCAATAAAGGCTGATGCTTGAACACTTCACCTTTAATACCTAAATCTAGTTCATCATCCGTAATCTCATTGGTAAGATCAATTTGAGTAAACTGGAATCGTTCAAGTACGCGATTAGCATGCAACAAAACGGATTTCAGCAGCAATCCCGTTTCCTTATCCAACCAAATTTGATACCCATAGCGAAATTCATCCTTTGGCGTAATCGCAAAGCGCATGGCTTCTCGGCCCACAATACGGCTTTGGCCAATGAGCTCGACCTGATAACCACTGCTGGAATGACTGACATCGCGAATAAAGGCTTTAGCAAAAGGACCAGCTGGGATACGGTGATTAACATCACCTTTCCAATCGGCAGTATGCACACAGGTGACCTGATCGCCATTGCGAATCAGTTCAAGTTTAGGGCCATCCATACGCACAATACGCTCACGCTCCGCACCATCATCCAACCGATGAACGATGCGTAATGTTTCCATATTGCTACCATGCGAATAAACAAATACACCATCATAATTGTTTTGACGAAAGGCATCGGAAATACGCTGGAATAAATTACTAGCCTCAGATTCGGCTAACACGGCATCGGCAGATGCCGTGCCGATTATCAATGAGCAGAGTAAACCGAGTTTACAAACAAAGCTGGAAAGCGACACAGTTTTCTCAACTCGCACCATTAATACCTTTGCGATTCACTATCGCTGACTAATTGTGCATATGGCATAAATGCACGACTACGAGATAAATCCGCTTGTTGAGCATGAGTATCAATCAATTCCCTAAGCTTTTTTTGCGATACCGTTAAAGCTTCGTCACTGACGGGTAAGACATCTTTCAACGCTGGGTTGCTACCAGCAATAAGTGTATTAATATCAGAAGCTTCCTGCTCAGCAATACCGGGAGCAGAGGAAGGCTGATTCATTTGTAATGATCCAAAAACAACCACAACGGCAACCGAAGCGGCAACAGCCACACTCGTCACGGGCTTCAGAAAGCGATTCCAGCCAACATTTTTCACCACAATGCCCGACTCAAATTTAATCTCTTCATCGGCAATGGCCTGCGCTACTCGAGAACTAATGTCGACATGCAGATTCTTGGGCAAATTTCTCTTCATGGCTGAGCTTGCTAATTGATAACGCTTCCAAGTATCACGCACCTCATTATCTTTCTCCATACTTGTGAGCAGTCGACGAAGTTCCAGCTCATTGGCTTCATTATCCATTAACGCCGAGATAGATTCGCGCAGATTATCTGTCATCTGTGTTTCCCTCTTATACACACTTTTATTAATGCTTTTGTTAATGTTATCTATAACTCTTTAGTTAACCAAACTGCTAATTTGATTATCAATTGCTTCCCGAGCTCTAAATATTCTCGAACGCACTGTGCCGACAGGGCACTGCATGACTTCAGCAATTTCTTCGTAACTCATACCGTCAAATTCACGTAATGTTACTGCCGTTCTCAAATCTTCTGGCAACTGGTGAATTGCCTTAAACACTGTTTTTTCCAGCTCAGCCTTATACAGTTCATTTTCAGGCGAATCATTATCCTTTAACTTGCTAGCGCCTTCAAAATATTCGGCATCGGCTATCTCAACATCTGAATCTGGTGGCCTACGGCTCCGCGAGACAAGATGATTTTTAGCTGTATTAATCGCAATACGGTATAACCAAGTGTAAAAAGCACTATCACCACGGAATCTACCAATTGCTCTATACGCCTTAATAAAGGCTTCCTGGGAGACATCAAGTACTTCATGGCTATCATGAATATACCGGCTCACCAAGCCTGCTATTTTATGCTGATACTTTAATACCAACAGGTCAAAAGCTCGCTTATCTCCTTTTTGGACTCGCTCAACTAATTGCTGATCGGTCTCCTGTTCCCTAAGCATTTTCTCTCCGACTCCAGTCAGGGCTACAAACCAGGACTCAAATATGCGTAGACGGACAGCCGAATGCTAGACAGATAGACCATTTGATTCCCCAGAAGTTCTTAATAAAACATAAAAACCATAAAAAATGTAATGCTTTTTATTGGTTGCCAAAAATGTGGCTTATTCTAACCCAAAACACACCGTTATACCGGCATAATTATTTTGTGCTGGCGGTATGACATTGGGAATTAATAATAGTGCAATTTTTTCTGTATGCTCCACAATTAATCAATTTCACAGAATAATGAATTATCAGGTTGCCGCCCACACTGTTGGTTAATATATAATGCCGACAACTTACTTAATCTCAGAGCAAGCTTCTACTTATTTATGAACCCCACTTTTCAACATGATGTACTGGTTATAGGCAGTGGTGCCGCTGGGCTGACAGTAGCGCTCAAATTGGGGGATAGTTTAAATGTTGCTGTACTCTGTAAAGACCAGGTATTTGGTGGCTCAACCTATTATGCTCAAGGCGGTGTCGCTGCGGTTTTGGACTCAACCGACACGGTGGATGCGCACGTAAGAGACACCCTGACCGCAGGAGCCGGGCTATGCGTGGAAAATGCCGTGCGTTTTACCGTCGAGCGAAGCAAGCGCAGTATTGAATGGCTTATTCAACAAGGGGTACCTTTTACAGAAAACGAAGATACTGAGACGGAATACCATCTCACTAAAGAGGGTGGTCACAGTCATCGCCGGATTATTCATCAGGCCGACACTACTGGAAGAGCAATTTCAAACGCCCTGGTAAAGCGTGCCAAAGAGCACCCTAATATTGAATTTTTTGAACACCGCACAGCTATCGATTTAATCACTCGTGAAAAACTAGGTCTCGAAGACAGAGGTTGCTTCGGCGCCTACGTTCTTAATTGTGATACCGAACATGTCGAGCTTTTTAGAGCACGCTTTGTCGTTCTTGCCTCCGGCGGAGCCAGCAAAGTTTATCTATACACCAGCAACCCCGATGGCGCCTGTGGCGACGGTATCGCCATGGCCTGGCGAGCGGGTTGCCGCGTCGCCAATATGGAATTCAATCAGTTCCACCCCACTTGCCTCTATCACCCTCAGGCTAAGTCTTTTCTCATTAGTGAAGCATTACGCGGCGAAGGCGCTAAGCTTCTGTTGCCTGATGGAAGCCGTTTTATGCATAAATTCGACGCTCGGGGGGAGTTAGCCCCGCGTGATATAGTCGCACGTGCTATAGACCACGAAATGAAACGGCTGGGTTGTGACTGTCTCTATTTGGATATCAGCCACAAGTCCGATGAGTTCATCCAAAATCACTTCCCCTCGATTTATAAAAAGTGCCTGTCTTTTGGTTATGACCTAACAAAGCAACCCATTCCTATTGTGCCGGCAGCCCATTACACCTGCGGCGGTATAGTCACCGACCTGCGTGGTCGTACCGATGTTGAGCAACTCTACGCCATCGGCGAAACCAGCTACACAGGGTTTCACGGCGCTAACCGGTTGGCCAGTAATTCACTGTTGGAATGCTTTGTTTTCGCAGAAGCGGCGGCCGACGATATTATCGCTCAGCTCGACCATGCCCCTAGCATTGCGATAGCACCAGAATGGGATGAAAGTCAGGTCACTGACTCCGATGAGGATGTGGTTATCTCGCATAACTGGGATGAGTTACGCCGCTTTATGTGGGACTACGTGGGTATCGTGCGCACGGATAAACGACTTCAGCGCGCTGAACACCGTGCCAATTTGCTGAAGCGGGAAATTGCTGAATACTACAGCAACTATAAAGTCAGTAGCGACCTCATCGAATTACGCAATCTGGTAACGGTCGCAGAACTCATTATTCGCTCTGCACTGAGCAGAAAGGAAAGCCGAGGCTTGCATTATACGCTCGATTACCCGGAAACTGCTGCGGTGGCAGCACCGACCCTGTTAAAACCGGCAAACTATGCGGAATAGTGTACTTTGACGGATTCCTCCGTTCAGCAATCTCATTAATCCTTTTTAAAGAGGATACCTCAGACGCACCTTTAACTGTCGGAAAGCGTCGACATCAGTCGCATCGCGACATATCAGAACATACTGAGACCAACGTCTACCAGGAACACTAAGATTTAGGATTACCCACCGGTTAGCAACAAAATGCCGTTGCTTTAATTCGGCAAGAGATGAAAGTCAGGTCACTGACTCCGATGAGGATGTGGTTATCTCGCATAACTGGGATGAGTTACGCCGCTTTATGTGGGACTACGTGGGTATCGTGCGCACGGATAAACGACTTCAGCGCGCTGAACACCGTGCCAATTTGCTGAAGCGGGAAATTGCTGAATACTACAGCAACTATAAAGTCAGTAGCGACCTCATCGAATTACGCAATCTGGTAACGGTCGCAGAACTCATTATTCGCTCTGCACTGAGCAGAAAGGAAAGCCGAGGCTTGCATTATACGCTCGATTACCCGGAAACTGCTGCGGTGGCAGCACCGACCCTGTTAAAACCGGCAAACTATGCGGAATAGTGTACTTTGACGGATTCCTCCGTTCAGCAATCTCATTAATCCTTTTTAAAGAGGATACCTCAGACGCACCTTTAACTGTCGGAAAGCGTCGACATCAGTCGCATCGCGACATATCAGAACATACTGAGACCAACGTCTACCAGGAACACTAAGATTTAGGATTACCCACCGGTTAGCAACAAAATGCCGTTGCTTTAATTCGGCAAGATAGGTTGCCTGATTTTTTATAATAACCTGACAATGATCCCCCCTTAAAACAAGTGCCTCAGGTTGGCAACATCTGCTGCATCCGACATAGTTATACTGATAATATGTAGCACTTGAGAAAACCAAGAGGACAACCAACGACAACGCCATTATCGATAACGGCAATTGCATGAGACTCAGCAGGACCAACAAATGTAGCAACCACAAAAAATAGGTTAGCTGATTAGATGGTATAAGATTAATCCTTAGGGGTTCTTGCATAGTCCAAAATAAGCCCGACAATCCGCGCCATCTCCTTATCTTCTGGCAGCTCTCGGCCTAGAAACCATTTGAACAAATCCTGATCTTCCTCTGCAAGCAATTGTTCGTAGCGCTTTCGATCATCGTCATCCAAATAATCAAATCGGGCTTCCAAAAAGGGAACTAGAATTAGATCCAGTTCCAGCATACCGCGTCGGCTATGCCAATAGAGACGCTTACGATTAACATTTTCAGTCATTTTATATCTTCGCAGGGATTGAAATCTGAGAGATTGATTATATATAAAAGCAATCTAAGACGCTTCCCCTGTGCGATATTATTGACCCTCTTGTGTTCCCCGATAAGGATACTCATACTAACCCGGACGGCAACACCAAACAAAACATTAGAACGATATGAGATTTTTATGGTAAACGATAACTGGAAAACCTATTTACAAAATCAGGGAGCCAAATTTGTAGATAACCAAGGCACCGAACTTGTTACCACCTTTAAATCCCTAGACTCAATAACCAGCTCCTCTTTTATTGCGCCTCTTACGCACCAAGCTCTGCTCAATATTGCAGGGCCAGACAGCGCCAAGTTTATGCAAGGACAGTTAACCTGTGATGTCAACGCCGTTACCACCGGAATCAGCAGTCTGGGAGCAGCCTGTACACCGAAGGGGCGTATTTACACGAGTTTTAGATTAATACAGCAAGAAAATTGCGAGCCGCCAAGTTTTATGCTGCGCATGCGCCAAAACCTTATCGATTCAAGCATCGCGACTTTGGGTAAATATATCGTATTTTTTAAATCCAAAATGACAAGTTTTGTAGACACCTGGGTTGGTATTGGCATTCATGGCGAGGCGTGCGACAACTTGCTGACGGAGTTCTTTGGCGAGATTCCCACAGAAATCAATCAAGCCACACAAAACGAGCGCGGCCTACTGATTCGAAACCCTGGACGCAATACGCGCTATGAAGCCTGGTTGCCGGTAACACATGCCCAAGCACTTTGGTCAACACTCGCTGTGGTCGTCTCACCGGCAAGCACTTACGCTTGGATACTGGAAGATATTCGCGCCGGTATCGCGGAGGTTAGCCTCGCCACAGCAGAAACCTTTATCCCCCAAGCGCTTAATTTCCAAGCAATTAATGCCGTCAGTTTTTCAAAAGGCTGTTATACCGGACAAGAAATTGTGGCCCGTACCCAATACCGTGGCAAGTCCAAACGCCTCATGCTACGAGCTATGCTGGAAAAGGCGCCGACTCTCACTCCTGGAACAGATCTTCTGGATACTAATTCGCAAAAAAATGTCGCCACTCTGGTTGAAGCTGTGAGGGTCAATACCGAACAGCAGGAAGTATTATTAGTGGTGCTTGATGAGCTAGCGGAAACATCCGATTGGCAATTCACCGTTGATAATCAAAACTTTACCGGTTCGCGACTTGAGCTTCCCTATCAAATCGATGATATAAAATAGACTTTTGCTTCGTTTTTTTAGAATTTATTAATGCGCATTTCCAGGAAAGGCTTCTATACTTATTTTTAGACCACAATTACCTGTAAAAGAAACTATGTCCGATATATTTACAACTGTAGAAAACGAAATAATTACCGCCATCGAAACGGATAAGTTAGTGCTCCCCACTCTGCCAGAGGTGGCTTTAAGAATACGCGAAGTCGCACAAGATGAAGACGCGAATGTTGGTGATCTGACCTCAATCATTAGCAGTGATACTGCGATATCTGCCCGTATTATTAAAATATGCAACAGTCCTTTGTTACGTGCCAGTCAGCCAGTTGAAAATCTCAAAATGGCGATTAACCGCTTAGGCATGAGCTATAGTGCTGATTTGGCAACCGGCTTAGCTATGGAGCAAATGTTTCAGGCAACTTCCGATATTATCGATTCGCGCATGCGCGAACTTTGGTCGCGCAATACTGAGGTTGCTGGCATCTGCAACGTGTTGGCTCAAAACTACACGCGCCTATCGCCTGGACAGGCAACTTTAGCTGGGCTAACCCATAAAATTGGTGTATTGCCGATTCTTAAGTTTGCCGAAGATAACGACCACCTGCTTTCTGACGGTTTTACTCTCGATGAAGTAATCGAAAAACTTCATCCGAAACTGGGCTGGATGATTCTTAGAGCCTGGGATTTCAGCGAAGAATTATGTGAAGTGCCTTTGGAGTATTTGAATTTCTCTCGAGAAAGTGACCGGGTGGATTTTGTCGATATAGTGACCGTTGCAAATTTGCAAAGTTACATCGGCACGGATCATCCCTGCACCCTGCTTGACTGGTCTCTCATTCCCGCCTTTAATCGGCTTGGTCTCGACCCCACAAAGGATCAGGAGGAGGATGAAGATCTTTCAGCGAATCTGCAAGCAGCGCTGGCCATGCTTGCCTAAAACGCCAAGAAGTAGACCAATCACCGTCTACTTTTATGGCCCAGCCACAATTTCTGCTGTAGTCTTCGCGGGCCAGTCGCTCCCTATGCCGAAAAATCCAGTCCATTGATACGGTATGCGGCAACTAACGTATTGTACAATAGGCAGGCGATCGTCATAGGGCCAACGCCACCAGGCACTGGTGTAATCGCTCCTGCCACAGGTTGAACTGAAGCGAAGTCTACATCGCCGACTAAGCGAGTTGTTCCGTCCTCGGTTTCGATGCGGTTGATACCCACATCAATGACTGTGGCGCCTGGTTTCACCCAATCACCTTTAATCATCTGCGCCCTTCCTACGGCAGCCACTAAAATATCCGCGCCTCGACAAACTTCAGCAAGGTTTTTAGTACGGGAATGAGCAACGGTGACAGTGCAGCTCTCTTTAAGCAGCAAGGCTGCCATAGGCTTGCCGACAATATTCGAGCGCCCCACCACTACGGCATTGAGACCCGACAAATCGCCCAAATGATCCTTCAGTAGCATGCTACATCCCAGCGGCGTACAGGGCACAAAACCCTCCAGGCCCGTGGCCAGCTTCCCCACATTACTAATGTGAAATCCGTCAACGTCTTTTTCTGGGTTGATTCGGTCAATCACTTTCTGTTCAGAAATATGAGAGGGTAATGGCAGTTGCACCAATATACCATGTACGTTGCTATCTCGATTCAAACGATCCAATACCGCCAGCAAATCCTCTTCTGATGTATCTTCCGGCAGTTTGTGCTCATAGGAATTAAAGCCAACCTCCAACGCCTGCTTACCTTTATTGCGAACATAAACCTGACTGGCGGGGTCCTCGCCCACCAATATGACTGCAAGGCCCGGCTGAACTCCATGCTGCGCTAGCAATGTCGCCGTCATACCCTTTACTTTTTCTCTCAGCTGCGCGGCAAAGGCTTTGCCATCGATAATTTGCGCCATTTTAAATCTCTACTTATTCTGGAACACGGGTTTGCGTTTCTCAACAAAGGCATTCATTCCCTCTTTTTGGTCTTCCGTCGAGAATAGTGCTTGGAATATACGACGTTCGTATTTCACCCCTTCTCTCAACGTTGTTTCGTAAGCTTTATTAATTACTTCTTTAGCCAATTTAACTGCCGGCTGAGAGTATTCAGCAATTTCCATTCCGATGGCAATACACTCCTCCATCAGATTTTCCAAAGGCACAACCCGCGAAGCCAAACCACAGATTTTGGCTTCTTCCGCATCCATCATACGTCCGGTAAGACAAAGATCCATTGCCTTGGATTTACCAATAAAGCGCGCCAATCGCTGGGTTCCGCCTGCGCCAGGAATCACTCCCAACTTCACTTCAGGCTGGCCAAACTTCGCATTATCCGCAGCAATAATAAAATCACACATCATTGCGATTTCACAGCCACCACCAAGTGCGAAACCCGCTACCGCAGCAATGATGGGCTTCTTGCATTTAGCAATCCCTTCCCAATCCGCATTAATGAAATCCGTAGTATATAGATCAATAAAATGCTGATCCTTTATTTCTGAGATATCCGCTCCCGCCGCAAATGCTCTTTCATTGCCCGTTAAAATGATGGCATGAACATCGTTATCTTTTTCAAACTCCAGCAAGGCGGCTGATACATCCTTCATTAATCCCGACGAAAGCGCATTTAACGCCTGTGGGCGGTTCATCTTTATCACACCAACTTTACCGTGACGCTCGGTAATCACATTCTCATAGGACATTTCAATAATTCCGTTCTGAAGGATTAAAAAGGCGAAATCATACCTTGTATCTGCGCCCAAAACCAGCGCGGACTATCTGCCAATCGCTATAACAAAATATACTAAATTAATTTATGATCGCTCTAACCGGCAGGTATACTTAACCGCTGAACCGGCAGGCCTAGTGCGCCTGCGGTTATCTCTAAGCAAACGGTATTCAATGACAAAATCAACCCGACTATTGGTTCTATTATTTTGCGCCGCCTTGACGAGCCTGATTGTTAGCGTTAGCTCGGGCAGTATGACCCTCACTTTTGGGCAACTTTGGCAGGCGCTAACCACTGGGTCCGAATCGCTCGCCCATACTTTAATCTGGGAGTTACGTATTCCAAGAGCAATAACAGCCTTTATGGTTGGCGCGATGCTATCAATTGCCGGGGCATTAATGCAGGTAATTCTTAGAAATCCATTAGCTGACCCCTATATCCTTGGCGTATCTGGCGGCGCCTCAGTTGCCGCACTATTGGCGATGCTAGCGGGTATTGCAAGCATTGGCGTTTCCTTGAGTGCCTTCTTCGGCGCGTTATTGTCGACATTATTGGTGTTCGGCATTGCACATGGGACTGGTAGCTGGTCTCCCATGAAAGTATTACTTACAGGCGTTGTCCTCGCTTCGGGCTGGGGTGCGCTAATCAGCCTTATCCTTGCCATCAGCCCAGATCAGGGGCTACGTAGTATGCTTTATTGGTTAATGGGCGACTTTGGCTATTCGTCATCCTATGGTTGGGCCAGTTTGGCGCTATTGATTGGTATTGCCTCATCCTATTATCTGGCCAGACCACTAAATCTATTACTGCATGGCAGTGTTCAAGCGGCCTCTCTAGGGGTATCCGTGGAAAAAGTTTACCTCATCATATTTATTATCGCCTCGTTTCTCACTGCCGTCTCGGTCAGTATGGCTGGAAATATCGGCTTTGTGGGGCTAATCGTTCCACACCTTGTCCGTCTTAGCATCGGTAGCGATCATCGCACGCTATTACCTGCCTCCCTGCTGCTTGGCGGAACTCTTATGGTCATCGCTGATCTGCTCGCCAGAACACTATTTAGCCCGCAGCAACTTCCTGTCGGAGTGATTACTGCGCTGTTAGGAGTACCTTTATTCTTGTTTATCCTATATCGCGGCCAAAGGAAATTTTAGCAGCATGCCTCTACTTGCCGCCAAAAATCTCAGCCTCAGCGTAGGTGAATTGGTGATTTGTCAGAACATCACGCTCAATTTTGAAGCCAATCAAATCTGGGCAATTTTAGGCCGTAATGGTGCAGGCAAAACCACGCTATTACATACACTTGCTGGATTACGTGCGCCATTGAGCGGAAGTATCGAACTTTTGGGGCAACCTCTAAGCCATCTGAAAAAACGTGCCGTTGCTCAAAAACTTGGTATTTTATTTCAACAGCAAGATGAGCCGTTTCCGGCGAGTGTCATAGAGACAGCCTTAATTGGACG
Organism: Pseudomonadales bacterium; assembly: GCA_024234615.1. Lineage (NCBI taxonomy): Bacteria > Pseudomonadati > Pseudomonadota > Gammaproteobacteria > Pseudomonadales > Pseudomonadales bacterium. The sequence continues at coordinate 471,032 of JACKNY010000002.1, forward strand.
CCACCCCTTCATTAAGAGCTGGCGTGGCGAGAGTTATAAGGACTTCGATATCGCTACCAAGGCACTGCGCTCCGTAGAACTGGAAGGATTTCAAGATCGTTTTAGCAATTCACTATCGGGCGGCGAAAAACAGCGATTAAAAATTGCAACATTGTTAACACAAACTCCTCAAATCATGCTTTTAGATGAACCGACAAACCACCTGGATCTTAATCACCAGATCAAATTGCTGAATTTGATTGTCCACTCAATTAAAGAACGGCAGGGTTTGATCATCATGGTATTGCACGATTTAAATCTCGCTGCTCGCTTTTGTACTCACGCTCTGTTGTTAAATGCCAATGATGAACCTTTGCAGGGCACGCTAGCTGACGTATTACAAACTCAGCATTTGGAGCGGGCTTACGGCTGGCCAGTAGAGCGCATTAATCTGAACGAGAAGGTGTTTTATCATCCTCAGTAAGTTTCTGACGTACTTGCTCAATCGATTCACATATTAATTTAGCGCCTTCAGAGATACGTAGGCTATGACGAGAGATGATATCCCAGGGTATCTTATAAATAGCTTGATGGCGTACCGCCGGCAGGCTTTGCCAACGTTGCCAATAGGCTAGCAAATGGTCATCGCCGGCAGGCGAGGCGCTAACCAGAATAGCCTGCACATTTTTAGCCATTACTGACTCCAAGCTAATCTGGGGCGTCAGCCTCGGCATATCCGCAAAAAGATTTACCCCTCCACAAAGATCAATTACCTGGCTGATCAAATGCTTGCCATTCACTGTCATCAGTGGTTCCTGCCAAATTTGGTAGAACACACTCACCTTAGGGGGTATTCGGTAGCGCTGCTCCAACTTAGCCAATTGATCCAAAAACTGGTGAATTTGACTCTTTGCAAATTCGCTATGTCCGCTCAGTCGTCCGAGATCACTAATATTTTTCACGATATCATTGAAGCTGCTCGGGTCGGACAGATACAACTGAAAGCCCAATTGCTGTAAAGCCGTTATCGCCCTTTGAGGTGTGCCGCTACGCCAGGCCACAATCAAGTCCGGTTGTAACGACACAATAGCTTCTATGTCCAGATTAGCAGCATCTCCCACACGAGGAATCTGCTCGGCAGCTGCCGGATAATCACTGAACGCAACAGTACCTACTATTTGCTCTGCAGCACCGGCACTGAACAGCATTTCGGTAATATGTGGCGCCAAACTGACAATTCGTCGAGCGGGCTGAGTCAAGATCAGCCTATTTCCTTGATCATCAACAACCTTAATTGCCGCCGCACTGGTTTCTGTCGCCCCTGTATTAGCGCCAACCTCTGAACTTGGCGTGTCCGCAAGAACAGCTTGGCTGACTATGAACAGCAAGATGAACAACAGCGGCGTTAGCGGCGCTTGCAAACATTTAGCCCATAAAATGGACCACTGATTGTCTAGATTCTCAAAACTTTGATTCATGGTACTTGATTAGACTCTCCAAGTGGCGTATTTTGCGCGCGCTCAAAACCCTTATACTAGTGTGCAAACAGATTGCGGGGCGATTAAGCTGACGTTTGATTCCGACGACAACATCGTCCGGGCGCTAATATTAGTTCGCTTCCTCACCCCTGGTGGTAAATGGCGTCCCTCGATGATGGGTAAAGCGGTTAAGTATAAGCGAGCTAATATTAATTAGCTGAGAAGAAATTAATTTTCCACTCGCATTTATATATTTCCACAGCTAAATTAATAGGTATAGAATTATCTCTAGATTGAGAAAAAGAGGCCAAGTTAATAGGGCCAGAATCGAAGGACCCCGCTATCATTAGCTTATAGAAAAGAGGTTTGCCAATGACAACTCAATCAAAACCGCCGGTTGTAGGAATACTACTGGCAAGTAATTCTCACCGTACTACCAATAGTGGCGAGAAATGCTTGAAAAAACTGATGGGAAAACCGGTGCTCTCTTATGTAATCGAGCGCGCATTGCCTCAGGTCACGAGTCTTATTTTAAACGCAAACGGTGACCCCACCCGCTTTCAGGATATCTCGATCCCCGTTGTGCCAGATGCTATTGAGGAACTCAGCGGTCCCTTAGCCGGTATTCTTACCGGTATGGAGTGGGCTCGCGACAACGATCCAAAAGCGGAATGGTTGGCCACCTTTGCAACTGATTCGCCCTTTATTCCGCATGACTTGGTGTTGCACATGTTGGAGGAGATAGAGCGCCATCAAGCCGATATGGCCTATATCAGCTGCGGAGGCAAACCACATCCAGAATATGGATTGTGGCCAGTAGAGCTAGCTGAAGATTTACGCTATGCGCTTACTGAAGAAAATATAAAGCGCGTTGATAAATGGACGCAGCTCTACAATGCGATCACCGTTGAATACCCGGCCAAACCAATCGACCGCTTTACACTGAGTAATAATATAGAAGGCATTGTAGACGTCGAACGAAATTACGCAGCGCAATAATAAAATTTTAAGGCGCTTCGCTTGGCTGATAGGGCTGAGGATTTTGTTCTCGCCAGAGGCGTATTTGATCCGCATCCACGCAGAGATAATCACCCTCTAACCAGCTATCAAATTTTTGTAGATTTGGGCAGCGCTGACCGCTCGCGCCAGTATCGTAGCGGAACTCCCATCCGTGCCAGCCACAGATCACCTTTTTACCGACAATGACACCATTTGCCAGCAAGACACCCCGGTGCAAACAGCGGCCATAGAGCACAGAAACCTCATCACCATAACGTATGACCATCAAATCTACCGCTTCCACCAGTGCTTTCACGGGTGTACGAGACGGTAACTCATCCCATTTTACTAACCGTACTTTGTGCAACTAAACCCCCTCTACCGGCGCTTTTACCACTCGATTCCTACCCTCAGTTTTGGCCAAATACATTGCCTCATCTGCGGCTTGGATCAGAGATACAAAGCTTGTCCCTCGCTGCGGCCTGACTGTAGCCGTACCAATACTCACAGTAACCACTCTGGCAACCGGCGAATATCCATGCTCAATAGCTAAGGCTTCCACACCAAGTCGACACTTATGGGCAACAACACTGTCCTTATCATCGGTATTCGGTAGCATGACGGCAAACTCTTCGCCTCCGTAGCGTGCTACCAAATCCCCAAGCCGTTGCGGTACACCAGCAATTGCCTCAGCCACGCGCTTGAGGCAATCATCCCCGGCGATATGTCCGTAATTATCGTTGTAATATTTAAAGCAATCCACATCAATGAGCAGAAGCGTTATTGGAATATCCTCGCGAATCGAGCGATTCCATTCGATTTCGAGAACTTGATCAAATCCGCGCCGGTTAACCACTCCAGTTAAGGCATCTGTAAGTGTCATCAACTCTAACTTTTGATTGGCTGCAGATAATTCCTTTGTGCGCTGACTCACTATTTCTTGAATTTTCTCTTCACGTTTGGAAATGATAAGCAGAAAGAACGTAACCACCAACGTCAGAATCATTCCGAATCCAAAGACCATCTCAGCCATAGCACTCTTATGTGCTGTTAAATAGGCATTTGTTGGCGTTGCATCAATCAACCAACGTTGCCCACCAATATCACGCAAAGGTTTTTGATAGCGAAACTTAGCAAACAGCACCTGCTCTTTTTGTGGGCTTGCATCAAATAACACTTCTGAACCCACTCTGTTACTGTTGATCAATTGCACCCTAATCTGCCGTAGATCGGTTTCTTTGAATACTTGCATGACAATATCTGCCAGCATAAACCGGACTAGTACAAACCCCTTCAAGCTGCGGAAACGCTCAGTATCAGAATTTGGTTCGCCTCGGTAAACCGGCTCAAATGCCCGTAATTCAACTCCTGTTTTTTCTCGCTTGTTATTAGCTGATCCAAGCATCACTGCTAATTGTCCGGTTAGCCTGGAATTCATTAACATTCTTCGCTGCCCCTCCTCGGCGGCCAAATCAAGGCCCAGCATCGCCTCACCTTGACCATCACGCTGGGAATAATAGACTGGAAAATATTCTGAGCGTTGTTGCGCCAATATCAGGCCACCGTGCTCCGAGAACTCCTTAAAATGAAAGCCGGCTATCTGCTGCTGCCGCTGCCGCTCCAAGGGCAAACGATCCGCCGCAGTCACCAACGGTATCCACTCTATAGCAACTAATTCGGGATTATCATCCAGCGTGCTTCTATTCACTCTTTCAAACTCGTCAGCCGAGATAATACGAAAGGTCTCAAATAGATTTTTCGTGAATCGCACAATTGCCAGATGTGATTGAATTTCACGCTCTAACAAATCCACTTTGCGGTCTATTTCTTGATGAAACTGATTATTGACGGCGACTCTCTGAAGCCCATCCAGACGCAGATAAAATAGCGCCGAAAGGGTAGCCCCAAGCAGGCAAATAACTGCGATATAACGACGATAAAATATTTTCATTATTTTTAACCTATCGACGCAAATAAAATGGCATTCATAAGAGCGCGCTTATGTAAGATAATACTTACATATATTTAAGCTCTTTCATCCAGGAAAAAACTCAGTTATTGAGCGATCCTGTATAGCAACGGAGCGCGCGATGGATCGCGCTCACACAAGGATGTGTATACCTCCCCCCTTATATTTCGTTTCTTTCAGGGCACCCTCCAATCAATCGGCGTTTTTCCCTTCGACTGTAAATACTCGTTAACACGTTTGAAATGACCATTGCCGAAAAAACCGCGATGTGCCGAAAATGGCGATGGATGTGGCGACTCTAGGACTAAATGCCTATTCCTGTCGATGATCTGTCCTTTATTTTGCGCATAACTTCCCCACAACAAAAACACACAGGATTCATGCTCTTCATTAATAATTTCGATAACACGATCAGTGAACTGCTCCCAGCCTTTGCCCTGGTGCGAGCCTGCATGGCCCTTTTCAACAGTGAGCACACTATTTAGCAGCAATACTCCCTGCTCCGCCCAGCTACTCAGACATCCATTTGAACTAAACTCTAGACCTAGTTCCTGATTAATTTCTTTATAGATATTTTGCAACGAGGGCGGCAATCGAACGCCTGTCTGCACAGAAAAACACAAGCCATGGGCTTGACCTGGGCCGTGATAAGGATCCTGACCGATAATAACGACTCGAACTTTGTCAAAGGGGGTGAGATTAAAGGCATTAAAAATTTGATCGCCGGGGGGGTAAACAATTTTAGCTTTGCTTTTACTCTCGGCCAGAAATTGTCGCAATTGCTTCATATACTCCTTGGAAAACTCCTCCATCAAGAGCAGCTTCCAGGATGCTTCAAGCTTTATACGATCCTGAGTTTCGACCATTTACCGCGCCTCTTTGTTAGGGCCCGTTAACGCGACCTGTTAACCCTAATTTGTCGGCCGCATATGCGGAAATAGTAGCACGTCACGAATTGATGGCGAGTTAGTGAACAGCATCACCAAACGATCTATGCCGATACCTTCTCCAGCCGTGGGCGGCAAACCATATTCCAGTGCGGTGACGTAATCCTCATCATAGTGCATCGCCTCATCGTCACCAGCCTCCTTTTCAGAAACCTGCTGTCGAAATCTCTCCGCTTGGTCCTCCGCGTCATTAAGCTCAGAAAATCCGTTGGCAATCTCCCGACCTCCGACAAAAAATTCGAAGCGATCGGTGACTTCCGGATTTTGGTTATTACGCCGGGCTAGGGGCGAAACTTCAGTAGGGTATTCAGTAATAAAGGTCGGTTGATCCAAGCGATGCTCGGCGGTCTTTTCAAAAATCTCGATTTGCACTTTGCCCAGCCCCCAGCTGTCTTTCAATGGAATACCCAATGCTTTAGCGAGGCCTTTGGCTGAATCCAGATTATTAATATCAGCAACAGTGATACCTGGGTTGTAATGTAGGATGGCATCTACCACTGTCATGCGTTGAAAGGGTTGTGAAAAATCATAATCCTTGCCCTGATAGTGTATTTTGGTGCCACCCAGAACATTCTGCGTGACTGTACGCAGCATATCCTCTGTCAAATCCATCAAATCCCGGTAATCAGCGTAGGCTTGATAAAATTCCAACATAGTGAATTCCGGATTATGACGCGTCGACAGACCTTCATTACGGAAATTACGATTAATCTCAAACACCCGTTCAAAACCTCCCACTACTAGGCGTTTCAAGTAGAGTTCTGGCGCAATCCGCAGATAAAGATCCATATCCAGAGCATTGTGATGGGTAACAAAAGGTTTGGCAGCAGCACCACCAGGTATCACCTGCATCATCGGCGTTTCCACTTCTAAAAAGCGATGATCGGTTAGGTAGCGGCGAATCGCTTCGACAATTTTTGATCGTATGACGAAGGTTTTACGCGACTCGTCATTCATCATCAAGTCCAGGTAACGCTGGCGATAGCGCATTTCCTGATCCGCCAACCCCTTGTGCTTATCCGGTAACGGGCGCAGGGATTTCGTTAATAGTCTCAGTTCATCTAAGTGGATGGATAGCTCGCCGGTATTGGTTCGAAAAAGAGTTCCTGCTACGCCGATTAAATCCCCCAAATCCCATTTTTTAAATTCGTTATAGACGCCTTCAGGTAAATCATTTTTGCGGGCATAACACTGGATGCGGCCACTCATATCCTGCAAAGTTAGAAAGCTGGCTTTACCCATTATGCGGCGTAACATAATACGTCCGGCAACACGAATACGTATACCCTCTTGCTCCAGTGTCTCCTTATCCTTATCCCCATGTGCTTCGTGCAAATCGGCCGCATAGGCATCACGGCGAAAATCATTAGGAAACGCATCACCCTGCTCTCGCAGACTATCAAGTTTAGCTCGACGCTCCGCAATAATTTTATTTTCGTCCTGTGGTGCTTCTGCTTCTTCTATCATGAATTTTCACACTTCCACTAGTTGAGACTTACTAAAGGCCAGCCTTTAACGACGCTTCAATAAATTTGTTAATATCACCATCCAACACTGCTTGTGTATTGGAAGTTTCTACGTTTGTACGCAAATCTTTAATACGCGATGCATCCAGCACGTAGGAGCGAATTTGACTGCCCCAGCCAATATCCGCCTTACTGTTTTCTAGCACCTGTGCCGCTGCTGTGCGTTTAAGCATCTCCATTTCATAAAGCTTGGCGCGCAACTGTTTCATCGCGAAATCACGATTTTGGTGCTGCGAACGCTGATTCTGACATTGTACTACGATACCCGACGGTTCATGGGTAATACGGACAGCAGAGTCGGTCGTGTTGACATGCTGTCCTCCAGCACCGCTTGAGCGATAAGTATCTATACGCAAATCAGCCGGGTTGATATCAATTTCTACATTATCGTCAATCTCCGGCGAAACAAACACCGACGCAAATGAAGTATGTCGGCGATTACCTGAATCAAACGGAGATTTTCTCACCAATCGGTGCACACCCGTTTCCGTTCTCAGCCAGCCATAGGCATAATCGCCCTCAAAGCGAATAGTGGCGCCTTTAATACCAGCAACATCACCGGCTGATACTTCAACGAGTTCCGCTTTAAACCCTTCGCTTTCGCCCCACCGTAAATACATACGTAGCAGCATTTCAGCCCAATCCTGAGCCTCGGTGCCACCCGAACCCGCCTGAATGTCCAAGAACGCATTATTAGGGTCCATTTCACCCGAAAACATACGACGGAACTCCAGCCCTGATAATAGCTGCTCCAACTTATCTACTTCGCTAATAACATCTTCAATAGTCTCTGCATCCTCTGCTTCGACGGCTAAATCGAGTAATTCTTTAGCGTCAATGATTCCTTTATCAAGGGAGGCGATGGTATTAACAATACTCTCCAACGCAGAACGCTCTTTTCCTAACGCCTGTGCTCGCTCAGGATCATTCCATACATCAGACTCTTCAAGCTCCCGCTCCACTTCAGCGAGACGCTCACACTTTTGCTCGTAGTCAAAGATACCCCCGAAGCACTTGCGTGCGCTCACGTAATTCTTTAAGCGATTGATTAATAGGGCTCACTTCGAACATATATTCAGTTTCTCATCAGCGACAAAGCCAGCCATTCTAACCGATTGGACTGCTCGTTTGAACGTTTGCTAGCACATAACCTTCAGGTATTTCGCTTTCAAAATTTACTCACCACCAATTTTTATGGTATCCGCCATGGTAGCCTTTGATTACGCGCTTTCTACAAAAGCCCTCAACTAGCACCTATACTAAAAGAGAATAGAGAAAAGGGATGAATTACGAAGAAGAATGCACCCAGTTCAAGGATGCAATTTACTATCGGCTAATTAACTGACCCCAACAGGCACTACCAAAATAGAGTACACATAAAATGCAGGACATCCTAGTCAAAACCCTCATGTCAGAGCACATTATTCAGGTAGCTCAGGAAAGTGGTCTGCGTTCGGTGCTCGCACAAATGACGCAACAAAATCATTCTTGCGTTATCATCTGTGAGAACGGCAGCCCTATCGGAATAGTGACTGAACGCGATATTGTCCGTAGGCTACAACAAACTGATAGTTCTGCAGATTTGCTGGCGCTTAATGCGGCACAAGTTATGTCCTCTCCGATCATGAGTCTGAATCAAAACCAATCACTGTTTGATGCTCTTGTTATTAGCCGTGCGAACTCTATTCGACACTTTCCTGTGGTGGATGATGATGAAAAACTTGTCGGTCTCATCACCACTTCCGAACTGGCTAACGCACATTTCCATGTCGTCGAAATGCAATCGGAAATGATCCAAAAGTCCGTTGAATTAAAAACCAAAGAACTGGCCCAAGTGAACCAGGAATTACTGGCGCTTTCCCTTGAAGATCATTTAATGGCCATTGGCAATCGCCGCGCTATGGAAGTGGATTTACAACACACGCACGCAGCGGCGTTGCGCTATCGGCAAATTTATTCTGTTGTGCTAATGGACCTGGACTATTTCAAGCTGTTTAACGACCATTATGGGCACAGTGCTGGAGACGAGGCTTTAAAAACCGTCGCCAATTATGTCAAAACATGTATCAGAAAGTCTGATCGTTTGTATCGTTACGGCGGCGAAGAAATGTTACTTTTATTGCCTTCAACCGACACTTCTCAAGCAAGTATCTTGGTTAAAAAAATAGTCGACGGTCTCGTCAAAGAAGCCATTCCCCACGAACCAAGCCCTTTCAAAGTCATGACCGTTAGTGCCGGCGTGTCTTGTGTTTCTAACAAAGGAAAAATCTACGATCACTGGGAGCAGACAGTTGATCAGGCGGATAAAGCCTTGTATCGCGCCAAAGATAATGGTCGTAATCAGAGTGTTATCGCCACATTGAGCTAGCAACATCTATACACAGGCTAACAAGGCTCCATATATTCGACCACAAATTGTAATGAACGCTGACCTCGAAACTCATTTACATCCATCCGGTAAACCATGCGTAACCGAGTCGCCAGCGTAGGCCATTTTTCTAAATCAACAAAAAAAGCAATTGCATCCAAGACCTGTTGCTCATCATCAACCCTCAGCTTTAATTTCAAATGTCGTTCGCCAACTAAGCGCTGCTGGACAATATTGAACTCGCCCTCAAATTGCGGTTCAGGAAAATGTTGACCCCATGGGCCCGCGTCGCGCACTAACTGCGCTATCTCCAACGAACGATGTTCCGAGACTAAAACCCCGTCGCTAAACACTGTTTGTGCTAAATCTTCCGCGTTCAACAGTTCCCGCGCCACTTGATCAAAGGCAGCTGCAAAGACTTGAAAATCGGTCTTTTTTATACTCAAACCCGCTGCCATTGCATGCCCACCAAATTTTTCTAAGAGCTGCGGATACCTACTGGCCAGTAAATCAAGGGCGTCTCGAATATGGAAGCCTGCAATGGAACGAGCCGAACCTTTAATCTCACCGTCACCTGCATCAGCAAAAACCACTGTCGGCCGATGATAACGATCTTTAATTCTTGAGGCCAAAATACCAATAACACCCTGGTGCCAATCTGGATTATACAGACATACGCCAACTAGCTCAGTCTCGATATCCACTTCGCTTAGGCTATCCAGCGCCTGCTGTTTCATTTCTGACTCAATTTCTTTACGTGTCTGGTTAAGCTCATCCAATTCACGCGCCATCGCGAAGGCCAAGGTTTCATCATCGCAAAGCAAGCACTCTATACCCAACGACATGTCCTCTAGCCGACCGGCCGCATTGAGTCTAGGCCCCAGTGCAAAGCCTAAATCACTGGCTACTAAAGTCTGTGCTTCACGCCCAGAGACTTCCAGCAACGCACGTATCCCAGCGACCGACTTACCCCCTCGAATACGCTGTAAACCCTGCTTCACCAGTATCCGATTGTTACGATCCAAAGGTACAACATCCGCGACCGTACCCAGCGCCACCAGGTCCAAATAGTCCGCTAGGTTAGGCTCGGGAAGCAACTGCTGCTCAAACCAATTCAACGTTCTTAGCTGCGCCCGTAATGCAATCATGACGTAGAAGATGACACCCACCCCGGCAGTATTTTTTCCGGCAAAACCACAACCAGGCTGATTGGGATTGACGATGGCGTCCGCATCTGGCAACTGGGAACCAGCCAAGTGATGATCGGTAATGAGCACTTTGATGCCTGCACTTTTCGCCGCTGCAACTCCCTCAAGGCTGGAGATACCATTGTCTACCGTAACAATGAGGTCAGGCTGCTTTTGCTTCGCTACCTCCACAATTTCTGGCGTCAACCCATAACCAAATTGAAAGCGGTTGGGAACGAGATAGCCCACATTGCGCGCTCCAAACCCCGCGAGCGCTTTCATAGCCAATGCGCTGCTGGTAGCACCATCGGCATCGAAATCACCAATAATCAGAATGCGTTGCTGGAGAAGGAGTGCCTGCTGGAGAAGATTAATTGCCGCTCCTATCCCTTTTAAATCCTGAAAAGGCAAAAGTTCAGACAGGCTTAATTCTAGCTCAGACTCACTCTTAACGCCCCGGGAGACATACAAGCGCGAGAGCAGCGGGTGTTGTGAAGGAAACTGCGTCAGCAAGTCAGGGCTTAATGGGCGTTGTACAACCCTTTTATCCTTAAACCCCATGCTTTTTAACCTGAATCAGTTACTGGCTAGCAATATTACCTTGCAAGGATGATCTTCTGAACCGCCGCAACTTCATTCGCCACTACTTGGTAACGTTCTTCGCGCTCAAACAAGTCTGCCATATGATGCGGCAATCGTGGTTGTTCGCAGCCCGCTTTAAGTACTGCTTCAGGGAACTTCACCGGATGCGCGGTAGACAAAGTTATCATCGGAATCCTGGCATCTCTGTTACAGGCGCGAGCAGCATGGACGCCAATGGCAGTATGAGGGTCGATTAAAAGCTCAGTACGATCGAACACGTCGGCAATGGTGGCGCAAGTCTGGTCGTCATCTACAGCGCAACTATCGAAATGCGTTTTCGCTTTTTGCCAGACCTTATCATCCAAAGTAATCGCTTCGCGATTAAACCTACCGAGCAGGCCGGCAACTGCTGCGCCATTTCGATCATAGAGATCAAACAGGAGTCGCTCAAAATTACTCGACACCATAATATCCATACTTGGTGACAGCGTATGGCTGAGTTTATGCTTGCTGTAATCGTTCTGACTGATACAGCGATGTAAAATATCATTTTTATTTGTAGCTACAACGAGCTGCTTAATTGGCAACCCCATCTGCTTGGCCAGATAGCCAGCAAAGATATCACCAAAATTTCCGGTCGGCACGCTGAAAGACACTTCCCGCGATGGACTCCCGAGCGCCAACGCACCATAAAAGTAATACACAATTTGCGCCATAATCCGCGCCCAATTGATTGAGTTCACCGCAACCAAAGAACGCTCGCCACTGAGAAAGGACTGGTCATTAAAGCAGGCTTTCACAATACTTTGGCAGTCATCGAAATTTCCCTCGACCGCAAGATTATGAATGTTGTCGCCAATCACAGTGGTCATCTGCTTACGTTGCACATCTGAGACACGTTTGTGTGGATGTAAGATGTAGATATCAACATTCTCGCAGCGTCGACAGCCCTCAATCGCAGCTGAACCGGTATCGCCCGACGTGGCTCCTAGAATGGCTACACGCTGATGACGGCGCTGAAGTAAATAGTCTAATAAACGTCCCAGCAACTGTAACGCGAAGTCTTTAAAAGCTAAGGTTGGCCCATGATAGAGTTCGAGAATCCATTCGTTATGGTCTAACTGGGTGAGCGGCGCAGTGGCTGGGTGACGAAATTCCTTATAGGTATCATCAATAATGGCTTTGAGGTCGTTGTCAGGAATGGATTCTTTGACAAAGGGCTGAATCAGGATGAAGGCTAATTCGGTGTAAGGCAAACCCTGCCAGGTAGCAATCTGATCTTTCGTATACACCGGTAGTTTTTCTGGCACATAAAGCCCACCATCAGCGGCCAACCCAGTCAACAATACCTGTTCGAAATTGAGTGCGGGCGCTTTGCCGCGTGTACTAATATATTTCACTGAATTTTCACCCTGATCGTTACCTTTGCTGCCACTTTCGATTAACCCTATAAACTTTCCTTTAACCTTCTAAAGACTCAACTCTAATTCTCACCACCTCGCCCAACGTCGAATCCAAGGCCTCTATAGCAGCAATAGCCTTATTCATCTGACTTTCTTGCACCTGGCGGGTTAGCAGAATGATCGCCACCTCACTGCCCTTTACCTGCGGCTCTTTCTGTAGGATTGCCTCCATGCTGATATCCAGTTCGCTGAGTATTCGGGCCACATTGGCCATTACTCCTGGTTGATCCAACACTTCTAAGCGCAGATAGTAGCTGGTAATAATTTCGTCCATAGAGAGAATGGGCTTATCCGATAAGCAGTCCGGTTGAAACGCCAAATGTGGCACCCGATGGTCTGGATCTATGGTCAAAGTTCGCACTAAATCTACAATATCCGCCACCACTGCCGAAGCGGTAGGCTCGGCCCCGGCACCAGAACCGTAATAAAGCGTGGGGCCAATCGCATCACCATGCACCATAACCGCATTCATCACGCCGTTTACATTCGCTAACAAGCGGCTTTCCGGAATCAGCGCCGGATGCACACGCAGCTCTACGCCAGCCTCCGTCCACTTGGCAATACCCAGATGCTTAATTCGATAGCCTAACTCCTCAGCAAAGATTATATCCTGTGCGCTGATATGACTAATGCCCTCGGTATAGACCTTTTCAAACTGGAGTGGAATACCAAAAGCTATCGAGGCGAGAATGGTCAGTTTATGCGCCGCATCAATTCCCTCGACATCAAAGGTGGGATCTGCTTCCGCATAACCTTTTACCTGCGCTTCCGCCAAAACATCTATAAACGGGCGACCTTTATCACGCATTTCCGTCAGAATGAAGTTGCCGGTGCCATTAATAATACCAGCCAGCCAATTGATTCGGTTTGCAGTCAGACCTTCTCTGATCGCTTTTATGATTGGAATACCACCCGCAACGGCGGCTTCGAATTCCACCATAACGCCTTTTTGTTGTGCCGCTTCAAAAATTTCATTGCCATGCTCGGCAATCAGCGCTTTGTTGGCCGTCACAACGTGCTTACCATGCTCGATAGCCGTCATGACCAAGTCTAAAGCAACGTCGCAACCACCAATGAGCTCTACCAGAATATCGACTTCGGGGTCTCTAGCGATATCAAAAACATCCTCCCTTATCGCAACACCAGCGAAATCAAAGTTCGCATTTGGTTTACGCATACCTATGTGCGAAATACGTATTTCACGACCCGCACGGCGCGCAATTTCCTGCGCATTGCGTGTCAGCACCTGATAGGTGCCGCCACCCACTGTGCCTAAACCACAAATTCCTATGTTCACTGGTTTCAAAAGTATTTCCTCTACTTAAAAAAGGAGTTGGATGCCGATACGATTAACCACTTCTCTTTTTTTGGCGGTTTCAAGCCCCTAGATTTAGGCCATCATTCTTAAACATTTTACGTATTCCACGTATTGCTTGGCGCGTCCGATGCTCGTTTTCAATCAAAGCAAACCGTACATGGTCATCACCAAACTCACCAAAACCGATACCTGGTGATACCGCCACCTTCGCTTCAACCATGAGTTTTTTAGAGAACTCTAACGACCCCATCGCCTGATAGTGTTCGGGAATTCGCGCCCACACGAACATCGTCGCTCGAGGCTTATCCACTTCCCACCCAATCGAATTTAAGCCATCACAGAGTACATCGCGGCGCCTCAAGTATTGCTGCCGGATTTGCTCTACACAGGACTGATCTCCCTCAAGCGCTGTAATAGCAGCAACCTGAATCGGCGTAAAAGTACCATAATCCATATAGGACTTGATACGTCCCAAGGCGTGAATCAAGGTTTCGTTTCCGCAACAAAAACCAACGCGCCAGCCAGGCATATTGTAGCTTTTTGACAGGGAAAAGAACTCCACAGCCACTTCTTTCGCACCTTCCACCTGAAGTATGGATGGCGCTTGATAACCATCAAAAACTAAATCGGCATAAGCTAGATCTTGGACCACCCAAATGCTGTGTTCCCTGGCAATTGCCACAACCTTTTCAAAAAACCCCAAATCCACACACTGTGTCGTAGGATTCCCTGGGAAATTCAACACCAGCATCTTCGGCTTGGGCCAGGAGGTTTTAATGGCGGCTTCCAACTCGCTGAAAAAATCTACATCAGGTGTTAGCGGCACGTGGCGGATATCCGCACCGGCAATAACAAACCCATAGGGATGAATCGGGTAAGAAGGGTTGGGCACTAAGACTGCATCACCCGGAGACATTGTTGCCAGCGCCAAATGTGCTAAACCCTCTTTGGAGCCAATTGTTACAATAGCTTCCTTCTCAGGATTTAAATCAACCTGATAACGCGTTTTGTACCAGTTACAAATAGCACGCCGCAATCTGGGGATGCCTTTAGATTGCGAATATCGGTGGGTATTACCGCGCTGGACGGTCTCGGAGAGCTTATCGACGATATGCTTGGGCGTCGGTTGATCCGGATTACCCATGCTGAAATCAATAACATCTTCCCCGCGCGCGCGCGCCTGTTGCCTTAACTCACCAACGATATTAAACACATAGGGTGGTAGACGATTAATACGACTAAATTCTTTTTTCACACAGCCAATTTCGAGAGAGGTTAAAAGGCGCATATTGTAGTGGAGCTGGTGCCCAAACACAAAGCCACAACAGCATTTTCTATGATGAAAACGGGTAGGATATTGGTTAATTTTGCGGTTAACCGCAGATACCCATATTCTTCGCTTTCAAGAGAAGAGTGCGAGTGTAGAAGCGCCTAGAAAAGAGCTATCATCAACATCGAAAAGTTGGGGCCCCTAAATTCCCAAAACTCTCGCCAACTGATCAGGCTCTATGTAGCCAGGATATATTTTACCTGACTCAAGCACCAGTGCTGGCGTACCGGTAACACCTAGCTCACTACCTAAACGGTATTGATCGGCAACCGGATTTTCACAGCTTGCCGACGCAACAACCTCGCCATTTTTTAAACGCGTCAGAGCGTCTTGCTTATCTTTCGCACACCAGGCGGATACAATTTTATTGTAGGAGTTTGAACCGATTCCAGCACGAGGAAAGGCCAAATATTGAATTTCAATACCACGCGCCAAATAGCCTGCCATGTGAGTGTGCAATTTACGACAATAACCACAGTCAACATCGGTAAACACCGTGACTGTGGCTTTCTTGTTTTTTGGGGAAAAAATAATTTTATCTTCATCTTTCAAGGCGGCTATTTTATCAGCGCGATTTTTATCACGCTTGGCCTCACTTAAATTTACCAAACCGAGATCATTAATTTGAAACATATCTCCGGCAATAAAATGATCAGCTTTAGCGTTAGCGAACAGGCGCTCACCGTTAGCCAACTCTACCTCATAAAAACCCTCTATCTGAGACGCGCTCACCGTTGTAATGGGCAATTGTGGAATGGCCGCCTGAATTTTTGCAGCGATGCTTGCCTCTGTTGACAAATCCTCAGCAACAACAGTCACTTGATAGGACAGCGATAACGCTAACAAGGCAATTAGTCGAGTGATAGGAGTTAGCATGACGCCCCCTGGGCAAAATTAATAACTGTTATTAGAGGTTAGCAGTCACGAATGGTTCCGGCAAATCCTATCCATATTGCCTGCCCATACTGACTGCTGAAAAATTATTCTCTTAAGAGCGCAGATTGCTTTGGATGTGCAGCAAGTATACTGGCTTTTAAAAAGCCAGTATCAGGTGGGCGATGGACGGGCGAAAAGTCCGCCCGCATCAACTAATTACTCGTTATTACTGGATTTTTTCTTTGATACGGGCCGCTTTACCAGACAGCTCTCTCAGATAATACAGCTTGGCCTGACGGACATCACCGCGACGCTTAACCTGGATACTATCAATCAGCTTACTGTAGGTCTGAAAAGTACGCTCAACACCGACGCCATGAGAAATTTTACGCACGGTAAAAGCTGAGTTGAGACCACGATTACGCTTACCCAAAACGACACCTTCAAAAGCCTGTAGACGCTCTCGGTTACCTTCCGTTACCCTCACTTGAACCACGACGGTATCGCCTGGCGCAAACTGAGGAATTTCTTTGCCCATTTGCTCTGTTTCAAGCGCTTGGATAATTGTATTTTTTCCGCTCATTACTCTCGCTCCTAAACTACCAATATCGGCTTGTTACTGACCGTTACCGGCCTGATGCTCTCGTTTAAATTCAGCCAACAACACCTGTTGTTCACTGTCCAATTCAATTTTTTCCAGCAAGTCGGGGCGACGCAACCAAGTTCTACCTAACGACTGCTTCAGACGCCAGCGTCTGATTTCCTCATGATGCCCACTCATCAACACGGCGGGAACATCCTGATCTAACAAATTCTCCGGCCTCGTGTAATGCGGACAATCAAGTAGCCCTGAGATAAATGAATCCTGTGCTGCAGAATCCTCATGCCCCAAGGCTCCAGGCAACCAGCGGGTAATCGCGTCGATCATCACCATCGCGCCCAACTCACCACCAGACAACACGTAATCACCAATCGACCATTCCTCGTCGATGTCAACTTCTATCACGCGCTCGTCAATGCCTTCATAACGACCCGCCACCAAAATCAACTTATCTCTGCCAGCCAGTTCACGTACTGCAGCTTGATCCAGGGTACGACCCTGAGGTGATAAATAAGCAACTATGGCGTCATCACCCATCAACTGTTTCGCGGCGCTGATCGCTTCTCGCAAAGGCTGTACCTTCATCAGCATGCCAGGCCCGCCACCATAAGGCCGATCATCGACCGTCTGATGTTTATCTTTGGTGTAATCCCGCGGATTCCAGCAATTCAGCTCCAGCAATCCCTGCTTTACCGCCCTACTCGTAATTCCGTAATCAGTCACAGCCTTAAACATCTCTGGAAAAAGGCTGACGACACCAATTTTCACCGCTAAAACTCCGGATCCCAATCGACCCGTAATTCGCCCGCCTGCAAATCAATATCCTGTATCACCTGACCAACCAAATAAGGCAACAGGCGTTCTCTTGTATCAATACTTGCGGGACAACTCTTTACCACCAGCACATCGTTGGATCCAGTCGACATCAAATGATCGACCCTACCTAACAAAATTTCCTGCTCATTCGCATCCTTGCATAACACTTTGAGTCCTTCCAACTGATACCAATAGACCTCATCTTCATCAAGCGGTGGCAAACTATCTTTTGGCACCGCGATCAGTGCACCACGATATTGGGCCGCAAAATTGCGATCGTCAGACCCCTCGAACTGAACCACCAACCCCTTTCCATGTTGCTTACCAGCAACCAAGGTAACCAATTGCCAGTCTTGGTGATTCCGTTTTATGAACCAGGGACGATACTCAAGAATGCTTTGCATTGGTTCTGTTTCAGATAGAACCTTCACCCAGCCTTTGACACCATAGACCGTAGTCACGCGACCCAGCACAACTAAATCATCCCGCGCCACTGATGACATGCTGGGATTGACCAGGCCTTATGCCTTGGCGGCACCCTTAAGTAAAGCAGCAACCCGCTCAGAAGGCTGCGCACCTTTGCTTAGCCAGTAGTCAACACGCTCTTGATCCACGTGTAGACGCACTTCCTGACCGCGCGCTCCTGGATTAAAATAACCAACACGTTCAACATACTGACCATCTCGGGGACGACGTCTATCAGCAACTGTCAGATGATAAAACGGACGTTTTTTTGCGCCACTACGAGCCAATCTAATAACTACCATTCGCTATTGTATCCTTTAATCCAGGCAGGCTTTGATATCACCTACGATTTATGAAAGGGCAAGATGCCCGAAAAAGGCGCGTATTCTACGCCAAAAATACTTGATCTGCCAAGAACTTATCTAAATATTTCCACTCATTGTTAGCGTGGAAATCCTCCACCAGGAGGCATCATTCCACCCAGGCCGCGCATCATATTAGCCATGCCGCCCTTTTTAGAGAATTTTTTCATCATTTTCTGCATTTGTTTGTGCTGTTTTAGCAACCGATTTAAATCCTGTATGTGAGTTCCAGAGCCCAGTGTAATACGGCGTTTGCGAGAGTTATTAATGATATCGGGGTAACGCCTTTCATGGGGCGTCATCGAATTGATTAGCGCCTCCATTTGCCCCAAGGATTTATCATTCACTTGCTTTTCAACCATACCAGACATCTGCCCCATACCAGGCAACTTGTCCATTAAGCCAGACAAGCCGCCCATATTGCGCATTTGTTCCAGCTGATCGCGAAAGTCATTAAGGTCAAACTTTTTACCTTTGGAAACCTTTTTAACCAGCTTATCCGCTTTTTTGCGATCAATTTTGCGCTCAACCTCTTCAATCAGGCTAAGCACATCACCCATATCCAAGATACGCGACGCCATACGATCTGGATAAAAAGGCTCTAAGGCATCAGTTTTTTCACCGACACCAATAAACTTGATGGGTTTACCGGTGATTTGCCGTACTGATAACGCCGCCCCACCACGGGAATCACCATCGGCCTTGGTCAAAATAACACCCGTCAGCGGCAGCGCATCACCAAAGGCTTTAGCGGTATTAGCGGCATCTTGCCCAGTCATCGCATCCACTACGAAGAGTGTTTCAATGGGGTTGATCGCAGCATGCAGCGCTTTAATTTCCGTCATCATATCCGTATCGATATGCAAGCGTCCGGCAGTATCAATCAAGACGACATCGGAAAACCGATGCTTGGCATGAGTAATTGCATCTTGTGCAATATCGATAGGGTTTTGCTCAATGCGGCTAGGAAAGAAATCCACACCGACTTCAGAAGCCAGCGTTTCTAGCTGTTTAATAGCCGCCGGGCGGTAAACGTCAGCACTGGCTACCGTTACTTTTTTATTTTTGCGTTCTTTTAGCCAGCGCGCGAGCTTTGCGATCGAGGTGGTTTTACCCGCTCCTTGCAACCCCGCTACCAGAATAACTGCCGGCGGTTGTGCGGCAAGGTTTAATTCTTCACAGTATTCACCCATCACCCTTTCAAGTTCGCTTTGCACGATTTTGATAAAGGCTTGTCCCGGTGTCAGGCTTTGCGCCACTTCTTGACCAATAGCCCGTTCTTTAATACTCTCTATAAAGACTTTGACCACAGGCAACGCTACATCGGCTTCTAATAACGCCATCCGCACTTCACGCAGCGTATCTTTAATATTGTCTTCGCTAAGTTTTGCTTTCCCGCTGACCTGTTTTAGGGCATCGGTCAAACGATTGGTCAAACTATCAAACATATCTATCTACTCGCATTCTCGGGATCAATATTTAGTGTGGCATTTTAGCAGGAAATACAATACATTCCTCACTCCGAGGAATCTGAATTAACTCTAACAAAGCCGAAACTCTATCGAAATGACTTCGACCATTGTGGGCAGCATTGCCATCGCCTGTTATATAGGCGGCGCCATTTTACAATATTATCATTTAGTTCGTCGCGACAATTCTCGTCGTACTCTGGTATTAGTTCTGGGGGCAGTTGCACTTTGCTTTCACACCCTCAGCTTTAATGGCACAGTTATCACCGAAGCCGGCCTGCACCTGGGGTTTTTTAAAATTTCCTCACTAATTGGCTGGCTAATTACTGGCTTAGTACTCGTCAGCAGCATACGGAAACCCTTGGAAAACCTGCTGATAGGCGTTTATCCGATTGCCGCACTTGGGCTTGGCTCCGCCATTGTAATGCACGGTACGGTCGAACCAACCATACATTTCAGCCTGCATAGTGTTAGCCACATACTGTTGTCATTGTTTTCCTATAGCGTGCTTACCATCGCTGCCATACAGGCCGTGCTCTTAGCCTGGCAGGACCAACAGCTTCGCAACAAACATGCCAATGGCTTTATCATGCAACTGCCACCCTTACAGATAATGGAGCAGCTGCTGTTTGAGCTGATCTGGGCTGGCGTGATCCTGCTTACAGCAGCAATTATCTCTGGTGTATTTTTTATTCAGGATATGTTTGCTCAGCACCTAGCCCATAAAACGCTGCTTTCCATTTTCGCCTGGGCAATATTTTCGCTCCTTCTCACCGGCCGCTATTGGAAAGGCTGGCGCGGCAGCATCGCTATTCGCTGGACTATATTTGGATATCTACTGCTAATGCTATCCTATTTCGGCACCAAATTGGTGATAGAAATTTTAAAGCAGCCTTAGACCTTATTGATTGAAGGCCTTGACTTTAACTGGCTAACGGAATAAAAAGACCATCCACTTATAATAAAGGTCGCGGGTTATTTGGACGACATACCCTTAACGGCGCTAATTTCAACATTAGTCTGCTTAATTATTCTTTCGGGTTTTTTCTCTAGTTCTGAAACAGGCATGATGGCGTTAAATCGCTATCGCTTGCGTCATCTGGTCAAGCAAAAACACCGCGGCGCCCGCTTAGCTAATAAGTTACTCAAGCGCCCAGACCGGCTCATCAGCGTCATTCTCATTGGCAATAATTTTGTTAATATCGCCGCCCCAGTCATTACCACGTTAATTGCCATTCGCCTCTGGGGAGACCCCGTGACCGGGACGCTCGACGGCATCACTACTCTGTCAGTCACCGTTGGACTAACACTTATTATTTTGATTTTTTCTGAAATAACCCCGAAAACTATTGCCGCTCTGCACCCTGAGCGGGTTGCCTTTCCTGCTGCTTACGTATTACGTCCGCTACTTTTTATTATGTATCCTTTGGTTTGGCTGATTAATCTAGTCACACATCGGCTATTACGAATTGTCGGCATCAAAATTGATGAACACATTGAAGATCAAATTACCCAGGAAGAACTGCGCACAGTCGTCAATGAGGCCAGCATTCTCATCCCACAACCTCACCAAAATATGTTGCTGGGCATTTTGGATCTGGAAAAGGTCACAGTTGAGGATATTATGGTGCCGCGCAATGAGATTGCCGGTATCGACCTGGAAGATGATATCGCCAGTGTTATTGAGCAAATACGCGCCAGCCAACATACTTGGCTACCAGTCTACGAAGGCGACATTAGCCATATCTCCGGTTTCTTACACCTGCGTAATGCTATCCGCTTTTTGACCGATAATAAAATTACCAAAGCATCTATATTGGCAGTCACACAAGAACCATATTTCATCCCCGAAAGCACCCCTCTTAACACCCAACTCCTTAATTTTCAGCGCGAAAAACGTCGCATAGGCCTCGTTGTTGATGAGTATGGGGACATTCAGGGTATTGCCACTCTGGAGGATATTCTAGAAGAGATAGTGGGTGAATTTACCACGGATGCAGCAACCAATAGCAAATACATACACCCACAGGAAGACGGATCGTTCATCATCGACGGTAGTGCTAATATTCGGGATATCAACAAAACTCTGGGCTGGAATTTACCCACCGCTGGGCCTAAAACCCTCAATGGATTAATCATTGAATCGCTGGAATGGATCCCTGACGCAAATGTTGCATTTAAGATTGGCGGCTATTATATTGAAACCCTGAAGACAAAGGGTAATGTCGTTAAAACAGCTCAAGTGAGTGAAATTATTCATCGAGATAAAACTTAATTGAGCACTTGGTTTTCACCACCCCCTACTAGTCTTTACTCTGATTGACCCAACGATAAGAAATAGCGCCTTCCAGCGCCAAAAATGAGGAATAGCGAAGTGTTAATTAGTCGAATCTGGGGATTATTCCTCCATCCAAACAAAGAGTGGGAGCTTATCCAACGGGAACAAGCTAATCGTTCCAGGCCTTACCTTATCTATTTACTACTACTGGCAGCCATACCTCCCCTTGCCGGCTACATTGGTGCCACTCAAACCGGCTGGCAAATTGGTGATGGTGCCATCACCAAACTGACCGTTGAAAGCACCATCCCCCTTTGCATTGCCGCCTATCTTGCCATTGTCATCGGGATCTATGCCACCGGGATTGCGATTAATTGGATGGGAGCGACCTACACTGACCTCGACAAAGGGGATTTTAGTGGCTTAGGTCTGGCAATCTATAGTTCCATACCTTTGCTCGTATTAAGCGTAGTCGGCGTTTATCCGGTAATCTGGCTGGGGTTAATTACTCTCGTCGTTGCCGCATGCTATTCGGCTTATTTACTTTACAAAGGGGTGCCAATTCTCTTCCAAATTCCGCCAGACCGGGGAGTCATGTTTGCCAGCGCAATCCTCACTTTTGCCTTAGTGATTGCGGTTGTATTAATCATCTCGACAGTTATTATTTGGGCAGTTGGATTTAGTCCAGTTTTTACGAACTAAAGTTGTGAAGACCAATCCGGTTATAACGAATTACAGGTAGAGTTTTGGTCGTTGCATCAAGACTCTCCTCACTATCAACCAAGCATATTTACTGAAATGAACCGAAATAAGCTCCCTTAGCCACACCACGCTCAGTAATATTTCTCAACACCTGACGTCTTTCAACATCACCCATCTCTGACCATTTTGATATTTCTTCTGCCGTACGAAAACAACCGATGCAGACATCATTGCCGTCTAGAGCGCAGACACTCATACAAGGGGATTCAACAGGAACTTTAGTTTCTTGGGCCATAACCACTCCATAAAAGATGCGCAAGTCTAACAGTTTTTGATCAAAGTTCTAAATTTGGATTTATAATCGCTATGAATTTGGTTTAGACTCAAGACTATGAAATATTGTAGTAGCTGCGGCAAATCGGTTATCGAAAGAATCCCCGCGGGGGATAACCGGCCTCGGTTTGTCTGCGATCATTGCGAAACCATCCACTACCAAAACCCTCGTATTATCGCTGGCTGCTTACCTATTTACGAAGATAAAGTGCTACTCTGCAAACGCGCTATCGAGCCACGTTATGGGCTTTGGACTTTACCTGCCGGATTTATGGAGAATGGTGAAACTAGTATTGAAGCCGCCCTCAGAGAAACCTGGGAAGAGGCGCTCGCTAGAGTACATATTCACGGCATCTACACACTATTTAATTTACCGCACATCAATCAGGTCTATATGATTTTTCGCGCCGAGCTAGATGAGTTAAACTTTGGTGCCGGCGAAGAAAGCCTCGAAGTGGATTTATTTACCGAGCAAGATATCCCCTGGAATGAGCTAGCCTTTCCGGTTATGCGTAAAACATTGGAATTTTATTTTGCAGACCGCCGCACTGGCAGCTTTAACGTACGCATGCACGATATTGTCCGTCCTTTAAAACAATAGTTTTGCCTAAAGCGACTCTGTTATTCCAAATTGGTAAGGGTCGGAATTTAACTATTCAGCATGGAACCTTGCTACCAGCTAAAGCTAGCTCTTGGATATTGGCGGGCTCCACAAAGACCAGACCGAATAGGCCGGTGTTTCATAAGGATGAGCCTTCAACATTGCTGCGATTGCCCTATGCAACAGCTCATCCTGACAAACCAGTTCTACTTTATATTCGATCACGGATTCAAGCTGGTCCTGTTGCCCCAAATAAGGCTTACTCCCCACCAAAGGTCTGAACTGTCCTTCTCCTTTCGACTGCCAAGCACAGCTGTCGTAATCACCAATGCGCCCCGCACCTGCTTTAAATAAAGCCTGTTTGACAACCTCCAGGTGTGATTCCGGTACATACACAACAATTTGATACATCAACGTTTATCTCCCCGCAACGCAGAAACCTTTTCATACAGCAGTTGAGCTGACACCTGTTGTGGTTCTACTCTTGCACCGACCACCACGTCAATTTTTGCCCAAAGCTTTTTCGGCCAAGTTAAAAACGCACCGAAACCTTGGTGGCTAAAAAAGCTTCCCCAAAGCCCACGCAAGGCGATTGGCACCACGGGTACTGCACTAGTCTCTACTATCTTTTCAATACCTGGTTTGAACTCATTAATGTTGCCATCCAGCGTAAGCTTACCCTCAGGAAAAATACAAAAGAGTTCGCCGCGATCCAACCCCTTTTTTATCGACTCAAAGGCACGTTCGTATACCTCTGGATTATCCTTTCTCGAACAAATAGGAATCGTCCGCCCAGCTCGAAAAATATAATTAAGCACTGGTATATCAAAAATACTTTTATGCATCACAAAACGAATAGGCCGATGCACGGCCCCTGCCAACAATAATGCGTCCACGTAGCTGACATGATTACACACCAGTATCGCTGCGCCTTTCTCAGGAATATTCTCCAACCCCTGATGTTTTACCCGATAGAGAGAGTGTCCCAACAGCCATACCAAAAACCGCATACCAAATTCGGGTACTTCATTATAAATAAACCAAGCGACTGCTACGTTCATCACTGCGAGGACGGCAAAATATTCCGCCTTCGACAAACCCGCCACTCCCAGCAACAAAATGGCAACTAAAGCCGCCAACACCATAAGTAATGCATTGAGCACATTGTTCGCCGCGATCACCCGTGCCCTATGTTCAGCAGCGGTGCGTTGTTGCACCATTGCGTAAAGAGGTACAATAAAAAACCCACCGAAAATTCCAATCATGCCCATATCAATCAATATTCGAACCGAGCCGTCCGTTTCCAAAAACTCACGCAAACTGCGCAGATAATCAACCGCTGAAAAATCACTGGCAAAATACAAGTCTAAGCCAAACAAACTCAATCCAAGCGACCCTAAGGGCACAATACCGATTTCAACTTTATGTCCGGAGAGCTTATCGCATAACAGTGAACCAACTCCTATACCCACGGAAAAAATACAAAGCAACAGCGTCACCACGCTTTCCTGCGCCGACAATACTTCGATACTGTAATTAGGCAGCTGAGTTAAATAGGAGGCCCCAAGAAACCAAAACCAGGAGATTCCTAATATCGCCAAAAACACCGTACGGTTGCTGTAGGCATAGCGCAAAATAGCACCAGTTTCAGTTAATGGGTTCAGGTTTATTCGTATATCTCTGGCAACCGCATTGACGCGGGGAATCCAAAAGCTAGCGAAACAGCCCAGCAGCGCTAATGTACAAACCAAGACCGAAATCCAGACGGTCTCTTGCTGTGATTGCATTAGCACACCAGCGCTCGCCGTACCTAAGAGTATCGCCAAAAAAGTACCCATTTCGACAAAGGCATTGCCTGATACCAGTTCATCCTCCTTTAGATATTGGGGAATAATGGAGTATTTTACCGGCCCGAAAAAGGCTGACTGGGTGCCCATTAAAAACAGTACGAGCAACAACCCCCATAAACTCTGAAAATAAAAGGCTGCTGCTGCCCCCATCATTGCCAGCAACTCCGTTATTTTTAAGAGTTGTATCAATCCTGATTTTTCGTATTTGTCGGCCAACTGCCCAGCCAGTGCGGAGAAAATAAAAAAGGGAAGAATGAACAGGCCGGCGGCGATGTTGTTTAATAAATCCGTATCGAGGCTAGAAAACCGAGTTGCTTGGTAGGCAATCAGGAGTAACAGTGCATTTTTGAACACATTATCGTTGAAGGCTCCTAAAAATTGGGTACAAAAAAAAGGCGCGAAACGCCTTTGCCCAAGCAAGCCAAACTGCCCCTGATTTTTATTGTCATACTCAGTCATAATATGCTAAATCCTAGCAAAATTAATGCTTTCCAGCTAATTAGCCCAATGCTGGGGTTATCTCACACTTTGTTTCATATTAGAATGCTTCTTCTTATCATTTTCACCTGGAGATCGCATGCTTGTTGTTATTTCGCCAGCCAAGACTTTAAATTTTGAAAGTCCCGCTCGAACCACTGCCAGTTCTATGCCCACGTTCTTAAAGGATTCAGAACAACTGATTCGGCAATTGCGAAAATTTTCTCCCTCAGAAATTGCGGAGTTAATGAACCTAAGCGATAAATTAGCGGTACTTAACAGCACTCGTTACGAAAGCTGGAAACTGCCTTTCACCGCAAAAAATGCTAAACAAGCCATGCTCGCTTTTCGTGGAGACGTTTACCTAGGCTTGGATGCTGATAGTTTCACTAAAAAAGATGACGAGTTTGCGCAACTGCATTTACGAATTCTCTCAGGTCTTTATGGCGTGTTAAAGCCATTGGACTTAATCCAACCATATCGGCTTGAAATGGGAACTTCTTTAAATACCAGACACGGTAATAATTTGTACCGGTTCTGGGACGATAAAATCACCAATTATTTAAATGCTGAACTTGCTACCCACCAAGATGGCACTTTGATTAATCTAGCCTCCAACGAGTACTTTAAAGTTTTGCAGACCAAAAAGCTGGATGCAGATATTGTTACTCCGATTTTTAAGGACAAGAAAAATGGTCAGTACAAAGTCATTAGTTTTTTTGCTAAAAAGGCGCGCGGCATGATGGCACGCTTTATCATTAAAAAGAAAATTCAGACGCCAGAGGGTATTAAGCTGTTTGATGTTGGCGGCTATTCTTTTAACCCAGAATTTTCATCCGAAAAAGATTGGGTATTCACCCGCGAAGAACAATAGCTGGAAGTTAGAAAAGATAATATCAGAGAACTCATCGAAGAGTGTTCTGTATATTACATTTGAACACCCTTTTTGTTTCGTCAGTATAATCAGATCTAGGGAGCGAAGCGGATACGAGCACGTGCTAAAGCCATGTCGGGC
This sequence comes from Pseudomonadales bacterium, assembly GCA_024234615.1. Classification (NCBI taxonomy): domain Bacteria; kingdom Pseudomonadati; phylum Pseudomonadota; class Gammaproteobacteria; order Pseudomonadales; species Pseudomonadales bacterium. The sequence goes on from JACKNY010000002.1 coordinate 498,023, forward strand.
ACGACACTACCGAAATTGGGCTCATATTTCCATTGTTTAACAGCAGTAACCGCTGCATCATTAAATATCCCCTCAGGCATTGCATCAACGACTTTAGGAGAAACTACTTCGCCATTAGTATTAATATTATACTCAACAACAACATAACCGACTCGGCTATAACGCAATGCCTTTTCAGGATAGCTCGGCATCACTCGCTTAACTAACTTATAAAACTCAGCATTATCAGAAAGACGAGAAATACGCTCCTCATCCGTTTCCGCAAATACCGATAGATTTATTAGCGCCGAACTCAATACCAATATGGCGCCACTCAGCAGCCTTGAAGACTTTAATTTCATACGAGGCATACCTCTCTAATGATTACCACAAATTACTTGCCTTGGCTGGGATCAACTCACGTATATCCCTTTAATTAAGACTAGTCAGCATTTTTAGAATCACCAGACGAACTCCCATTCTAATGATTTAAATCATTAAATCATGCACCACATTCGATAACTTAATAGCCCTATCGAACGGTGGCCATTCTCAATGGCAGTCAATTTTCTTGCAGGTCATAAAAAAGCGCTTCACCCTTCGATTAAGAATGAAGCGCTTTATAATTCAGACTAAACTACTGTAGCGCAAATCGCATACGCGTACGTGCTAACGCTAAATCGGGCTCGACACCATTGAACTCAGCGCGATACTTCCACTTTTTAATCGCGGCGAGCGCCGCTTCTTCAAAATATTCAGCGGGGTCCGCATCGATTACCTTAGGATCAACAACCTGGCCCTCAGGATTAATCGTGTATTCAATTACGACATAACCTTCCTTACCGATGCGCTGGGCTCGACGAGGATATTCCGGTGCCGAACGCTTCACCAACGTATAGAATTCAGCGTTGTCGGACAACCGCGTCAGGCGCTCATCATCAGTTTCTTGAGCATAGAGGCCACCATAAAATGTGGCTCCGAAGGATAGAATGGCCGCGCATAATATCGAGGAAAGCCTTTTGTTCATATTACGCCTCTTTAAAAAACCGGTATGACTGAATTTTTCTTAATATCCCTCTTCATTTTGCAAAACAAATAAAGCGATATTCCTTCTTCATAAATTCAGTTTAGTAAAAATTTGCAACTCATCAACCACATCCCGAAAAAGAATGCAATATTATTTGCGTCAGAACACCAAGGCATAATCTTAATTACCCCTAGTCAGCATAGGAAAAAAGCATACGAGTGCGCGCTAATGCGTCAGCTGGTTCAATATCCTTAAAATTTGCCTCATATTGCCACTGCTTGATCGCAGTGAGCGCCGCCTTATCAAAAATATCATTTGGTTGCGACTCGATCACTACAGGGTTGGTTACTACACCCTCGGGATTAATCCTGTATTCAATTACCACATAACCTTTAAACCCACCTCGTAACGCCCTTTTTGGAAACTCCGGCGCTACGCGCTTCACCAAAGTATAGTATTCGTAGTTGTTGGATAACCGAGCATTGCGCTGCTCTTCAGTTTCCTCTTGTATTGCTACTGCGCGCTGCTCTGCTTCCTGTGCTGCCTCCAACGCCTGCTGCTGTTTTAGTGCCTCCGCGGCAAGTGCAATGAGCTCTTGCTCCCTAGCGTCAACTGCTTTTTGTAACGATACTTGACAAGCATCCGTATCTTGACGCAATTTGGCAATCTCATTGAACTGTTCGCTGTCATTTGTAATTTCGCCAACCGTGAATAATTCTTGATTCGGTATTTGCGTCATTCTTTTCTGTAATGACTGCCATTTTATTCTAGTCTCAGCCAACCCTACTTCGTCAGCACTCGATAATTGACTTTCCAGCCCTAACAAGGCTTGGCAAGAATCCAACGTTTTCTGTATGTACTCCACGCTTTCTTGTATAGCTGAAGCTATTTCATTTTGTCGTGAACTCTCTACTTCAATATCTTGTGAAACCCGGTCACAACGGCGCATATCGGTTCTTACGGAAAATACTTCAAGTATCGCGTCCGTAATTTGAACGGCTTCTTCCTTATATTTCAAATACTGGGAATAGGATTTTTTAGCATGACTTAATTCACTGTTGCGCAAATACTCTGCTGCCTCACCACAGGCCGCCACGCCCAATGTAAACACCGGTAACGCCTCTGTACGCAAGATATCTGCACCTACCGTATCGCAATAACTGACAATACGGTCAACATCCTCATCTTTTTTTTCAAAAATTCTCTTATCCAACACAGCTGCTTGATCTTTTAAATCCAAATAAACGGCATAGGCCGATTTTGCTTGTTCCAGATCTTTGCGTCGCAGTAAATGTGCGTTTTTACATTCGGTGTAACCCTGCTGCATAAGATCCAACGCTCTCGCGTTGGCGCCCTGCGTTTCAATAGGAAGCAATAGCGCACACACTAGGCTAGCGCTTGTTATAAGCTGTCTCAGTATTGTCTTTATCCTGCTCATTAAAATCCCGACCCACTCCATTGATGGACTAATGTTTCCAGTGAAACCACTAACATACAGACTAGTAAAGATTACAAATTGGTCAAATTCTATATTTAACCGATTATTTGGAGGAGAGAATCAGAGGTGGCATTGGGCAATTAATCGCATCAGCAAATGCACGAACAAGCTCCACCTCGATGGGCTGAATAACTGTATCATGGGTTACACATCGGCATAGGGCTTTAAGCAATCGTGGTTTAAGCAGGGGTTTTAGCTGATTTAGTGCGCTAATGGCACGCGATAAATCTCGTAACTGATAGTCACCAGGGCTTACAAATCGAAGCCTTGCTAACCCGATCATTTCTTTAGCGGCGTGAAAACTTGCTAACGCTAAGGCATCGGATTCAGCGCCAGCTGATGCTAATGCGGATAACACCAACCCAGTGGCTTTAGAAACAGGCTTGAATGACCTGACACTGCCGTTAACGAGCAACTGATCTGATTTTGGTTCCATGTGGTGCAGAACAATTCGATACAAGGCCCACTCAAATAGCTCGACCTGATTATCAGCCTTCATCAGTGCAGCCAAGTTCAATTTAAACACCTGATACTGTGTTTTGCTGAGTTGCTTTAACGTGGGCAAACATAGATCCAGCAGTGGTAGTCGTAGGTTCGATTGTTTGAGCTCAAGACAATTAATCTGTTTTGCATACTGATATACCAACGGATCTGCCGACTGCTGTAATTGTCGCCATTGCTGTTGTTCTATGTCCGGCCTGCTATCAAGAAGCAGGCAATAAACCAGAGCCCGGGCTCCGTAAGGCTCGCGTGCGGCATTTTTTATCTCATCGGGTAAGTTCTGCAACCAGTCCTGAGCGTAGGCCAAATGGGCTAAATCTATTTCACCAATACTATCAACCAAAGAATTGGCGTTTACCTGTTTCATATCGACGGCATTGGACAAACCAATAACCTTTTCTTGTCTGTTATCGATGTGTGCAGATCCAGTCATAGGGACTACTGGCGTCACTCGCGGGAATTGCCCATCCCAGCGCGGTTCAATTCTACGAATACGCTCAGATAAGGGCGGATGAGTTGCCAATATAGAGCCTAAAAAGGGCTTTACTGCCTGCCCAAAAAATAAGTGGCTCACCTCACTTGCATTGGGGTGTTCTATTTGAGAACCATGAACAACAGCCCCTATTTTTTTGAGCGCACCACTGATACCTTCCGGGTTGCGAGTAAACTGTACCGCCGAAGCATCCGCCAGAAACTCTCGCTGCCGGCTCACCGCCGCTTTGATGAGATTACCAAAAAAAGTACCCGTATAACCGATCGTCATCAGCCCCGCCCCCAAGGCTAGAAAGGGAAGCGCACCATTATTCTTACCTGAGCGCCCTCTATAACCAGTGCGAGAAACGCTACGTAAGAGGTAATAACCGATAATGCCGATTACCAAAATACCGTGCAAAACCCCAATCAACCGGAGATTAAGACGCATATCCCCATTCAGGATATGACTGAACTCATGGGCAATCACGCCTTGCAATTCATGTCTGTCCAGCAGCTCGATACACCCCCTGGTAATACCAATGACCGCGTCGGCAGTTGAATTCCCAGCGGCAAAAGCATTGATGCTTGTTTCTTCAAGCAAATAAACTGGCGGTACCGGCGTACCGGAAGCAATCGCCATTTCTTCCACCACGTTCAGAATTTTTCTCTCGTTAGGCTTATCGGTATTGGGAATAATGAGCTGACCACCCATCGCTTCGGCTACTGCACTCCCACCGCTGCTCAATTGGGCCATTTTATAAAGGCTCGCAAGCGACACAATACCGAGAATGGTCAGGCTTATCGTTGCCAGAAGACTCCAGCTAAAATAATCAAAGATGACCAAATAGCTTTCTGAACTGTCCCCACTTAGAGCAAAGCCCTTGAGGAAAGCTATAGCGATAACGACCAGAAGATTAGTTAGTGCTATCAGGCAAACTACCGCAAGCAAAAAAAAGAATACAAGCCACCCAGTGCGTTTACGCGCCTGGTCTTGATGCTCAAAAAAATTCATTGAGTTGGCGAGTATTACTTAGAATTTTACTGTCGGTACCTTTTGTATTTCCTCACGATCCTCAAATTCTAGCAGAGTTGCATCCTGGCCATGACCAAAGATTGGCGACAGCACGACTGGTGGGAAGCTTTGCCGATAGGTATTGTAGCTGGTAACGGCATCGTTAAAGGCTTGACGAGAAAATGCGACACGGTTTTCCGTGCTAGTTAATTCTTCCGAAAGCTGCATCATATTTTCATTGGCTTTAAGCTCAGGGTAGGCTTCCATCACCACATTCAAACGCCCTAAAGCGCCTGACAATATCCCCTCAGCCCCATTCAACTCTCCTATCGCCGCCGCACTGGAAGGATTCGCTGCTGCCGCTTTCAACCCAGCCATTGCTTGATTACGCGCAGCAATGACCGCTTCTAAGGTTTCCCGTTCATGGGCGATATAGGCTTTAGCGGTTTCGACGAGGTTAGGGATTAGGTCGTAGCGTCGTTTAAGCTGTACTTCAATTTGAGAAAAGGCATTTTGGTACCGATTTTTTAATGCGACTAACTTGTTATAAATACTGATGATCGAGAATAACAAAACCGCCACAACCACCCAAAAAATAATATTACTGATTGCCATGATATTTTCCTTCTATAGTGACAGATTAGTTTAGTAAATTAGGCCAATTTCGCCAGATACCACTATAATCTCGATTTATGTATTCTCTTAAACTTACCGATTTACATGATTAGAACCGTCATTTATGTACTTGGAGCGCTAGCGCTTCACCAGACGAATTTTAGTCACCCGAACGCTTTCTATCATCTTTTTTTGCCAATCATAGACGTTGTTTTTCTCATTTTTCTATGCTGGCAAATGATCTTTTTTTTCACACTCAACAATTTTTCAAACGGGAAAAGCTATGGTTTCCATGATCTAATTATCGATATTTATGACCTGCGCTATGACATTCAAGATCATGGTTTAACCTACGCAATGATTAATCTTTTGTTAAATCTGATTGATTTTATCTGTATCTTTTTATCCGTCTTTTATTACTACTCACTCACCATTGAGCTGGTGGTCAGTTAGATCCGGATAGCTTTTTAACAACACAATCAGCACAATACCCACTGCTACCAACACTGCAACCAACCAAAGCGCATTGATGTAATTCCCAGCACTATCGAAGTAACGCCCCATCGCATAAGCACCCATAGCAGAGCCCAGCTGGAAAGCTGCGAACATGACTCCATAGATTTGCCCAAAGGCTTTAGGACCAAAGTAACGGCTAACAATGTAAGCAATTTCACTGATTTCGGAGCCTGTCGCCAAACCCACTAACACGGCGGCAAAAAATACAATGGGCCCAGCGGTTCCAGTAGCTAAAATCACCACCCCCACGAATAACCCGAGTAAAAATATTGCTGCTACATAAGGCGCGAAATAGCGATCCATCAAAAATCCTGCAAAAATTCGCCCAAAAATCAAACCAAAACCGAGACTACTCATGCACATCGCCGCTGTGGCTGGGGCTATTCCACGCCCAATCAACAGTGGCACCAAGTGTGCCAAGATACTGGTAATACCAATACCTATTAAGGCGAAAGAGCCAAAAATCAGCCAATAACTTCTCGTTCTCATTGCCTCGTTCGCGGTCAAACCAATATCGGCGTCGGTCGCGGGCACCGCTCTACTTTCGTCGGCAGGGCTGGCATTTCCATCGGGTTGTAAACCCAACTCCTGAGGCGTTTCACGTAGCAAAAAATAGGTCAGTGGAAACGATATAAAAAGCACCATACCCGCAAAAGTCAGATAAGCTTCCCGCCAGCCCCAATTTTCGATAATGAACTGGGCAATAGCCGGCATAATGGTTGCGCCAACACCGAAACCAGCAAGAGAAATACCCAGCGCAATGCCGCGTTTCTTTGCAAACCAAGCAATCATTACCCGCGAATAACTGAGAGGCAGTGTGCCGGCACCTAGAAAGGGAATCAACAAGTGCATCGCATAGTAGTACCAAATATTGCCATTGAGCTGGCTCATCGAAGCCACACAAAGCCCCAGCAATATCACCGAGACCAGCATCACTCGTCGCACACCCATTCTATCGACCAACACCCCTAGTAGCGGCGATGCGAACACCACCGTGATGTTGGCAATGGTCAGCGCCAACGACATCGGACCCCGCTGCCAACCAAATTCGGCTTCGAGTGGTGTAATAAAAGTACCGAACACAAAAACTGTGAACATGGCGTAGCTAAGCGCCAGACCGATAAAACTGGCAAGCACGTTCCACCAGCCATAAAAAATTTTATTCGAGAGTTGTACTTTTTGAACTGAGGCAGGGCTTTCAGGCATCTCAGAGGGAGTCCATTGTACAGTTACGAATCAGTGAAAGAACTGATCGCTTAAACCGTTTGTTATTATTCCGCCATAGCTTGCCACGAATTAAAAAACAACGCAAAGCCAGCGCTGTAAGTACGATGGACTTTAAATTAAGAAACAGCAGGAACGCCGAGCGGGAAGGGAAGAAAACGTAAGGGCCAGGAACTCTGGCCCTTTTTTTAAAGTTTGTCGATTAACCGTTGACGCGTTCAAATTCCTTCATAAAATCTGCCAGCGCTTGTACCCCAGCCAGCGGCATTGCGTTATAGATAGAGGCTCGAATACCACCCACCGCACGATGACCCTTCAAGGCATAAAGTCCGTTTTTCAGTGCTTCCGCCAAAAATTGTCCTGCCAGATCATTGTTTGCTAAATTAAAAGTGACTGTCATCACTGAACGTGATTCCGGTTGCGCTGATCCAAGGTAAAAGTCCGAAGCATCAATTAGCTCATAAAGTGTTTTGGCTTTTTGCTGGTTGATTTTTTCCAGCGCCGCAATACCACCCTGCTCTTTTTTCCACTCCAGCATGAGCATGAGCATGTACATCGCAAAAGTATTGATGGTATTCGCCATGGAGTGGTTATCCATATAGACTTTGTAATCCAACAGCGTCGGCGTATCTGGCGTCGCTTTGCCGATCAGGTCTTCACGCATCATTACTAAAGCAACGCCGGAAGGACCCAGATTTTTTTGGAAGCCTGCGTACACCGCTCCAAACTGGCTGTAATCAATAACTCGTGAAAATATCTCAGAAGTCATATCAGCGACTAGAGGCACTACTCCTGTGTCTGGGAATTCTTGCCAGCGTGTGCCGTATATCGTGTTATTACTGGTCATGTGGGCATAAGCCGCATCCTGATCAACATCCGCAACACTCACTTTAGGAATACGGTCAAAATTTGTCGCTTCGCTGGTGGCCGCGATTTTGATATTGCCAAATTTTTCCGCTTCTTTGCGCGCCAACTTGGCAAAGTTACCCGTTTCAAAATACACCGCCTTGCGTGAAGCTGAGAGCGGTAACAGGTTCATCGGAATCGCAGAAAACTGCATACGTGCACCGCCGTGCACATAAAGCATTTTGTAATTACTAGGCAACCCACTCAGCTCGCGAATCAGTTCATCACAACGATCCACAATTTGGTCAAACTCTTTACAGCGATGACTGATTTCGATAACCGAGGCACCCATACCTCGATAGTCCAAAAATTCCTGCTGCGCTTTTTCCATCACTTCCGTTGGCAACATGGCCGGTCCAGCGCTGAAATTAAAAACTCGTGAGCTCATAGTTTGAGGTCCCTGATTATTCGTTAAAATATTGCTTTGGTTAAGCCGTTTGCTCCGCGGTTAAAGCACGCGGACGTTGATCACGCCTTGAATTGCCTTGATACTGGCAAGCATATCCTCTGAAACCGGTGATTCGATATCAATCAAATTATAGGCGATATCATCACGGCTTTTGTTGAGCATATCGACTACGTTAATTTCCATGTCCGCCAACACGGATAAAACACTGCCTAGCATCTTAGGTACGTTCTTATTCACCACAGCCAAGCGATACTGAGTGCTGCGTTCCAAACTCAAGGGAGGGAAATTCACGGCATTGACAATATTACCGTTTTCCAAGAAATCGATCAGCTGATTAGCGGCCATAACCGCACAGTTATCTTCGGCCTCCTGGGTGCTGGCACCAATGTGCGGCATCAAAATAACTTTATCATTTCGAATCAGCACAGGGGTTGGAAAATCTGTCACAAAGAGGCGTAATTTATCATTCGTTAAAGCTTCTGCCACAGCGGCAGAATCAACGATTTCTTCACGGGCAAAATTGACCAAACAAGCATCCGGTTTCATTGCCGCTAACAACTCAGTATTGACTAGGTGATAAGTGGATTCAATAGCTGGCAAATGCAAGGTGACAAAATCGGATTTCGCCATTAAAGACTGTAAATTTTCCATCTTGCGCACTTCACTGGGCAGACGCCAGGCTGCGTCAACGGAGAGGGCTGGATCATAGCCCAGCACTTCCATTCCCATTTCCAAGGCCATGCGCGCCACCCTGGAGCCAATGGAGCCAAGACCAATCACACCTAAGGTCTTGCCTGCAATTTCCTGTCCACGAAAGCGCTTCTTTTCCTGCTCAAGCAATTTGCTCATGGCTTGCGCATCGCTCAAATCGGTTAGGCTGTTCACATAATTGATACCTTGTACGATACCGCGCGAACCTAACAGCAGCGCCGCTAAAACCAGTTCTTTCACCGCATTGGCATTAGCCCCAGGAGAATTGAAAACCGGGATACCCAGTTCTGTCATACGCGCTACAGGGACATTATTAACACCTGCGCCAGCCCGACCAATGGCCTTAACCGATGCGGGAATTTCCGCCTCGGATAGCTTATGACTTCTTAGCAGAATGGCATCGGGGTGACCTATTTCACTCGCCACTTCATACTTGTCACGGGTAAAGCGCTCTAAGCCCTTGATAGAAATATTGTTAAGCGTTTGAATTTTATACATGAACCTGAATCCTTTGCGCTGCAAAAAAGGAGGGAGATTTTACCCGAGATCAGAGCAAACTAACAGGGCAACGCGTAAGATTTTGGCGGATCACTGGTAATTCCGCGCTACTTTATTAGCCGCTCAATCGGCTTAATTGCTTGATCGCACAGATAGCATTAAGCTTGCGCCAATATTATTCAATTTCCATTAAGCCGCAGTTTATTATGGATTACGCTTTGCAAAGTAAGTTACCACAGGTTGGCACCACTATCTTTACTGTTATGTCACGTATGGCAACAGAATATGGTGCGATTAATTTGTCTCAAGGCTTTCCCGACTTCGATGGCCCTGCACCACTCAAACAAGCACTCTGTCACTATGTGCAAGCAGGACATAATCAGTACTCCCCTCTTGCCGGGGTTATGGCGTTACGAGAGCAAATCGCGCTAAAGCTATCACTATTGTATGAGCATAGCGCCTGCCCAGAAAAAAATATTACCGTTGTGCCAGGGGCTACTGAAGCACTGTTCTGTGCCATCCAAACTTCCATCCACCCAGGCGACGAGGTCATCATCTTTGATCCCGCTTACGACAGTTATCAGCCCGCTATCGAATTAAGTGGTGGTGTTACCGTACATGTGCCGCTGCTAGCGCCGCATTTCGCCATCGATTGGCAGCGTGTCAAGGATGCGATAAGCACCAAAACTCGTATGCTCATTATTAATACGCCACACAATCCAACCGGTACGATATGGACGACAAGTGATATGCAGCAGCTGGCGGAGCTGGTGCGCGATACCAATATCCTATTACTTTCCGATGAGGTTTATGAGCATTTGGTATTCGACGCACACAGACACGAATCAATTTTGCGTTACCCAGAGCTCGCCGCACGCGCCTTTGTCGTCTCCTCCTTTGGCAAAACCTACCATGTCACGGGCTGGAAAACCGGTTACTGTGTCGCTCCTGAAAAGCTAATGCTGGAATTTCGCAAAGTACACCAATTCGTCTCCTTCGTTGGTGTCACACCGATTCAATACGCCTTAGCTGATTTTATGACACAATGCCCAGAACACTACCTGGAACTACCGGATTTTTACCAAGCAAAACGTGACTTTTTCTGCCAATCGCTAGCAGCCTCGCGCTTTGAGTTTTCGCCCTCATCTGGAACCTACTTCCAACTGGCTGATTATAGCGCCATCAGCAACCAACCTGACACCGAGTTCGTCACCTATCTTACACAGCAGGTGGGCGTCGCTGCCATTCCTATTTCAGTGTTTTATCAATCGCCGCCCGATGCTAGGCTCATACGTTTTTGCTTTTGCAAAGAAGATGCAACCCTAGAACGAGCCGCAGAGCTTTTATGTAACATCTAAGGACTTTGGAAAGGAGTTTCTAACTAGTTTGAATGCCCAAGGGGTTGAACAGCAGTTTTTTAAAAGCGGTATTGCCAAATATTAATATAGATTACGCTCTATACCTGTTCATCAATAATCCTACCCTTACGCATTATTGACGCCGGTTTTGGTCGATTTTCTGACTCAGCTCTTCGCACTGCACGGCGATCAGGCATCTTTCTTCTATCCTGAGCAGGTTTGCGCGCCGCTTTGATTAAGCGACGTCTATCCGACGGACTATGCCGCCGATTGCCGGAGCGTCGTCGCTCGACCGGCGCGGGTGTTTCCTGATCAGCCAACCGTTTTGAGCGGGAAGTTTCCTGCACGTTTCCCGCTGGTCTGCTGGCATTATTTTCGTTGGCTGGTCGATTAACCGTGCCGATTGGAATAAGATTTACCATTCTTATTCACCTCACCAGGTTGCCTTGGTTTGTTCCAATAACCTTCAAAAGGTACAACTCTAGGTATAGAAGTAAACGACCGTGAAATCAATTTACTATACGTCTCCACTAACCCTACTCAAATACCAAATTACTTAATTTTTTGGATCAAATTTTATGATCTATGTCTTATAAATCATATCGGCCAAGTGTTTTAAAAGTTAACTCTGGGAAAACAAGATGCTGGAAGAAATTTCAACGGAATGCCCTTATTGTGGCGAACCCATTCAGTTAATAGCTGATGTTTCAGGCGGCAATCAGCAATATTTCGAGGATTGCCAAGTCTGTTGTCGTCCTATATTAATCTCTATACAACACCAGGAACACTCTGATAGCTATACTTTCCTGACTCGACGAGAGGACGAATAACTCTTATTAATCAGCCGGTTAAACATTTGTGTTCTTTCCACAATCACTGGATTGCCATTTATGGACGTAAAGGATAGAGTATCGCCGTAACGCAATAAAAATTACTATTAATTAATAACAGTCAGGATTCTCCTATGGATAACAAAATAGTACTCATTATTCTTGCGATTTTTCTCCCTCCCATTGCTGTTTTTTTAAAAAGCGGTGTTGGGAAAGACCTAATCATCAATATTGTTTTATGCTTACTGATGTTTTTACCGGGTGTCGTACACGCGCTCTGGCTGGTAACACGTTAATTTAAAAAAATATTTCACCTTTTGCGCAACAATGGCCTTTTGGATTCCACATAAATTATGATTAAAGACCTGCTTGCCAACAACATGCGTTGGGCCGATCACATCAAACAGATCGACCCAGCGTATTTTCCCAACCTGTCAAAACAACAAAGCCCCAAATATCTCTGGATCGGATGTTCAGATAGCCGGGTGCCAGCCAACGAAATTGTCGGTATGCAGCCGGGGCAGATTTTCGTCCACAGAAATGTCGCCAACCTGGTTATACATACCGACTTTAATTTTCTCTCAGTTCTGCAATATGCCGTGGATGTGCTTAAAGTCGAACACATCATTGTCTGCGGCCACTATGGTTGCGGTGGCGTTGAAGCAGCTCTCAATAATCTGCAATTAGGGATTATTGATAATTGGTTGCAGAATATAAAGGATATCCAACAGCGCCATGCTAGTAGATTCGAAAACCTATCGCATCAAGAAAAGAGCGACCTGTTATGCGAACTGAATGTTATCGAGCAGGCCAATAATGTCAGCGAAACCACTATCGTACAGCAGGCCTGGGGACGGGGACAAAAGCTATTTGTGCATGGCTGGATTTATAGCATCGCGGATGGCTTGATTCGGGACTTGCAGGTAAGCAGAGGTGAAAATAGTCGCTAATCGCTGCTAGTTTATATAAAAAAGGGAGGCGAAATCGCCTCCCTTTTTATTGAGTTAATCGCCTAAGATGGAACTAAGCCGCTGATGAAGCTCTTTCGTTCTCAATCAGTTTTTTTGGCGTTTCCGCTGAAATTTCAATTTTTCTTGGCTTCATTGCCTCAGGAATCTGGCGTTCCAAATCAATGTGTAATAACCCATTTTCAAGATTCGCGCCCACTACTTTCACGTGGTCGGCCAATTGGAAATTACGCTCGAAATTACGCGCAGCGATACCGCGGTAAAGGTACTCGCGACCTTCTTCAGCGTTAGCTTTGATGGCGCTGACTTTTAAGGTATTACGCTCAGACTCAATATCCAGCTCGGACGCATCAAACCCAGCTACTGCCATAGTAATACGGTATTTGTCTTCACCTACACGCTCAATGTTATAAGGCGGGTAAGCAGGTTGTTCAACACGGCTTGCGCTATCCAGCATAGAAGCCAGATGATCGAAACCAACAGATGAACGGAATAAAGGTGATAAGTCTAATCTTGCCATTGTCATATCCTCTCAATTAAGCAATATGTGATTGCCCATCCTAAGACCGGGCGGTTAAATTAAAGAAATCCCACTGTTAAGATTTCCAGTACGAGCCTCATTCGAGCACCCGTAACTTCTATTTATGGGCAATCAACATTTTTTCAAGAGGGGTAAATGCCTAATAATGAGCCGACAGCGCTTTAGGGGTTGCGTACTCGCCAACGGCGATTTGACCACAACCAACTATCGGGATGCTGCAAAATATGGCTTTCAACGGCACGGGCGTAGAGTTCGGTAACCGGATAGCTATCTTTATTTTTTTCGTAGGGTGGTTCCGCTAACAGCTGGTACTCAATTTCGTAGTAACCACGCTTAACTCGCGTCATGCGCACATAAATAATGGGCAATTTGGCAAACTGTGCGATTTTCTCAGGACCGACGAAAAACCGGGTATCGCGATTTAGAAAATCAGTGTAATGACATCGCCCGCTGCCGCGTGGTTTTTGATCGGCTAATATCGCATAAGCACGCTGTTTTTTGCGGTTCTTAATCACCTCGCCCATCAAGTCCACTGCATTAACCAAGCTAGCCCCAAAGCGAGTACGCATCTCGTAAAAAACCCGATCCATGGTCTTGCTGTGCAGCGGCTTATATATACTTTCTACCAGAATCGGTAGTTGCAAGCCCATGGCTAATTGCAACCACTCCCAATTTCCAGAGTGGGAGGAGAGTAAAAGAAGCGATTTACCCTGGTCGATAAACCCTTTGACTAAATCATAGTTTTTGTGGGTCACCCGCGCTTCAAATTCAGCCTCTGAAATCGCCATTCCCTTCACCACTTCAACCGTCACATCAGCCAGATTTCGATAATAACGCTTTTCTAGTCGGCAAATTTCTTTTTCACTGGAGGTGGGAAAAGCGGTACTTAAATGCTCTCGCACAATACCGCGCCGATAACGAACTAGATGATAGGTAACAAAATAGATTGGTCCCGACAGGGTATAAAGCAGAGGCAACGGTAATTTTGCAAATAACTTAAACAACATAAAACTTTTGTATTCTCATTTGATTTTCATATGATTCTGACGAGAGGTATCCCCTGCAACAGCGAGGAGTCATTATAAGGGGGATGTAGCGGAACGGAAACTCCGGGCACCGGAATCAACCATAGGCTCGTTGTTATTAGGCATAGTACAAATTCCGCTATACCCTATTCCTTGAATTCATCCCAAGGGTAATCAATCAGCTCTAATAACACCCCATTCATTTTTTTGGGATGCACAAAAGTAAACTCGCTTTCACGAAAAGGGCGGGCACCGCCAATAATGGGGTAATCCTGTTGCGCCAGTTCAGAAATAGCTTCACGCGTATTATCAACATTTAAGCTCACCAACATTACGCCTTCGCCTTTACTCTCTATAAATTTGGCGACTTCACTGTCAGCTGAGGTCGCCTCGATCAATTCGAACCCGATCTCACCAACCCAGTAGCGCGCTACCTTAATTTTTTCTGGCTCATCAATATAGCAGTCATCGGGCTTTTCTTTTCCCAATATCGGCTCCCAGTTTTTCCTAGCCGCCTCAATATTTCGGACCGCTATACAGATGTGATCCAGTTTATTTACCTTCATACATTCACCTTCAGATACTTACTTTTAAGCACTTGCTTTCAGACATAGCTTCCTGCAATCCGATGATTCCCCGCTAAAGCTGATTCAGAGAATCAACAAGCAGCATGCTGGATTCCCTAAGTACAATCAACCCTATCGCCCTCGTTGATCCATTGAAAATGCGGTATCAAAACACTAACCTGACAAATCAGCAAAAATATGATGCTCCAACCAACCACCTGACTTTTTAGTTTTTCAGTAATTGAATTGACAGAACCTTCACTGAACCTAAACTAGCACTTCGGGTCTTAACTCGCTCTGACAAAAGCCATCGTTATTTGCAATAAGGATTTTTTAGTGCTCCAAACAATACGCCGACTAACTACCATTTTCCTGTTTGCTCTTCTCTATATTGGTATTCAGAGCTGTAGCTCACACCCAACGGGCACTGAAGACTCAATTGTTAAAAGCGCCAACGATAATCGCCAATATCATAGTTTTACCCTACCCAATCAACTCAAGGTATTAGTAATCTCCGATCCAGACACTGATAAAGCAGCCGCCGCGTTAGATGTGCATGTCGGTAGTAACGCTAACCCCGAAGGTCGTCAGGGGCTGGCACATTTCCTTGAGCACATGCTTTTCCTCGGCACCGAAAAATATCCCGAAGCCGGGGGTTATCAGAAGTTCATTAGCGAGCATGGCGGCACCCATAATGCCTATACAGACTTTGAACATACCAACTATTTTTTTGATGTAGACAAAGATTTTTTAGCTCCGACGCTGGATCGGTTTGCGCAATTTTTTATCGCGCCGCTGTTTAACGCTGACTATGTTGAGCGGGAAAAACATGCGGTAGATTCAGAGTATCAGTCAAAGCTTAAGGATGATTACCGACGACAGTATGAAGTGATCAAAAGCATTGCCAACCCCGAACACCCCTTTTCGGCATTCTTTGTCGGGAGCTTGGAAACACTGGCTGATAGACCTAATCAGCCTGTACGGAAGGATCTGGTGGACTTTTATCAACGCCATTATTCCGCCAACCTGATGAGCCTGGTAGTACTCGGGCACCAGTCTGTTGACGAACTTGAAGCGTTAGTCAAAGCACAGTTCACCCACATCCCCAATCATCAGTCAACAAGGATTGAAATTACCCAACCGCTGTTTGAGAAGAGCCAGCTTCCCCTCAAGGTAGAAATAACACCTGAAAAGGATATTCGCCAGCTGACGCTACATTTTCCAATGCCGAGCCTGTATAACTATTATCGCAGTAAGCCAACCTACTATATTGCCAACCTCCTTGGCCATGAAGGTCCCGGCAGCCTGCTGTCGCTGTTAAAAAATTTAGGCTGGGTTGAAAGCCTTTATGCCGGCGTCGGTCACAATGCCAGTGACGCCTCTACTTTCCAAATTTCTTACTCTTTAACGGCAGCCGGATTGACCCAAACCGATCAAGTTATACAAACGACCTTTGCCTATATACGCTTGATCCTAGACCAAGGAATTAACGCCTGGCGTTTTAAAGAACAACAGCGGTTGGCGCAAATGGACTTCGACTTTAAGGAAAACGGTAGAGGTATCCATGAAGTTACTACACTTGCCACCCAACTGCACCATTACCCAACGCAGGACCTGTTGCGCGCGCCTTATCTGTTTGAACATTTCGATCCTCAACTAATTCAGAAACTGATAGCAAAACTGAGGCCCGAAAATATGATTGTGATGCTGGTGGCGAAAGAAGCACAAACAGATCAGCTGACAGACTGGTTTAAAACACCCCATGGCATCAGCACCATTTCCCCCGAACAAATAGCTGGCTGGCTAACTCCGCTACCTGAGAACCTGCAGACTCAACTAACACTACCGGAAGCCAACCCCTTTATCGCTCAGGATTTATCTGTAAAACCCAACCTCGCCAAAGGAGCGCTACCTCTACGTGTTAAGATTGCAGACGGCCTCACGCTCTGGCATCTCCAGGACACCAGTTTTAATACACCTCGTGCAGATTTTTATTTCGCTATTCGTTCACCCAAGGCAAACGATACACCTGCTCATCGATTACTGACCGAGCTTTATATTAAAGCCGTTAACGATCAACTCAGCGAATTTAGCTACCCGGCCTATTTAGCCGGATTAAACTATCAGCTCTATCGTCATGTTCGGGGCCTATCCGTACGGATTTCTGGTTATCAGGATAAGCAACTGGTGCTGCTCGAGGATATTAGCAAGAAACTCAAAACCCCCATATTACGTGAAGAAAAATTTGCAATTTTCAAGAATGAAATATCCCGTGACTTAGAAAATGCACAAAAGGATCAGCCTTATAACCAAAGCCTGAGTCAGGTTTCCGAGCTGATGTTATTATCCGCTTGGCCCGAGCAAGAATTGATTCGTACACTCAACGCATTGACGCTCGCTGACCTTGAGGCTTTCATTCGCGAATACCAGGAAAAGATTGAAATAGTCGCTTTGGCAAATGGTAACCTAACGCTTGACGATGCCAAGCGGATGGCGCAACTGTTACAGCATGAGTTCCTCAGTACTGCGGCAGCACAACCGGTTCCGCATCAACCGATGATTAAGTTGCCAACAAACAAAGCTCTGCTTCACTCTCTCAAAGTAGATCATCCCGATTCCGCCATCACCGCTTACATTCAAGGCGATGACAAGAGCGTTTCCACCGCAGCGCGTTTTGCGCTGTTTAATCAAGTCCTATCTGCGCCTTTCTATCAGGCGCTTCGCACAGAGCAGCAGCGTGGTTATATCGTTTTCGCCACTTCGATGAATCTCATGGATGTCCCAGCAACCGCACTCGTCATTCAATCACCCAACACTTCAGCGGTTGACCTTGCGCATCATATTGATGAATTCTTAAGGCACTTTAACGCTCAGGTGCAGACCATGAGCAAGGCCGAGTTCAGCAAACATCAAAATGCGCTGGTTACCCGAATATTAGAACAAGAAACACGTTTATCTGAGCGTTCAGGCCGCCTATGGCAAGAAATTGATCGGGAAAATTATCAATTCGATCAGCGCGAGCGGCTGGCTGCCGCCGTGAGCGCCTATTCGCTAGATAATTTTAAACAGGAATACTCCGATTACTTCCTCGGCGAAAAGAAACGCAGCCTCACCGTTATGGCAAATGGAGAACGCTTTCCGCTCGATCTGAAGGCGATTAAGACATATATATCGGTTAAAACAAGAGACGCTCTGCCACAGCGGTTTTTTTAAGATAATAATAGTTAAGAGGCCCGCTGTACGGGCCTCTTACACCGTTATTCATGAGCTATCAGTTTATCCGTGAATAAAAAATCTCTTAGCTCATGGTCAAAGCTTGCGTCCTGACGGCGAATCCACTCAACACCATTGCCGCATGCTCTTTTCTTCATCTCGATTATTGTGCCAAAATCGCCTTGAGCTTCTTTTTTATCTTTGCAGGCGTCAACCTGTTGGTTATACCAATCCACCGCCTCCAGCCTTCCATCAGAGAAGCGCTAATCGCCCGGTGCATATCAATACGCGTCGCATCGGAAAGTTCTGTAATAGGTTCGTAGCTTCATTTGCCATACTGTACTTCCGGTTTTTAACTTAGATAATGAATTGAGAGCTCATTATTACATCTTTTAACCTGACGCCTGTTAACCAACTTGTCAGAACCGGGCCTTTCTTTGAGGGGCTCCTGATTAATTCCTTAGAGCAAAACCATTTGCATAGTTTTCTAGCGCGTCTAAGATTGACAGCTTGTTACTATCCAATTTGGTATCAGCCCGAAGGTTTGTAATTTTCTCAAAAAAATCCTTCAGGGTAATACTGCCACCTCCATCACGCTGGGTTAACCGGTCCTTTCGATATTCTTCCCAATGCGCCAATTCAGCTTCTGAGAGCGTTTCTAAATAGTTTCGAGCACGATAGCGAAACAGCATTTCTGGGATTCTCTGATCATCCGAGGTTAGCCGGAGATCCACTAATTGTTGCGGCGGTAAGCGTCTTAATTGCTCCATCAGATTTTTATCATGATTACTAAAAAAACCACCGCTATAGAGCATCAAATCAGGATCGGTTACTTGATCATAACTTTGATCAAACACATCAGCTATCTTGGCCCCTAAATCTGGCGCTTGCTTGATTTTCTCTAAATTTTCCAAACATCCCGCTATGTCGATATTTAACCGCTCCGCTACTTCTGGCGTCACTAAATTGGCTGGTACGACAACCGGGCATTTATTGACATGGATCGCTTTCAGTGGGATACGGTTAACCCCCGCGGGTAATTGATCGCTAGCAGTAAAGACCCTTTCCCGAATCTGTTCAGCGCCCAAAGTTAACAACGACTGTGGATCAATATTCAAATCATAGACATAAACCGCGTTCTTATTGACCTTATCCCTCGCCAATGGCGCAACTATTGCTGCACACCCTCTATCGGCAGGATATTTTGAGGAAATATGTAGAACTGGCTTTTTATCTTGCAGATTCAATTGCTGATCAACCAAGCGTTTATCGCGATGTCGATAGACATAATCATACAACTTCGGCTGTTTTTCACGAATCAGCTTGGCCAGGGCGATAGTTGCCCAAACATCCGACAAAGCATCATGCGCCGCCTCATGCGTTATATTGTTTGCCTTGGTGAGCTGCTCAAGCTTAAAACTGGGACGTCCATCCTCATGATTCGGCCAATTGATACCCTCCGGTCGCAATGCGTGCGTTAAGCGCACCATATCAATAATATCCCAGCGTGAGTTGCCGTTTTGCCATTCCCGCGCGTAGGGGTCATAAAAATTGCGATAGAGACAATTGCGGGTAATCTCATCGTCAAAGCGAATCGAGTTATAACCCACAACGCAGGTATTAGGCTGAGAAAATTCCATATGTATTTGACGAATGAATTCCGCTTCACAGACGCCTTCTCTGGCAGCTAACTGCGGGGTAATGCCGGTAATCAGACAGGCTTCCGGTTGCGGCAACATGTCGTTAGCGGGCTTACAATATATAACTAATGGATCACCAACGGGATTGAAATTATCATCGGTACGAATACCGGCAAATTGGGCTGGGCGATCACGGAAAGGATCCGCGCCAAAGGTTTCAAAATCATACCAATAAAAGGACATGGGTATCCTCGATAATTTTTATTGGTATTGTAGGGGATTTATCTCAATGCGGTCTAATGGTAACTCGCCTTTTACCTATGGCGAAGAAGTCAATGGTCGGTATTCTTCCATTAAACAACTAATGTGTCTTTAAACGTTCTGGCCATAGATTACTGTTCATACACTCGCACATTGCTAAATACGCTTTCTCCAGTAGCACCTATATCATGGTCCATCGCAAAGAACAGATATTGCATCACACCCCTATAGAATTGCCCCACCGGAATCACATAATGCTTGGTAGTACCACCTGTACCGAAAAACGCCATTAACGCAGCAAACCCCAACTTTGGGTACCGTATACCTGAAAGGTTAAGTTTGAACTCAGGAACAAATCATTATCCAAGCCAATACCGTGAATTTCTCCCTGCACCGAACTGCGAAAATCAAATTCAAGCACCGTATTCGCGGTCACCGTGTAAGGGAAATTGATCTTCTGCCAACGGTTACCCACTAACCGTATCGTCGCTCCGCCATCTTCTACCGTCACGGTACCCGTGCCATCCTCAGAACTGACATAGACCGATGGTGGGTTACTATTAAAGCTGATACCTGGATTAACCGGCGCCGCAGCGACAGTAACCGTAAAACTCTGAGTATCGGAGCCGACACTGTTGGTGGCCTGAATGGTCACCGCATGAACCCCTTCCTGACCCGCCTGTGGTGTCCAACTGATGAGGCCGTTATTGATGGTCATGCCCGTGGGCGCGGCAGTCAAGGTATAGCTGATCGGGGCGGTGCCGCTCGCTTCCACCCGGCTGTCGGCGTCATAGCTATAGGCCGTATTCACCGTGGCTGTCGTATTCGGCGTCGAGGTAATGGCAGGCGCAATTGGCGTCGGTGGCGGCGGCACGTTCTCGTACACTCGCACATTGCTAAATACACTCTCTCCAGTAGCACCTATGTCATGATCCATCGCAAAGAACAGATATTGCATCACTCCCGTGTAATGCTGACCCACCGGAATCACATAATGCTTGGTAGTACCACCACCGGTGTAGTTTGCATAATTCAGCAAACCCCAACTTTGGGTACCGTATACCCGAAAGCGTTGTTTCTGAACCAGAACAAATCATTATCCAAGCCATCACTGCGAATTTCTCCCTGCACCGAACTGCGAAAATCAAATTCAAGCACCGTATTCGCGGTCACCGTGTAAGGGAAATTGATCTTCTGCCAACGGTTACCCACTAACCGTATCGTCGCTCCGCCATCTTCTACCGTCACGGTACCCGTGCCATCCTCAGAACTGACATAGACCGATGGTGGGTTACTATTAAAGCTGATACCTGGATTAACCGGCGCCGCAGCGACAGTAACCGTAAAACTCTGAGTATCGGAGCCGGCACTGTTGGTGGCCTGAATGGTCACCGCATGGGCCCCTTCCTGACCCGCCTGTGGTGTCCAACTGATGAGGCCGTTATTGATGGTCATGCCCGTGGGCGCGGCAATATGTAGCTGATCGGGGCGGTGCCGCCTGCTTCCTTAATTCGGCTGTCGGCGTCATAGCTATAGGCCGTATTCACCGTGGCTGTCGTATTCGGCGTCGAGGTAATGGCAGGCGCAATTGGCGTCGGTGGTGGCGGCACGTTCTCGTACACTCGCACATTGCTAAATACACTCTCTCCATTAGCACCTATGTCATGATCCATCGCAAAGAACAGATATTGCATCACTCCCGTGTAATGCTGACCCACCGGAATCACATAATGCTTGGTAGTACCACCACCGGTGTAGTTTGCATAATTCAGCAAACCCCAACTTTGGGTACCGTATACCTGAAAGGTTAAGTTTGAACTCAGGAACAAATCATTATCCAAGCCAATACCGTGAATTTCTCCCTGCACCGAACTGCGAAAATCAAATTCAAGCACCGTATTCGCGGTCACCGTGTAAGGGAAATTGATCTTCTGCCAACGGTTACCCACTAACCGTATCGTCGCTCCGCCATCTTCTACCGTCACGGTACCCGTGCCATCCTCAGAACTGACATAGACCGGATGGTGGTTACTATTAAAGTTGATATCGATTAACCGTGGCGCTGCAGCGACAGCACCGTAAAAACCTGAGTATCGGAGCGATACCGTTGGTGGCCTGAATGGTCACCGCATGAACCCCTTCCTGACCCGCCTGTGGTGTCCAACTGATGAGGCCGTTATTGATGGTCATGCCCGTGGGCGCGGCAGTCAAGGTATAGCTGATCGGGGCGGTGCCGCTCGCTTCCACCCGGCTGTCGGCGTCATAGCTATAGGCCGTATTCACCGTGGCTGTCGTATTCGGCGTCGAGGTAATGGCAGGCGCAATTGGCGTCGGTGGTGGCGGCACGTTCTCGTACACTCGCACATTGCTAAATACACTCTCTCCATTAGCACCTATGTCATGATCCATCGCAAAGAACAGATATTGCATCACTCCCGTGTAATGCTGACCCACCGGAATCACATAATGCTTGGTAGTACCACCACCGGTGTAGTTTGCATAATTCAGCAAACCCCAACTTTGGGTACCGTATACCTGAAAGGTTAGGTTTGAACTCAGGAACAAATCATTATCCAAGCCAATACCGTGAATTTCTCCCTGCACCGAACTGCGAAAATCAAATTCAAGCACCGTATTCGCGGTCACCGTGTAAGGGAAATTGATCTTCTGCCAACGGTTACCCACTAACCGTATCGTCGCTCCGCCATCTTCTACCGTCACGCTACCCGTGCCATCCTCAGAACTGACATAGACCGATGGTGGGTTACTATTAAAGCTGATACCTGGATTAACCGGCGCCGCAGCGACAGTAACCGTAAAACTCTGAGTATCGGAGCCGGCACTGTTGGTGGCCTGAATGGTCACCGCATGAAGCCCCTTCCTGACCCGCCTGTGGTGTCCAACTGATGAGGCCGTTATTGATGGTCATGCCCGTGGGCGCGGCAGTCAAGGTATAGCTGATCGGGGCGGTGCCGCTCGCTTCCACCCGGCTGTCGGCGTCATAGCTATAGGCCGTATTCACCGTGGCTGTCGTATTCGGCGTCGAGGTAATGGCAGGCGCAATTGGCGTCGGTGGTGGCGGTGTGGCACGTTCTCGTACACTCGCACATTGCTAAATACACTCTCTCCATTAGCACCTATGTCATGATCCATCGCAAGAACATATTGCATCACTCCCGTGTAATGCTGACCCACCGAATCATATACATAATGCTTGTGCGCCCACCACCGGTGTAGTTTGCATAATTCAGCAAACCCCAACTTTGGGTACCGTATACCTGAAAGGTTAAGTTTGAACTCAGGAACAAATCATTATCCAAGCCAATACCGTGAATTTCTCCCTGCACCGAACTGCGAAAATCAAATTCAAGCACCGTATTCGCGGTCACCGTGTAAGGGAAATTGATCTTCTGCCAACGGTTACCCACTAACCGTATCGTCGCTCCGCCATCTTCTACCGTCACGGTACCCGTGCCATCCTCAGAACTGACATAGACCGATGGTGGGTTACTATTAAAGCTGATACCTGGATTAACCGGCGCCGCAGCGACAGTAACCGTAAAACTCTGAGTATCGGAGCCGGCACTGTTGGTGGCCTGAATGGTCACTGCATGAACCCCTTCCTGACCCGCCTGTGGTGTCCAACTGATGAGGCCGTTATTGATGGTCATGCCCGTGGGCGCGGCAGTCAAGGTATAGCTGATCGGGGCGGTGCCGCTCGCTTCCACCCGGCTGTCGGCGTCATAGCTATAGGCCGTATTCACCGTGGCTGTCGTATTCGGCGTCGAGGTAATGGCAGGCGCAATTGGCGTCGGTGGCGGCGGCACGTTCTCGTACACTCGCACATTGCTAAACGAGCTTTCGCCTATCACATTGATATCGTCATCCATTACAAAGAACAAATATTGCATCACTCCCGTATAGTGCTGCCCAATAGGTATCACAAAATGCTGGAGGCCAAGACCGGAATAATTGGCATAAGTTGAGATGCCCGTATTTTGAGTTCCATAGAGTCTGAATATTTTGCTCACATCAAGCTGTGAGTAATTGGCCATGCCAATACCGTGAATCTCTCCCTCCTGGCTACTACTGAAATCAAACTCTAACACTGTGTCTGGCGTAATAACGTATGGAAAGTCTATCTTCTTCCACCGATTCCCATTAATCCGTAAGGTCACACCATTATTTTCAATCGCAACAGTACCGGATATATCCTCTGTGAGGACAAAGGGTGTGACTGGCTGTTGATTGAAATTGATAACAGGATAACTCGGTGCCGCTATAACGTTAATAGTAAAGCTTTGTGTATCGTTACCTGCCGCGTTACTAGCAATAATTTGCACAGGCTGATTACCTTCCTGGCCAGGCTGGGGTATCCAACTCACCAAACCCGTTTCGCTAACCGTCATCCCTGTAGGCCCATTATTCAAACTAAATGTAATAGGGTTACTACCTGCAGCACTGGCGCGATTGTCTGCATCATATATGTAGGGCAACCCTACTCTGGCAGTAATGGACGGCACAGAAGTGAATAGTGGAACTGGGGTAAATGAGCCAATACATTGCGCTGCATTCACCGAAGGGCCAATTTGATTTCGGCTACACTGGGAAAACGAGGTGCTGCCATTAATAATCGGATTCATTAAATATATGCCTGGCGTTGACGCACATGCCGAACCCGACTCATTATCATGCGGAGCGCCAAAGTTATGTCCAAATTCGTGCGCTGCGATCAAAGCACCAAATGCGCCATTGCCGCCAGCCTGAGTTAACCCAACTCCGTAGCTGTGACAAAGCCTATTCAAATAAGCAATTCCTACCGTATTGCCACTCAAGTTTTTACCTGTGAATAGATGCGCAAGGCCAGGATTCCCGACTTGGCTATTCACATATGCCTGGAAGTTGCTTAATAAATTAAGTGGATCTGTGGAGGTAAGGGAGCCATTACTGCTAAGCTGCATTATGTTCGTAATATTAATATGTACGCCAATTTGCTCTGAGAAAATACCGTCCACAATGTTCATTTGCGACATCACTTCTTCAGTGACATTCCCCGCAACTGAAGACGCATATTCAGTGTCTGTGACAATAACAACATTAATTTCTAGTGTTGCAGAAGATGCAGCTACCGCATTAGGCACCGCAGTCTCTAACTCTTCCACCAGTGCCTGGTAGCCAGAAGCCATATTCGTTGCACCGCTAACATGCATTCCACAGGTGCCGTTACTTTCGACTGAAGAGGACTTATAAATTACGCGATCGGTTTTAATAGTTCGAGACTTGAGGTCACCTCGCGTTTCTGTGTATACCAATTTATCCTGTACTGACTCGACCGAATCAATAAGAAACAGCTCTGACCCGTCAAAAAATGCTCCGTTGTATTTGCCCCTTACTTTACTGATACGAGCCCAAGAACCTGGAACGTTCGCGAGCTCCCCAGAATACAGCTCAACGTTTTTTATTTTTTCTGGATTTTGAAACTGATTCAGCAGCTTTTCGTTTTTTTGCAGCACCAACCGAAAGGGCACGCCATAAGCAAAAATCGCTAATTCTAACCCTTGTGACCCTTGTACTTGTTCCGAAATGATTATTGGCCGTACATCAGAGTACCGAACATCTGAGGACGCCGCAGCAACTGTGGCAAACGCACACTGTAAACAGAGATTAAAAATGAAAAATCCAAATAATATCTTACGTTTTATTGGCCTCATTCTACACCCTATTTAAAAATCCGGTTTTGATGCCCCTGGCGATCTTATTTCAAACGACAGTGCTGGGGCAGAGTAAATACAGTATAACTATTGATAAAAAGTATAGTCGTTAACTCTCAAATTCCCACAGCTCTTAAGTCGAAGACAGCTGATATCAGACTTTCGTATTTTTGAGTTTTAACTTTATCTAATTAATACAAGCTAGATTCGTGCCAACCTGTATCCAAATACTGGCTGACAAAAAGGTCAACTTCCAAAAATTCATCTAGAACCAACTATAACGCATTTGAAACGTTGTTATTTTTCACGAAAGGAAAGCAATACTTTGATTTATAATAATAATTTTCGTCGGCCCAGCCCCGCACCTTCGTTATTTCACATACCAAGCTGGCGATATCACTTTTTTAAAATTACAAAATTGCGGCCGCCGTTCTCAAAAATAAATAGTTTCTCCGAATTTAACGCCGCCAATAACACTTATGTAAAAAATATCGACATTAGGGCGATGAAAATTTATTTTCACTCAAAGTATAAAGTTTCCGACAATTTTTTCAGTAACTCTATCAACCTTGGATTTTCGACCCTGGTTAATTAGTACCAAGCCCTGCCAACACCTCTATCCCTAAACCATTTTGTGATAATAATCTTAGTCCCCTCTTCAACTGGTAGACCTTGGTGCACCGTACTTCTGTTAGGTTCTCCGTTTATGTGAAGATTATTCCAAATAACCGCCCGGCCTAGTTTTGGAGAAATAGTCACATCCAAATCAACAAATTTAGTACCGCCTCCCTTTGCAACCTCAGTGAGGTAGACCATGAATGTCCACGTTCTTTGGCCTCCTTTGCTGACATCGGTTAAATTAAAGTAATCCCGATGTGCTTTATATTCCTCCTGAATTTCATATTTCTGAACTTGGATATCTTCCGAGTAGGGTAGCCGGATACCCATACATTTTGCGATTTTGTCTTCTATTGATTTAATGAACGGGTTATCAAGCTTATATAAATGGCATGTTTTACTGGTTCGAAACCCCAAATCCTCTAGATATCCTTCTGTGGTGGAATACTCAAACCGAGGTTGACTAAGAGCAACTATTTGCTCGCATTCTGTTGGCGAGAGAAAATCATCAATGCTGTAAAGCTGCATTTGATTTTTTTCAACGACGTTAAGTTTTAGTTTCGGAAAATTTTTTCCTGGGACCAAAGCTGCAGATTTTTTATAACTGAGTGATGCTTTTTTTTCAGACATTTAAATGCTCTATACCAAAATGGATACAAAACACACAAATGGGTGGATATGTTATCGACACCAAATGTCAGAAAACATATGAGTGCGAGCTATAGAGTGACCTCTATTTGCTCGCCGCTACAAGTAGAATAGCCAAATGCAAATTAGTTTTAGGGATTATACTAGATTATTTGGCTGGATAAATCTTATCTGGAGCAGCAGCAAGCAGTTTTACTGAGCCTTCATAATTTCCTACTGGCTTGGATTCGCCAGATCGTAGCCAACTAACAGTCACATAGACATTACGTCTAAAATTTGTCGCGTCTATGGTTCTAAAGGTTACGTAGTCACTCTTCCTAGCATTTAGGCTGCCATCAATTGTGTGTCTTTCATTTTTAAAATCAACTAGCTCCCAGTTTTTTCCTGCCACCGAATAGCCGTCAATAACTTCAATTCGACATCCTTTAGATGAGTCTAATTGCACACCAGATGAATCATGCACATCATTTTTTAGGTTCAAATCCGAAACTAAACAGCTCAAATTTACTTGATCCGTTTCAGCTTCAATCCAAAACTCAAAGGTCGCTTCCAATCCATCTCTTTTTAAGTCTCCGGCATTCACAATCTCACTCACTGCGCGAACTGTGACTTCTGGCGTAGGCTCATTGGCATGACTAAATGAATCTGGAGTCTCCGCTTGTCCTAAAGAGGTAACTCCAAGGAAAATTGATAGAAAAAAATACTGAAACTTTGTCATATTCATTAGAGATCAAAGCCTATACTATCGAACAACAGTTGCTCAAAATTTTCTGACCCTAATGCAGCATCAAAATTAATACTTTCCTTGATGAGAGGAATGTCCAGATCGAACTCTCCCACATTGTAATCCCCGCGTTGGATACGCTCTAACTCTCTATCACTGATGATCTTCGCTAACAACGGTTGAACCTCAAGCTCCTGAAACTCTTCCGTACCGCTTATTACTAATTCGCGAGATCGATCCAACAACAATAATTTTTTATCAATTGTTTTTGGATCAACCTGTAATGAATACCTGCCTGGAATGGAATCAAGATAAAAACTACCGTCGTTACCAGTTACTGACTCACCAACAGTTTTTCCTGATTGGTCGGTTAGATATACTCTCGCGCCAACGATAGGCTCATAGCCACTTAAATTCTCCTGACGCTGTCCCTGTAACTTGCCAGCAACCGACACGAGCGGCGCCACACCAAAATTAACTTCAGTATAAGCACCACGTTCAAGAAAGGCGGTTTGTAAACCATGGGTTGGCTTATAGTGTGCAGGTATTGTTTCTTCGTTTAAGAATAATCTGAGTTCATCCTGGTTCAGCTGTTTGCTGACGGAAAAAAGTCCTTGTTCATTCGTCATCATGCCGCCATGAGATCCCTCGGAAAGCACCCCAATATCCGGAACACCAGGTTCACCTGGGTCATATTGGGCATTACCATTCTGATCCAAATAGACTCTACCTTTAACACCACCATACTCTGGATTTAAGTAGCTGGTAGCGCGAGATACTTTATAACCACTACCGCTGTTCGCAAAAAGGCTTTCCATGCTAACGTCTATAAAAATGCCAAACCCTCTGTTTTGGTCATACTCTGAAGTAAGGCTAATTCTGTTTCCGCGATTATTATTAAGCGAGAAGTTCAACCTGTTACGAATGTAATAGGAGTCCACCCATGAATCATGCCCGACCTCAGTTGAGAGTCCAATGAATTTATCCTGCAATCCCAGCGGCATCCATCCTAAATCTTCAAATAGCATACCTCTCCAATCATGATCCACTGAAACCCGCCGTGAGTAATCACCATTTTCAGACCAATCAAAAGTAAGGCGATGCTCGCCTGCAAACACTTTCGCCAAAGATACCTGCATACTTTCCGTACTTGCTAAATCAAGATTACCGTCCACCGTAACACCATTAAACAACTGCGAATGGCCGTAACCTAAACGTCCGGATTGTGCTCCTTGCTTCCTAACTGCCAGATAAAAAGACGGGAAATCAAAGTTTGCTCCCACCGTTAACTGGGTTACTTCATCGTTTTCATTCGGTGTAAAACGATTGGCAGACAAATAAAATGCAGAATATGGTATTGTTTTTGTTGTCAGCGTTAAATTTTGGAAACCCAGTGTATTGGTGGTTTCATTGTCTCGTTCCAGGTTATCACTGATCTCGCCAACCGTTCCATCAAGATTAAACCAAGCATTATTTCGCCATGTACCTCTAACGCTATACCCCTCACGATCTTGCAACTCGGCAGAAACACCGTTAAAAAACCCATTATCATAACGAAAATACTGTGCGGAGAAATCAAGCCCTTGAAATGGATACCAATTTCCCCTAACTCTGGCTCCCATACCATCAAAAGACATATCTTTTTGTAATTCACTGCTACCAAAGCTTTGTGCGAGGTCTGCCGAAAGCATGAGGTTTGAAAAAGCCAGCCAAGATACTTCTGTGCCAATATGGCTACTTTGATCCGCATATGTTCGCACGCTGGACTCAAACTGGTTTCTGGCATGAATGCCGGTTTGATGGGCAAGTGTTGCTCCCAAAGTAACTCGTGAATTCAAGCCGTAGAGTACACGTCCACCAGCCATTATGCCGTCGGCACCCCATTCTAATCTATTACGATCCGTCCCCATCCCGCCGATGTAAACCAATTGGCCTTCTGGTAATAAGCTGTCACCTCGAATGGTTGACTTATCCAGGGTAATCTCAGTCCCGTTAGGCTCTTTGATTTCAATTTTTATATCAACGAGGCTACCACTGGGAATCGATACATCAGCAAACTCGTAAGTACCATAACCCGCCGGTAACGCAGGGTCTTCCCGAACAATAATTGTTTCGACAACTCTATTGTTAATAACCAATTCAACGACCGAACCTTCTTCTGCGGTACCGGTGTAACTTTTCGTTTTTACAAAATTACGAAAATTTCCAAAACTTTGACTCTTTTCCGAATCCTGTCCGCCTAACGCGAAAGTACCGCTGGCCCTGACACCCGTTAGATTTATAAAAGGGAAGGCCAAATCATTTAAGGAAAAGCCAGCATCACCCAATGATAATTCATGATTATCATAGGTTCGAGTCCAGTCAAAACGCGAAGGAATGCTATAGTCTCGATCAGGCTTAGTAAAACCAGCATGTTGCTGATAAGACAAACTGGATTGATCAAAATTTAATCGATACCGTCCTCCTCCAAAATGTCCCCAAATTGATTCTGAGAAGGATGCGTTGAGAGCTGTCCCAGAAAGGTCAGTATATCGAGAACTATAATTCGCTCGAGTTTTTACAAAACCCACCAACGGTTTATCTGGCGAGGCCGCACCATGCGCTTCGGGCATACCAATTGGCGCTACAGTAGCTGCGGACAAACCACGAAAACGCTCATATTGCTTTTCCCAGATGGCAAATGAATGATCTGACGCTGCATTATAGGCATAGTTAGACTCATCCCAAGCCAAAGAAATATCAAATATTTCGGCTGCTACTGCTGCGGGGACATATACTTCCCTGGCACCTGTTATATCGGAAATACCAGTGATAAACCTGATCTTTTGTCGGCTTCCATTGAGCTCCATGGCACCGCTATTAAGATCCAAATTAACCTCAGAACCCCAATCTGTTTGAATAACTAATCTATCCGTTTGAGCTAAAATTCTTACCTCAAAGCGTTCAAGAAGCCTTATAAGAGGCAAATAACGCGAGCCATCTTCTGCAATCGCTAAATCAAGGTCATCAATTCTGATACCTTCCCAAGCGCCTCGGCCAGTAAGGACGAATTGAGCCACTTCAGTTTCCGCATATCCACTTGAGAAATATTCACCCGGCAATATGAGCGCTGCATCACCGGCTTTTAAACCAACAGTCTTTACAACATTTGACTGCTCTGCGTTACCTTTATTTTGTGTTATTTCGCCTGGTAACGGCTGGTCTGACAGGAGTGGGAGAGCGCTTTTATTGAGGTTTAATTTTTCTTGCAATACGACATTTGCCAACTCGAGCGGAGCCCCACTCTTATCGTTTTCATTCACTTGAGTTGTGTTGGCAGAAATAGGTTGCTCGTTAAAAACTCGAGCAGAAGGATCTAATAAAAATTGCTGGTTATCGAAAAGTAGGTCATCAGAAGACATTGCTCGCGACGCAAACAAAGCAAGGGCAACGAAAGTAGACTCTCGAAGCACTTTATAGCTAATTATGTTTTTTATACGAACTCGCATTGCCTGTCTAATTCCGTTTTAACGATTAAAGGTAAGTTCTTTAGTTAGTTTTTCCTTTAGATCGGGTGCGAAATACTCAATATGCATCGCATATTGTCCGGGCTCTATTTCGGGGCTCAATTTAGTTAAGTACTCACGCTTCATTTCCGGCAAGATTACGCCACCTGACAGCTTATCCTCATGCACAGTCTCGCCACTTTTGGATGTTAGCTTGTATTTGCCTGAAAGAAACAAAGCGCCATTACTAAGATTGGCAATTACAATTTTTAATAATTGCTGCCCATCAACATCGCCTTTTTCTAATTTCACGTTCTCTATCTCGCCTTTATAACTAAGCTCGCCAACAGCGGCGTACATAGGAACTAAAATGGATTGCGCAAAGTTGATAGTAAGATTTGTTTCGTCAAGCTTTTGAGTATGCGCTACTGGCACAAGCGACTCTAGCTCCATAACTCCCCAATAATGACCATTTTCTGCCTTTACTCTTGGAATGATGGTGTAACGCACTGTACGCTTACTATTCGGCGCCAAGGCAAATTCTTTTGGATTAAATTTTATCCAAGATGCCAGAGAATTTGCATCAGGCTTCATCACAGAAAAAGAACCATCTTCGTGGAAGACAAAATGATTAGCTTTAACACGGTAACGCTCTTCTGTATCGCCCGTATTAGCAATTTCAAACTTTCCAGACACTCTTCTTTTACCAGAATCCATCTTTACGCTAACAAATGATGGGGTCAAAGAAATGCCCGCCAGGGATAACTGTGGCAACAATAAAAATAATGTTCCCAGAACGATAGCGCGTAAACTCAAGGTTATCGTTGGGAAATGTGAAGTAAAAATCATATTAAATCCGTCCAAATTTTAAAATTAGTATTTTCATGGTTAACTACTTTACTGCTGCCCCTAAGGATAGCTCAATTAAACCGAGAGGCGCGTTTAAAAACGCAAATCTATACTATAATTAAATTTGGGCGGCCAACCTCCGTCCGACCTGCTCACTAAACGTGAAAAAGGAGTCCAATGCCCTTTTCAATTAACATTGGACTCCGCAGGTTCACGCACTACTATTTAACTAGTAGTTTGTGGTTTATGCACCATTACCACCGTACATTGCATAAACACGCATAAAGCCCATGTAATCGCCTTGAGCTTTTTCTGGATCCGTGTTGGTCCAATGCAGCTTACAGCTTACCCACTGAGTAGGCTCTTGGGTTCCGGCGTGGAAAGTAACAAAATTGGTTTGTTTGAATTCCCAGTTACCGTCCTGTAGCAACACACCAGAGTATGCTGCAGAACCGCCACCACCACTTTGATCCTGAGACAGGCTAGCAGTGATAGTTCCTGGAGCAGCTGTATCCAGTGGGATCGGCAATGTGTTGAAATCGCCAGCTACCGCTGGGTTAACACCACCTTTGTACAGATCAGTTCCGGCACAGGCGAATTTGTTAACCTGAACGTTAGAGTGAATCAGCCAATGACCAGTTGCCCAGAAAGCGCTGCCATCAGCAGAGCGATAAGCACCATAAGTTTGGCCATAAGCGATTCCGCCTAAAGTTCCACCGTTAGTGTTGCTGCCTGGATCATTCGCCGCATCGCTTTGGCTTCCAGAAGGGGCAGTACCACCACCAGTAGAACCACCACCGATAGTGATGGAAGGAGGGACTACAGCGTTGATTTTAGCAGTATCGTTAGCACCTGCATTTACTTCGGTTGTAAAGCTAGCAGCCATAGCAACGGCTGCAGCGATCAAGGTAAGTTTTCTCATTTGAATTTCTCCTAATTTTTCCATTTCGATTAAATTGAGGCGGACTGATTCATTTTGGAATTTCTTGTTTTACAAAAAGGATCAACCCAAACAATGCCCTCAGTTCCTAATGAAGCAAAAGCTGGGCCAACTTCAATAAAAAATCATATTATCCTTATTTAACAATGTATTAGCGATGAATGCCAACGTTAGCAGTAATTTCATAGGAGCTCTTTAAACAGTCGTTGTAAAATTACCTGACATGCCAATCCCAAACAACCCGCATAAGAATAACTCCATATTTCCGTCATTATTTGATGCCGCACCATACTGATAAATAAAAATGATTTGCGACTGAAAAAATTGGTAAATACTAAGCCCATCCACTATTACTGCCTGAGCAACGAAAAGCCCCCTAGATGAAATTAGGACAAGGGAATGCATGCTCTGAAAACAATAGACAAGACAAGTAAACATATCTCGGCCGTTTAAAAGACCAGGGGGATAGGATTAGTGCCGAGGGAGTTTAGATCTTGAGGCTCTGTGAATACAGAGTTTTATGCAGCCCTAAAAAGATAAAAGCAAGGACTATGACTAAAAGTGATCGCCATTCATAGCGTAAATTCGCATGTAACCGACGTAAACACCCTGAGACTTTTCGAGGTCATGATTAGTCCAGGTTAACTTGCAGTTAACCCACTGCGTGACCTGCTGCTGTGCACCATGAAAACTAACGAAAGCTGACTTTTTGAAAACCCAGTTGGGGTTAGATGAATCGGGCACCGCATCGCCCGTAAACTCAGAGAAACCCTCACGGCCACTTAAATCATTCGAAAGGCTCGCGCTCAAAATAGCTCCGCGCGCAAAATCAAGCGCTATGGGCTGGGTATTATAATCCCCTTGAATAGCCGGATTAACTGCGCCTTTGTACAAATCTGTACCGGAACAAGCAAATTTATTGACTTGGGTATTGGAGTGAATCAACCAACTTCCCGTGGCGACAAATGAATTGTTAGCCCCACTGTCTAGCGCAGTATAGGACTGTCCATAAGCTATCCCAGCAATAACACCACCGAGATTATTTCCCTGCGCAACCTGATTACCATTTGTTGGGTCGTCAGGATCCCCTGGCGCAGAAGACCCACCAATTTGAATCATAGGGATAATGGAGGCGTTAATTCTTGCCGTATCGTTAGTGCCGGCGCTTGCAAATTGCCATGCACAAACAAACGCTACGACTAAAGCCATTGCGCTATGCTGTTTCACTCGCCCTCACTTTCTTATTCACTATCATATTGCCCTGAGAGGTAACAAAAATTGATTTTGATTTTATTAAGTGCTGCAAAAATCACACCACAAAATGATATTAAAAATAAATATGTTTAACTCATTGTTTCTTATCATTTATAAAGCACTTCTCACTAAAAGTAGCGTAGTACCTTAAATTTAAAAAAGGAGTAATTGGAAAATTTCCTGACAGATTGATGAGATAAAGGGCCGGTGCATTTGTACGATACTCAGTTAAATTTCACCAAAAAATATTCATATGAGAACCACCCGGAAATAATGTCTATTACAGCCAGCAATAGGGCTTTCGCCCATTGTATTTTTTAGCGACGACACTCTTCTGAGTTTAGTACAAAAATGCTGATAGCAACCTAATTATTTGCTGCTCCGGAATTTGTAGCAGCGACATAACGTTGAATACTGTCATAGTTTCTGATCATGGGTTCTTTTTTGCGGATACCTTCTGGAAGGCTATCAAGGCCGCGCAGAGCAGCACTTCGATCTTCGTAGACACCATAAATAATGTTATACACTTCTTTATCACCCTTACGACTCACGAAATATGCCTTTTCCGCTTCCTGCAAAGGATACATATCAAAAAACTTGTTGACGAATTTCTTCGATGGCAACACGATCAAGTGTAAAAAGTAATGTCCTGGCTCCTGTTTTTTGATCCAGCTTTCACCATTTATTTTGGTAAATATTTCACGATTTTGCCCCCAGTTACTCTTGCCTGCAAACGAGCTATACCTTGAAACCCTTACCTGTGGATTTGCCTGTATGATCGGCAGCGCACTGTTATTGCTGGTAAGTTGTGACTGCAATTTCGCTATCGTTTGTTTAGCCGTATCTAACTCAACAGATAAAGCCGCCACATTATTTTCAAGCTCTGCCTGTTTATGCTGAGAAGCTTGATTTTGAGCAGCTATGTTCTCGATTCGGGTAGATTTTTCGTTAGCTTCCGCCAATAACCTTTTGGACATGTTTTCCGATTGTATTTTTTGCTCAGTGATACTCTTTAACTCAGCTAAAATTTCTTGCTTTTCTGTTTGCAAACTCGCCAGTGCTGCGGCTTGCGACTCAGCCATAGTCACCGCCTCTTCATAGCGCTTATTCAATTCATCACGCTGACTTTGCGCGAGGTTATTTTGCTGATCAATTTTTTCTATGGTTGCTTCAAGCCGGGCGACACTCGACAACGCCGATTCTAACTGATGGACAAGCTGGTCTTTACCTTTATTAGCCGCTAACAATTTCTGCTCCAAACTCGATTGCTGGGCGGCCACTTCAGATGATTGATTAACTCTCGATTTAAGCTGTTTAATCTCCTCACGAAGCTGTTGGCTTTCCATATCTCGAGCAAGCAACTCTTTTTGGATTTTTTCCTTCTCCAAATTTACCGCTTCGACGAGCTCTCCCAATTTACTTTCACCGCTATCTCGAGCCTTGAGCATATTTTGTAGACTCGCGATATTGGTTTCAGCATCTTTGAATTCTCTTTCTAACCTTTGTTTGTCCGCTAACAACTGCTGAAACTGGTTTTCCAGCTGCGCTCGTTCCTGATTTGTCTCTTGGTTCGCATGAGCAACATCCTTAAGCTGGTCAATCTCGGATTTCAACTCACCCGAACTCTTCAAATTAGCGGCCAAAGCGAGTTCAACGCGCTCTTTATCAGCACTAATAGTATCTACCAGCGCACGTAACTCACGCTCTTCATTACGACGCGCATTGAGCTGCGAGGTCAATTCTGAAATTTGATGACGGGATTCATTTAGCTGTTTGTTGAGCAGGGCGACTTGTTGATCTAGTTGACCTTTATTCTGCTGCTGCTCCGTCGCTAACTGCCTTAACTTTTCGACTTCCTCAAGCTCTTTTTTTAATTTTTCATTGGCGGCCAACAACGACTGCATATCCGTGACATTCGCTTTAGCACTTCGCAACTCCTGTTCTAAATTTTCTTTTTCAGACAGCACCTTGCTGTATTTTTTCTCTAATCTTTGCTGTTCTTTCTCTATAGCCGAACTTCTCTGGACAACATTTTTCAAGCTATCGATTTCAGCTTTAAGTCGCTCCGATTCCTGTTGGTTTGCGCTAAGCGCTAGATCAACATTTTGCTTCTCAGCGTTTACCGATTTAAGCAGTTCGTTGAGCTCCCGCTCCTCATTCTGTTGCGATTTCAACTGTTTTTGCAAATCAGCAACTTGGAGACGAGACTTTTCCAACTGCTGGCTCATTGACGTTATTTTCTGGTCCAGCCCATCGCCACTCTTTGATTTAGATTGGATTTGATTGCTAAGTCGTTCAATCTCTAACAAGTTATTTGTGACTTCCGTTGATAATGAAGCGACTTTCTTTCTCTCTTCCTGCAGCTGCGAGCTTAATTGTTTGACTAACTCAGCAGAGCTACCCGTTGGAACAGCCGCAACTGACTGTTTTTGTGAAATTTTATCACCTGATTCTGCTTTAAAACCTGCTAACACATTCGACTTTTTTGTCACTTCTATATTGGTCACACTCGCCAATTTTTGTTTGGCTTGAGCAATGCCTTGACCCGCCGCCTTCTCATACCAATACTTGGCCTGATTAAAATCTATCTCTGTCCCTCTGCCATTTTCGTACAGTACGCCTAAGTTGTATTGCGCTTGGGCGATTCCTTTTTTTGCCGCCATGCTAAAAAAGGTCAGTGCTTTTTCATAATCTACCGCTACGCCCTGACCAAATGCGTACGCTATGCCTAGGCTATACTGGGCGCTGGCATGATCATTACCAACCGCCTTTTCATACCATTTAACGGCTGCCACCTCATCTTTATCAACACCCAGCCCCTGAGCGTACATCAACCCCAAATTATATTGCGATTCCGCCACTCCCGATTCAGCCGCTAACTGCCACCAATGAGCCGCTTTTTTATAGTCCTGATTTACCCGGTCACCTTTGAAATAGCGAATACCCAAATCATGCTGCAAAGAAACGTTTCCTTGCTCCGCCGACTTCTCATACCAACTCATGGCCATTGCGGCATCTTTATTCACGCCATTACCATAGTCGTACATTATTGCGACCATTTCCTGGGCCTTAGCATTACCCTCTTCAGCCAGTGGCAGCAATAGCTTCATGGCTTTCTTATAGTTTTCTGTCAGATAAGCTTTACGACCATCCTCCAACACCCCCGCACAGAGGTAGGGCGTGATTAACATGAAACACAGAATAGCGATGGCTTTGCGTACACTCAGCATATTTGATAATTCCTTGGGCTTGCCCTTAAGTCACATACGCGATCATAGGGCTGTCATAGATCTACTGTTTGATACCAACCAATGATGAGTTAGTTTATGCACTAAACTCGTTTATTGCCAGCGAAGCAATGACAAATGCTTGCTCAGGACGCAATACCCTTGGGTTTCATTCGCTCTTGCAGAACAAACTTAAAATTGCGCGACGACATGACGATAGAACCCATAAAATAGTGTCTTTGATTATCAACATACCAATACACAGTTAGTTATTCTTTGCTATTATTCTTTATCAATTACAACCAGCGACCAGGGTCGTAGAGGAATTCTTAAATAAGGCCATAGGATATGGACAAGGTATAGATGGATGAACAACCGCCACATATTAGTCAAATCAAAGCGAGCAAAATCAATGCAAACTGAGACAAACGAACCTATGGCTACGGGAAATGAAAATAGATTATTACAGGCGCGCGTTGGTACGCAATGGTTAGTAGGCGCCATCATTACCCTGATACCACTGCTCACCGTCATTTATTTTATATTCGCTTGGGAGCCCGACCGTACCGACCCTGATGAGCACGTTAATAATCGACCCGTGATTTCTGACCCACTGGAGAAGCTTCCCGACGACTCTTTATCCAGAATACCTGCATTAGACCCCAATTTGAGCATACTGGAGTCAAAAATTAGTGACTCTGAAAGTAAGCCAAAACCGAAGGCTCGTCCTACTCAGCCACAGGTGGCGACAGGGACACTACCTAAGCTGGACCATAGCGATGATGAAGTACTCGACGGATTATCAACCCTATCTCCCCTGCTAGAATGGTACATATGGCTTTATACTGATGAAGTGGTACGCAAGTTTGTCGCCGTTATTGACAATATCGCGGAAGGAAAAATTGTCAGCAAGTACATCTCCATTCCTCAACCCGCTAAAACTTTCAAAGGCTTAATTGACGAGTCGGAAAAACACTATCTCGATCCGCAAAGCTACGAACGTTACAACATCTACGCCGATATTTTTGATTCGCTCAAGACTGAAGATATGGTAAATCTCTACTGGCGTTACTTTCCGCTATTTGAAGAGGCTTACAAAGAGCTAGGATATTCAGATGACCGCAAATTTCACGGCACTATGCTAAATGCCATAGATAGTCTGCTGGCGGCGCCAATAATACACGACCGAATTGAACTGGTACCACGCACATCCGTAATATATAAGTTTGCTGACCCAACGCTGGAATCACTCCCTAGCGCACATAAACAGCTTATTCGAATGGGCCCACGCAATATGCTAATTATCTTTAGAAAGCTCGAGGAAGTAAAAGAAGCCCTATCTGGTTAAGCCTCTCCACCATTGGTGCTTTCGCAAACAAATCACCATAAATGACAGCTATTTTTCATCCAATGGCTGTAGCGAAAAGCTATTTTTCGCTACAGTAGGCGCGGCCTGTGGTGCTGGCTGATGTTCGACCTTTTGTCGTGATAACTCTTTTAGCTTTCGTAAATCATCTTTGACATTCTTAGTCGAACCCACTTGCGCTAATAGATTCTTTTCAGCTTGTTCATTCTGTGATCGCACCATTTCTTCACTAGCTGTTTTGGGTTTTATCGCCTCCCCACCTCTCTTTTTCTCATCCAGCGTAATTTTGAGTCGAATATTGTTCGCAGAGTCCGCATTACGCAGCGCTTCTTCCATACTAATCTTACCTTCCTTGTAGAGCTGATATAGCGCCTGATCAAAGCTCTTCATGCCTTGTTCTCTCGATTTTTCCATCACTTCTTTCAGCGCATCCACCTCACCTTTTTTAATCAGGTCACGCACACGAGGTGTTCCCAGTAGGATTTCTATGGCAACAGTTCGTTTCGCATCTAAAGTCGGGATCAGACGTTGCGAAACTATACCCCGCAAATTCAACGAAAGATCTAAAAAGAGCTGGTTGTGCCGCTCCTCTGGGAAAAAGTTAATAATACGATCAAGTGCCTGGTTGGCGTTATTCGCATGCAAGGTCGATAAACATAGGTGACCGGTCTCAGCAAAAGCCAAAGCGTGCTCCATAGTTTCGCGGCTGCGAATTTCGCCGATGAGAATAACATCGGGAGCCTGCCGTAAAGTATTCTGTAGCGCATCCTCATAGCAGTCGGTATCAACGCCTACTTCACGCTGGTTAACAATACTTTTCTTGTGCCGATGTACAAATTCTACAGGGTCCTCGATCGTAATAATGTGGCCAGCGCTATTGCTGTTTCTATAATCGATCAAAGACGCCAATGAAGTCGATTTACCGGATCCCGTGCCGCCTACAAATAACACCAACCCGTGCTTTTTCATAACAAGCTGCGGTAATATTGGCGGTAAACCTAGCTCACTAAAATTAGGTATTTCGGTTTTAATTGCACGGATCACCATAGAAACTTCATTTCGCTGTTTAAATATATTAACGCGGAATCGCCCTAGGTTTTCCTCTGAAATAGCAAGATTCATTTCCGGTTTTCTTTCGAAATCATTTATCTGCTCTTCGTTCATTATTCCATAGGCAATCTGTCGTACCTTATCTACCGGCATCGCATCATTAGTTAGTGCGATGAGTTCTCCTAGACATTTAATGCTCGGCGGTGCGCCAGTACTTAAATAAAGGTCGGATCCATCACGCTCAACCAGAACTCTGAGAAGGTTTTTTAATTCCTGCATGTCAACTTCCTACAAAATCACTCATATGGATAGTTGGCGGTAATGACAAAATGATACTTGCCGCCAATCAATTTTGAATAGAATTACTTTATCCAGTATAGACGCAGACACCCAATCTGCTACCTCAACCTCCTCAAATTCTTCCAGCTTTCTGCCAAATTTTTGGATCTGCTCTGATGACTGACCCGCTAGCCGCAAATAACTTTATTACGGCCCTTACGTTTCGCTTCATAGAGCTTTTCATCGGCAGCTTTGATGACAAGCTCAGGAGATCTTAGTACATCGTTACGCTGCGCTACACCAATGCTGACAGTAACCTTGGCTCGGGTCTTTTGAGTCTTTTGGGAGCGTTGTTTCATTCCTTCTTTTTTTTCTTTGGGTCGCTGAGCACTACGAATGCTCATTTCATAGTCCGCTATTGACTCTCTTAGTGCTTCCAAATGCGGTTTAACCTGAGGGATTTTTTTTCGTGGAAAGACTAATGCAAACTCCTCGCCTCCATAGCGATAGGGCCGACAACCGCCCGTCGCTTTGGTTAAATGGGTTGCGACCATTTTTAACACCTGGTCTCCGACATCATGACCATAGGTGTCGTTAAATTTCTTAAAGCGATCCACATCCAGCATGGCAATGACATAACGATGCCCCAATTTCTGTAACCTCTCATTTAATGCCCTCCTCCCCATTAGTCCTGTTAGCTCATCGCGATAGGCCATGTGGTAAGAATCCTGCAGTAGACTCACCAATAAAATAACGCCAGCGCTACTGAACATCAGGATACACATGCTCAATGAATCATAGCTGTTCAGCAAAAGGCTGACAGCTAAGAGTATTGCCAACAGGGCGTTATTGAGTGGCAATCTTCTGAGATACCAGATAAACGACAATAACAAAGCAGCCACTAATATGCAGGCCATCCCCGGTTGCGTGAGCTTAATTCCCGGTATTCTCTCTATGGCGATTAGGTCACTCCGAAGATAATGCCAAAATGGGTAATCCAAGTGATGACATAACCAAAGGGCAGCCATTGCTTCCATACCGAAGATAATCACCAACAAATAATTGAGCAGGGTGAAAACGCCACGTTCTCTGATGATTGAGATAAGCAACAAATTAGCGGGTACAAAGGCAGCTAATAGCACTACAAGCTGGGCTTGGTTGCTACGCAAACTTGAGGATTGCATGCCCCAACAGGTCGTAGCCAGAACAACTGCGGCTAATAGCACACGACCTCGATTAAAGTGAAGGCTCAAGAGAGCAACGAAAGCCAGTAGCAGATAGGGGATATAGTTAAATATTAGCTGGTACTTGGTGATCGCCGACTCAACCACCGAAGCAATGAGGTAAACCGCCAGTGCAACCCCGTAGGGGACAATATAATAAAAATTTGATTTCAAAGAAGTGACAGACAAGATAACAGACACCTAAATTCTTGGATTTGGCTAGAATTAAGTCTAGCTTGAATTCAGGAGGTTGCTAGGCAGGCTAAGAAGTTCGGGCAATTAAGTCATCGAATTCCCGGAGTATTTTAATAATTCCTTGTGATGTCGAAGCCGCGACAACGAAATACTCTTCCGCCATGGGAACCAGACCACTACTGGTGGGCAATGGCGCCTCGCTCTCAATAATCCACTTGATGCGTTCGGTAAAGACAAATTGTAACCACTGCGTAAAATTAAGCGTATCGACGCAAAAAGGCGCTTGGCTGGCTAGGGATTCCTCAGAGGGCGCTTCAGATTCCCACAGCCCCAAATCACGCAGTTCCTTTTCCAGTTCGAGAATAATATCTGCCAAACAGGAATACTGGTCCAGGCTACCGCCACTTTTACCCGAATAAGACATGCGGAGGATTAGGTTCAGACGTTTTTGGCTTTGGATTTAGCCTTTACTGATTTCTTTACTACCTTTTTAGCGTTGATTTCCTTCAGCAAATCAACAAATTGCAGAGTGAGTTTATGTGACGCCGCCATATGAATAAGTGGTTTGGACTGCTGATGCGACTCGCGCATTTTAACGGAAGCGGATAAACGAGTCGTAAAGAGCGGTAACCCTTCCGCCGTCAGTTCGGCCAGGAGTTGCTGCGGTAGTCTTGCTCTGGGCTGAAACTGGTTCGCCACGATGCCTTCAACTACTAATTCCGAGTTATGGTCCTCTCGAATTTCCTTGATCGCTCCAAGTAGGGTATAGAGCGCCTGGCGAGAAAAGTCATCACAATCAAAAGGCACAATGCAGCGTTGCGCAGCGATTAATGCAGAGCGCGTATAAAAATTGAGAGCTGGTGGCGTATCAATAAAAATCTGGTCAAAATCCTGCTCAAGCTCTTCCAAAGCTTCTTTCAGCTTATAGATTTTATAGCGTGATTCCAGTTTACTCTCTAAATGCTCAAGCTCTGGGCTGGAAGGCATAATAAAAAGGTTGGAATAAGGCGTTTCATGGACGAAATCAAAGGGTTCTTTATCGAACAAATTGAAAGCTACCGTTTGCTGGAATAAATCCGCTGCCGTATTCTCTAATTCGGTCGCAGGCTTGCCCAACAGATACTTAGTGGAATTT
The DNA here is from genome assembly GCA_024234615.1 of Pseudomonadales bacterium. NCBI lineage: Bacteria > Pseudomonadati > Pseudomonadota > Gammaproteobacteria > Pseudomonadales > Pseudomonadales bacterium. The sequence continues at coordinate 540,499 of JACKNY010000002.1, forward strand.
GCCTGGGTATCCAAATCCACAACCAGCGTTTTAACACCCTGGCTGGCGCTAATGGCAGCTAAGTTTGCAGTGATACTTGATTTGCCGACGCCGCCTTTTTGATTAAAAACCACTCGACGCATGTTGCACCCTCTATTTTGCATTGCGGAATTTGAAGATATTCTAATGGATATACGACCCTAATTAAAGCAATGATTGAGCTGACAAAAGAGTTATTTTAGTGATCGTCAACAAACCGCTCATATAGCTGATCCGTTTTCGCCGCCATAATAAAGTCATTTTTGTGTAACCCTTTGATCTTGTGGGTCCACCAAGTCACTGTCACTCGACCCCACTCCGTTAACAGACTAGGATGATGATCTTCCGCTTCGGCAATTTCACCCACGCGACAGCTAAATTCTAGCGCTTTAAGAAAGTTGGTAAACCTGAACGCACGCTGTAATCTTGATGGGCTCCCATCCTGGATCACAGACCAGTTTGGTATAGCCTCAAGCAACTCCCGCTCTTCGGTTGTAGTAACAGGCTCCGCGCCTAAACGGCAAGCCTCACACTTAGATTCAGCAAGTTTTGGCATCTCTCACCTCAATCATTCAAGTACATAGTATTCTTTTGGATTATGCACACTGGTGCGACAATTTGTCGCATCCTCGTGACAACCACACTAGCGTAAAATAAGCGCCCATTACAAGCGGTGTTGTTTCGAACCTCCATTCACGTCAGTCCAATTCCCGTGAAAGTCATCGTCGTAAGCACCAAGACTAACTGCCTGGAGAAAATTTGTGCCAAAACTATCACCCCTTAGTTTCTGCTTGATTAGCACCATTTATATTCAAACCGCAGCCGCTGACCACAGTGATTATGTTGACGAGATAGTGGTTCGTGGCGCTTTAGTACAGCTCGATAAAAGCACCACTATTTCAACCAAGGATCATTCCGCCACCGACAGCGCCAAATTACTGCCAACCATTCCGGGGGCCAACGTGAATAGCAATGGCGCGATTACTGGGGTCGCGCAATACCGCGGGCTACATGGTGATCGCGTCAACATCCACATGGATCAAAGCCCTGTACTTACCGGTGGGCCCAATGCCATGGATTCCCCCCTTTCCTACACCCCGCCGCTCCTGTTAGAAAATATTATCGTCAGTCGTGGCATTGTTTCGGTTGCCTCTGGCCAGGAAACCTTGGGTGGCCATATCACCGCCAATCTTAACCGCGGTGAGTTTAGTCATTCTGACGACTTCTCCTTCAGTGGGGGGCTTTTTACCCGCTATAACAGTGGCAGCGATGGTGTCAACCATGCCTTGGTCAGCCAGTTTACCAACCGTAGTCATAAGTTTTCACTCTTAGCCGGTTATGATGAAGGCGATGACACTGAGACTGGTAATAGTAATGAGATCGGCGGCAGCGAATATCAACGCGAACGTTACGATCTTAGTTATGGTTATCGTTATGGCGATACCGAGCTGGAGCTTTTTGTCGGTCGATTAGATACTGAGGATACCGGAACCCCCGCTTTACCAATGGATATCCTCTATATCGAGAGCGATCTCGCAGGCATGAATATCAGCACACAAATTAACGACATCACTGTAGATGCTTATGTTGCCTATGGTCACGTTGACCACGGCATGACCAACTATGAGATGCGTAACCCCGCCTCACCTACACAATTTCGGGCCACCTATGCGATTGGACGCAACTGGGCCTATGGCGCAAAAGCCACTATTCCAACCAATCAAGGCGAACTCAAACTCGGCTTTGACGCCAATGAAACCCTGCATGACGCCAATATTTCCAACCCAAATAGTGGCATGTTTCTAATCGAAAATTTTAATCAATCTGAGCGCAACAGCTACGGTCTGTTTGCGCAGTGGCAAACTGACTTAGGCGCTTGGCAACTGGAAAGCGGTATCCGCTATAACCTGATTGATATGGACAGCGACGCCACTTCCGTATCCGGCATGATGGGCATGATGGCGATGAATGCCGTTACCTTGCAAAACCGCTTCAACAACGCCGACCGGGAAGAACAATATGGCAATGTCGATCTGGTCTTCAAATTATCGAAACCACTCAGCGATAACCTAATCGGTCATATCGGCGCAGCCCGCAAATCCCGCGCGCCCTCTTACCAAGAACGCTTTCTTTGGTTGCCTCTGGCCTCAGCAGGCGGACTTGCCGACGGACGTAACTATATTGGTAATTTAGACCTGGACAGTGAGACTTCTTACGAACTCAATATCGGTTTAGCTTGGCAAACCGAAACGGCCTATTTTACACCTGAATTTTTTTATCGCGACATCAAGGATTATATTCAGGGCACACCCAGTAACGACATGGTCGCCAATATGCTCAGCACCATGATGAGTGGCAGCTCAGCGCTGCAATTTAATAATATAGATGCTGAAATGTATGGTTTTGACGCCGCCTGGGGTTATCGACTCAATGAGCAATGGCGCCTTGATGGTGTTTTGAGTTACGTGCGCGGTAAACGCAGTGATGCGGGTGATGATCTCTATCGTGTCGCACCCCTGAATCATCGCTTGGCGCTGAGTTATGAACGCGAACAGTTCGGTCTACAAATAGAATCCGTTATCTATGCCAAACAGTCCGATGTTTCCGCTTTCAATAACGAAGAAGAAACCGCTGGTTATGGCTTAGTGAATCTGGATGCTAATTATCAACTCTCACAAAATATTGAAATCGGAGTTGGTATTGAGAACATCTTCGACAAATCCTACCGCGACCACCTCGCTGGCTATAACCGTAACAACACCAGCGATATTCCTGTGGGTGAGCGTTTATACGGAGCCGGGAGAAATCTGTTTGTCGAAGCGAAACTAACCTGGTAGATGAAGATACCGAGATAAAAAGTCAGCTGGAAGCCTCCGCTTCAGCCCTTCCCATTTGCGGGGGAAAGCCTCATAGGTTTTCTCTGGGAAAGGTTGAAGTGAGGGGCACCAATCTGTGAGCCGCCCCCCGCTAGCGAACCTCCAACACTGGTTCCTGCAACGCTGCAAACTGTTCGCGTAACTCCAAAATATGTTCGCTCCAATAACGCACCGTATTAAACCAGGGAAAATTCATCGGAAACGCCGGATCTGTCCAACGTTTCGCCAACCAGGCGCTGTAATGCATCATACGCAAGGTTCTGAGCGCCTCCACCAAATGTAGCTCGCGAGGGTGGAAATCGTAAAATTCATTATAACCTTCGACTACCTCTGATAATTGCGCTGTTCGTCGCGCCCGGTCACCGGACAATAACATCCAAATGTCCTGTATCGCTGGTGCCATACGAGCGTCATCAAAGTCCACAAAATGAGGGTTATCATCACGCCAGAGAATATTTCCGGCATGACAATCACCATGTACCCGAATCTGTTTTATGTCCTGTGTAGATGCAATGACGACATCCACCAACTGCAATAAATCCTGAGCCAGGGTATCGTAGGCGGTTTTTAATTCAGCGGGGATAAACTGTCGACTAATCAGTTCGACGCTCTCATGACCATAACTCTGGCTATCTAGCGTAGGTCGATACCGAAAAGGGTAGCGGGCTCCTACCGCATGAATGCGCCCCAGTAAACGGCCCAGTATCAATAATGTATCCAGATTATCAAACTCCGGCGCATGCCCACCCTTACGCGGGAATAATGCGAGATAAAAGCCTTGGTATTCAAGCAGACTTTCGCCATTATCGTGCCGCAACGGCGCAACCACCGGCAACTCCTGCTCCATTAGCTCAAAACAAAACTGGTGTTCTTCGAGAATTTGCTCACGACTCCAACGCTCCGGACGATAGAATTTGGCAATTAACGGCTGTTCCGCTTCAATGCCAATCTGATAGACACGGTTTTCATAACTGTTAAGTGGGAACATACGTCCATCACAGAGGTAACCAACGCTTTCAATGGCATCCATGACAAAATCTGGTTTCAGCTTGGCGAAGGGATGTTCGGACTCTTCTGGAATAACAGTCATTTTTTTAAACCTTGAGGTAATCCGTGGATTGTAACCAAGCGCCGTTTTCGATACCACCAATAAAAAAGAGGAAGAAGTTCGTTATCTTCTTCCTCTTTCAGAGTCTTCAGCGTTGCTTTTTTATCAGTTCTTAAGGGCCGCAACTACTGAGATTTCAACTAATATTTCTGGCCGCGCCATACGTGCTTCAACGCAGGCTCGAGCCGGTGCATATCCCTCTGGAACCCAGGCATCCCACACCTCATTCATCGCAGCGAAATCCTTCATGTCACGAATATAAATTGTTGCCGATAACAGATGTTCTCGATCACTGCCTGCCCTTTCCAGCAACGTATCCACCTTATCCAACATGGTCCGTGTCTGTTGCTGAATGTCAGCATTAGCGTCCGCTGCCACCTGACCGCATAGATAGACCGTATGATTATGGATAACTATGCGGCTCATACGTTGCCCGGTTTCAACTCTCTCAATACTCATTTTTAACCTTTTATAACCGTGATGAGACACTCCGCCTCAATTAAATGATCAGCGCTATTCAGACGCCAACCAAGTCTCGTGTACATGCTGCCACTCAAAGCCTTGCTCCGTTTCACAGATCAAAGCGCTACTAATACGCGCTGTAGTATCCGCCCCAGTTTGCCATTCTTCGTAGGTCACCAGCGCTGTCGCTGCGCCAATGAGTAGGGCCTTGGGATGCCTAATTTCGATTATGAACGGCTCAGGCTGCACCCCATGCGCATGCCAAAACGCGTCCAATAATTCTGCTCGATTCAAGTCTTTACCACTGGGCTCGATCATCCGAAAGCCCTCAGCAAGAGCTCCATTGAGCCGAGCAAATACCGATTGAGTTTGCTCCATCGCACCCGTTAACCAACGCTCAAAAAACTGATGCAGCTCGACGACTTCGCCAATGAACTTATCCGGCATGCTTTACCCCCGATAAAAGCCTTGCTGTCAATTCACTTCAAGCGCGCGTTGCTCAATGATCTTTTGCCAATGTCGCGGCCCTGTTTGGTGCACAGACTCTCCATTAGAATCCACCGCCACGGTCACCGGCATATCAACCACGTCAAACTCATAAATCGCTTCCATACCGAGTTCTGGGAAAGCGACAACCTGGGCGTTCTTAATGGCCTTTGACACTAAATAGGCCGCACCACCTACCGCCATCAAATAAACCGCTTTATGATTCTTAATCGATTCTGTCGCTACCGGGCCGCGCTCCGCTTTACCTATCATGCCGATCAAGCCGGTTTTCGCGAGCATGGTTTCGGTAAATTTATCCATCCGCGTCGCGGTGGTCGGGCCAGCGGGACCCACTACTTCATCACGTACTGGATCAACCGGGCCAACGTAATAAATAAACCGATTGTTCAAATCAACAGGCAGCGCTTCACCATTGTTCATCATTTCCACCATACGCTTATGTGCGGCGTCACGGCCAGTGAGCATTTTGCCCGAAAGCAATACCGTTTCACCGCATTTCCAATCACGTATATCTGCCTGGGTTAGACCATTCATGTTGACTCGACGTGCCTGGTCCCCAACGTCCCATGATACATCAGGCCACTGCGCCAGATTCGGCGCTGCTTGCAGGGCGGGACCAGAGCCATCCAACTTAAAGTGCGCGTGCCGAGTAGCCGCACAGTTAGGAATCATTACCAGCGGCAATGAGGCTGCATGGGTTGGGTAATCCTTTATTTTTACATCAAGCACAGTCGTCAGCCCACCTAAGCCCTGTGCGCCAATACCTAAATTGTTCACCGCATCCATAATTTCGAGACGCAATTCTTCGACACGATTTTGCGGACCACGTGCTCGTAACTCATGAATATCGATTGGATCCATCAGAGATTCTTTGGCTAGCAATGCTGCTTTCTCAGCCGTACCACCGATACCAATACCGAGCATACCCGGGGGGCACCAACCGGCACCCATAGTCGGCACCGTTTTTACCACCCAATCAAGAATGCTATCACTGGGGTTGAGCATGACCATTTTCGATTTATTTTCCGAACCACCGCCCTTAGCCGCAATTTGTACGTCCACTTTATTACCGGGCACCAGCTCATAGTGAATAACGGCAGGGGTATTGTCTTTGGTATTTTTACGCGCACCGGCCGGATCCGATAAAATCGAGGCGCGCAACACATTATCCGGATTCATATAGGCGCGACGTACCCCTTCGTTTACCATATCCGCCACACTCATGCCGTTTTCCCACTGCACATCCATGCCTATTTTCATGAACACACAGACAATGCCCGTATCCTGACAAATCGGGCGTTTGCCCTCAGCGCACATACGCGAATTAATCAGTATTTGCGCCATGGCATCTTTGGCGGCCTGAGACTCTTCCCGAAGGTAGGCTTGGTGAACCGCTTGAATAAAATCCAAGGGGTGGTAATAGGATATGTATTGCAGCGCATCGGCAACGCTGTCGATCAGATCGTCTTGGCGAATCAGGGTCATCGGAAATCGGGCTCCTTACATTTACTGCGGATTAATTGATCTATTCACGGGTTTTCAACCAAAGTAACCCGCAAAAGCTAGGCTATTTTACATCATTAATGAAGTTGAGCGGTGTAAATTGCACACTGATAATAGCTAAGGAACCTTCTGATTAATTCCTTAATGTCTATGTAAAAAAAAGGCGGGCTCCTTTCGGTAGCCCGCCCCCTCAATTTAACTATCACTCAGACTAGTAGATATCCTGTCTTGTGTTAGTAATATTGAATTTGCCTGTTGGTGTGATCAGTCGCTTATCTTTAATCACCTTCTTCAACTGGCGAGTCTTATCATCTACTACGACAATAGCAGACTGTTGGTCTTTGCCACTCCAGACGGAGAACCAAACTTCATCTCCCGCTTGGTTATATTCCGGCTGAACCACACGCTTAGGACCTTCACCTATACCAGCCCATTCGCCGATCGGTAGTGCCGTAAATCCGGCTTCTAGATTATTAATGTCGTATACCGCAATAGACTGACTAATCTTAGGATCCGGGTTCAGTGTTGTATCTACCCAAAGATTCTTTGATTTGGGATGGGTTTTGACGAAGAGTGAACCACCACCTTGACCTTGAAGCGTACGCACAACTTTCCAAGCATTCTTTTTGTTACGCTTGGGATCGGTACCGATTAACGTCACGTCAGCATTTCCCAAAGCACTCGTCGCCCAAACTGGCCCGAATTTCGGGTCAACAAAGTTGGCACCACGCCCAGGGTGTGGGATTTCTTTGGTATCAACCAAAGCTTCAACTTCTCGATCTTTGGAATCAATCACCGCAATTTTATTGGACTTGTTAGCAGCCGTCATGAAATAACGATGGGTAGAGTCCCAGCCGCCATCATGCAAAAAGCGCGCAGCTTCAAGCGTAGTCACACTCAGTGCATTGAGATCACTGTAATTAACCAAGAGGACTTTACCGGTTTCCTTAACGTTGACGATGAATTCAGGGTGTTCATGCGACGCCACAATTGCAGCAACGCGAGGTTCAGGGTGATATTCCTGCGTATCCACCGTCATGCCTCGTGTTGACATGATTTTTTTCGGTTCTAGTGTCGGGCCGTCCATAAAGACATACTGAGGCGGCCAGTAAGCACCAGCAATCGCCAGCTTGTCTTCATAACCCTTGTATTTAGAGGTTTCCACGGAACGCGCTTCGAGACCGATCTTGATTTCTGCCACACGTTGCGGCGGATCCATATAAAGGTCAATCAAATCAATTTTGGCATCACGTCCAATAGTGTAAAGATAACGGCCCGAATGCGAAGGTCTGGAAATATGCACCGCATAGCCGGTTTTAATGATATTGATAATTTCCTTGCTATCGCCATCGATCAAGGCGACTTCACCGCTATCACGCAATGTGACGGCGAAAATATTATCAATATTGTACTTATTCAACTTCTTGGTCGGTCGCTGTTCAACCGGGGTATAAATCTTCCAGGAATTTTTCATTTCCTTCATACCCCACTCGGGAGGAGTCGGCGGCTCATGCTGTAAGAAACGCGCCATTATATCTATCCCGTCTTCAGTCAAAACACCAGAAGTATTCCAATTAGGCATCCCCGCTGGTGTACCGTAGGAAATCAGCGCTTTCAAATATTCAGTACCGCGCTGTTGCGTAATATCCGGTGTTAATGGCTTACCGGTCGCTCCTTTGCGCAGCACCCCGTGACAACCGGCACAGCGCTCAAAAAACACCTGAGACGCATATTCAAACTCAGCCTCAGTCAGCGGCGGGGCTCCTGGTGTAATATGCATTTTTACGTCCTGCCCCGGCACTGGCGCTCCCTGATAGCGCAATTCGGAATCTATAACGTTTGGGTGATCCACTTTTGCACCGGCCTTATCCTCGGCTGCGCTGATAGTGGAAGCCGATAACAGTGCGCCCACACTAAAAATAGCAGCTGTTATCATTTGTAATTTGAACCGCTTATTCATTATTAAACTCCTATTAAACCCCTACCATTGAATTGTTTATCTTGCTGCGCCGAGAAGGTTAAGAGTTCACCGCCTTCAAGTCATTGACGCATATCAATTAAGTGCAGGTTATCTGGCGAGATTAACAAAAAGCCTTACTAAAGGCGCAGTTACTCCAACTGTTGAGCAGCTATTTTCTGCACAGGTATTTTTGAACGTCGCTCTCGTTTTTTTCGTTTTTCCATCAGTGGCGGACAGAGCCGATCATCCCAATAGTCAACCTGACACTCTAGACAATAATGACACTCAGTATCTATTATTTCTCCAGTATGCTTAATCGCGGATATTTGACATAAAGAGGCGCAGGTTTGACAAGGTCGGCCACACTCTTTGCGCCGACGGAGCCAATCAAACACGCGAAACCTGGTAGCGAAACTCAGGCCAGCACCCAAAGGACAAAGGTATTTACAGAAAAATTTACTATTAAAGGCTGAGATAAGCAGCAAGGCAACTGCGTAAAGTACAAACCACCACTCACGCTGAAACCTTAATGCCAACGTGGTTTTAAAGGGTTCGACTTCAGCGATTACCGCCGCTGTAGAAAGGGATTCCAACGATACGCCAACCAACACAATAAGTACGATATATTTTATTGCCCACAACCTTTCATGCACCATTTTCGGAAATTCATAGGATTTCAGCCCAATCTTTTTCCCCAGTTTATGAATCAATTCCTGCATCGCGCCAAAAGGACATAACCAACCACAATAAACGCCACGCCCCCACAAAATAATACTCACCGCGACAAACCCCCATAGCACAAAAATCAAGGGATCAATCATCAACGTTTCCCAGGTGAACTCATTCACTAGCAACTGAATAAACGCCAACACGTTCATAATAGACAGTTGCGCCATGCAGTAATAGCCGATAAAAAATACGGTAAATATCAGGTATACGAGTCGTATCCGCCGAAACAACCGGGTTCGCATCACCAGCCAATCCTGAAAAAACAGGATGAACACCAGCACACCTAAAGCAAACAAAATAACACTTAGCTCAAACCCTTTATCAAGCCAAACCTGCTCCAGATCAAACCAATGCTCTTCAACATAATCCTTGCCAACGCGGCCATTATTTTGTATCTGCAATGGCGGATTTTGAGCCTCATTTGAGACAGCTGTTTCAACCTGGGAAGACGGTGCTACCGCAGTGGGCGGGTCAACAGTCTCAGTACGTAATGTTACCGCCGTCATTTCTTGTTTGGTGGCGGGAGATTCCTTTGGTAATACCCTTTGCACTATTTGAGCTGGCACAAGGGCTTTTGTTTCGGTCGCACTACTTGGATCAGACGGCGATAACCTGCTTTCTTCTGGGACAACCAAAGGCAAACCATAAAAACTGCTAACTCTTTGTGCTGACCGCATAATTGAGCGGTTTAACACCATTGCGGTGATAGTGGCTCCGGAAATGCCGTCTATGCCAATGTACCCTTCACGATTATATGCGCTGACTTTCACCTTATCGAAGGCAAACTGTTGCTGATATTGTTGCGTGTAATTCGCTAAATCCCTATCCGTTACACCAATCACCAGAATAGGCTCTTCGTGAGCAAGGATGTCTATGCCAACAATTCGTGCATCCAAAGTCAACCCAATCAGCACAGCAACAGGCTTTCCCGAATAAGCGGGTATGGGGGCTATCTCATTGCTAAGAAAAAGGTACCCGACGAGCTGGCCATTAGAAAAAGCCGGACGTGCCCATATTTCCTTGTCAATATCGCCAATCTGAGTGATACCACTAAACACCTGCTGCGCTTGTTTCAGCGAAACATCATATATCCCTATTGCCTGCGCGGACAAAGACAACAATGCGTAGATCAACAGCATTAACAATTGATAGAAAAATCTAACCCTATAGACACAAGATTGCAATTGCATTTAGTTAAGATAAACTCCGCCAGGAAACGAACAAGCTGAATTATAGGCTAGGTGATCAAAACAAGCTTGATACGTATCAAACAACCTGTTTAATTAAAATACAAGACCTCGCAGCCAGAATAATGACAACAAAAATATCTTCTACTACTTCAACGCAACCTGCTAGCGGTTTGTTTACTTCGCTCATTTTTATTTCTCTACTTCTCACCCTCTGCACGCTTGTTCTCAGTGCCTACATTCGACTTGCGCAGTCTGGCTTAGATTGTACGCCCTGGCCGAGTTGCTATGGCCAAATTGGCATAGCAACAGAACAGCAAGGTATTGCTGTGCTCACGCAAGCAGGTGCAGAAATGTCGCATAAAGGAGCGCGCGTCGCCCACCGTATTATTGCCAGCACACTGGGAATCACAGTCAGCCTAATATTTTTACTCAGTATTAAGCAGAGAATGCGAGGCCAGCCCGGCCTGTTGGCGGCGACAGTACTGATGGCTACAACACTCTTTCTCGCCATTCTTGGTTCTTACACACCATCTCGAACGATCCCTTGGGTAACCCTAGGCAACCTCGGCGGCGGCATGCTAATGGCGGCATTATTATGGTGGCTCGGACAAAGATCCGTTGCTGTCCATCGTACACCAACCGCTAAAGCGATTAGCAAAGGTTGGGCAATCATTGCGCTGCTTCTGATTAGTTTGCAAATTCTATCCGGTGCCTGGGTCAGCGCAAATTTTGCAGCCACCGCTTGCTCATCCAGTTTGATTTGCGAAGGCTTTAGTCTCTCCAGTACGGATTTACTGAATAGCTTTTCTCTTGTTCGCGAACTCACGCTCAGCCCTCAGGGAAGCATTCTATTGCCCGAACAATTGGCGCAGGCTATCAACCTATCGCACCGTTTGCTGGCTTTGTTGTGTTTTATTTATCTGAGCTTCTTCGTGATCCGCTTGTTTGGCGCAAGCCAGCCCTTATCGGCAACCGCTAAAGGTATTGTGCTATTTTTATCACTACAACTACTTTTGGGTGTGGTCTCGGTGTATTACCAACTACCCTTGCTTTTAGTCACCCTACACAATCTGCTCGCCGCCTTGCTTTTACTCTGTCTGGTTAATGCATTGCATCACCTTGGTGCGCAAGAATAGACAGTCAATCAACCAAGGATTGTTGCGTTGCGACGAAATCGATAATTAACTGTTACCGCCGCCAGCAGCACTAAACAACCCACGGCCTGATGTATTGACGCCGCTGCGATCGGTACTACTTGTAACAACACGTAAACCCCCAAACTATACTGCACGATTAACGCCAGCAGTAACAGATGCAGACTATTTTTTTGCTTTTGACTTAAAGGCTTACGTATTGTATTACTCCACAACCACAACACAAATAACAGCAAGAGTGTACCCAAAAAACGATGCATAAATTGCACACCCGCATTACTTTCGAGAAAATTTAGCCAGACGGGTGATAAGGCAGTAACCGCCTCCGGCATCCACTCGCCATTCATGGTCGGAAAAGTATTGTACCCCCAGCCCGCTCGCAATCCAGCGGTAAAGGCACCATAAATAATCTGCATACACGCTAGTGCGGTAGTTGCAAGCGCAAGCAGACGAATACCTGGCCACTCCTTGCCGCCCTGAACACTAGGCGTTGACTGATTTCTTAGGTCGAGCACGATCCAATATAAGTAGGCTAAGAGAAACAACGCCAAACTTAGATGCGCGGCCAAACGATAATGGCTAACCCGTGGCATATCGACGAGACCGCTCATCACCATATACCAACCCATCAAGCCTTGCAGACCACCAATCACAAAGGCACCTCCCAATTTGCCTAGCAGTGGTTTATCCAATTTTTTGCGCACCCAGAAAATCACGAAGGGTATAAAAAATACCAGACCTATAGTGCGGCCTAACAGACGATGAAAGTATTCCCAATAAAATATTCCTTTAAATTCATGGAGGCTCATACCCTGGTTGTGATGCATGTATTCAGGGTATTGCTTATACAGATTAAAGGTGTGCAACCATTCGGCTTCAGAAAGTGGTGGAATAGTGCCGATAATCGGTTGCCATTCGACTATGGATAATCCGGAATGAGTCAGACGTGTGACCCCACCGACGATGACCATTGCAAAAATAAAGGCGCAAACAACCAACAACCAAATAATCACGCCGCGATAGGAAGATGAGGTATCAGTCATAAATTTTATCTTGTGTCTTATATATCAGAAGTTGTGTGGTTCATTAATTAACTGTATCACGTGCTCTGTGATCACCTGCTGGTCAGCCTCTTTAAAGCCCATATGGGAATAACGTATCTGCCCACTACGATCGATAATAAAATGGGTCGGCATACCTTCCACCTGATACAGAGCTAAGACTTGCCCCTCGGCATCACTGGCGACCTGGAAGGGCACCTCAAATGGCTCGATAAACTCCATACTCGCGGGCAAATCCTGATCCTCACTTAGCGCCAACACCTCAAAACCCTGAGCCGCATACTGATTTCGTAGCGCCACCAGAAAAGGCATTTCTTGTCGACAGGGACCACACCAAGAAGCCCAAAATGTCAGATATACAACTTTGCCACGCAACGCTGAAAGCGTATATCGCTGATTATCCAGCAACCCCGGCAGTTCGAAATCAGGCGCACCATCCAACGCAAATCGGCTATCCGAACAGGCTGGCAGCCACAACAAAGCCAATAACCCAAGCCAAAAAACCAATCGACGCCTAATGATTAACATTGATCTAAAACAACTGCCCAAATGATCAAGGGAGGGTATAATTCATCCATTAATAACTCTGAGGTGCCTTTAGTGGAAATTATTTTATATACCGTCGTTGGAATTGCGCTTTATTTCTTTTCTGACTTTATCCTGGTACAAGCAGAGTTCTGGCGCGGCAAACCATTCGAGAATAGAAACATCATTTTTTTTGTCATCATCAGCGTACTTGCCATTAGTTCATTTCAATTGATCAACTACTTAATTGCACGTTAACCGGTCGCTTGCATTACTGGGCTTTTACCGCGTTTTTGCAATAACGCCCGTAACACGACGATAATAAACAGTACACCACCAATGGATGAAATCAACCCACCCATCCCCATAAACCCCATTCCCACAACACGCTCGATACTGTCCAGCTCCTGTGCTGCTCCAGCCACTTTACGTTGAACACCATAACCACCTGACCAAACCAAACCCATAATATGCATCAACTGCCCGCCGCCATAGGTCCAAGGCTGCCATTTTGCCAGCTTCATATTTCTTAACGGATAACCTAATTTCGGCAACAATCCATAGGTTAACCCCATCAGCGAGAGTGATACGCCAACAATGCTGCCGTGGTAATGTGCCGGAATCACGACATTACTACCCTGAATCATAAACCCGATAATGCCGCCAATACCGAATAACAATAACGAGCAAATGAGCGCATAACGTGCCAATTTTTCTTCGTCAGAGACAGATTTATGCGTCAGCAACCCCATTAAAATGGCCGCACCCAAGGGCAGTGTCGCTAGGCTACCGCCATAACTCATTAGCCAAGTAAAGAGTACAATATTTTCCGCCGTAGTGACCGGATAAGCCAACTGTATCAGCGGCGCTAAAAACACACAAAACAAGCCCACAAAGAGAATTAGCAATACTACCCGGGGGCTGATAGGAAGACGTATACCAGCAGCGGTAGTCAGCCATAACCAGGCAACCAACATGAGTAACGTATAGGTAAATTGAAGAACGTGCCCACCCCCCCAGAACAGCCGTTCATAAAAGGATTGACCCGCCAAATAGGCTGGCAGCTCAAAATAGGTCCAAATAAAAATTCCCAAGGCTACCACGGCAGATATGGCCGCTGCATTCAAACCGAAACGTAACGAGGCCTCACCTGTCATCCACAGACCAACAGGCGGACAAGCGCTCATACAATGCACCACCAACAGAGTAAATCCAAGTGCAAAGGTCAGCAACCCAGTGAAAAATACTGGATCACGTAACACGGGTATGTAGTTGCTCATGAGAGCATTGCCAGCCCCAGTAAAGGGCGATACCACCATAATTATAGTGCCCAAAACGGCTAAACCAAAGGCAGCCCAAGCTATCCTCATCAAACGCGGCTTAGAGTTCAAACTCCATAACACCCCGGCAAAAGCCAGACTCCAGACTAAAACCGACAGATCGACATGCACTACTAGCGCGGTATGAAAAAAATCAACCCAGGGAAAGACATCCTGAATATAGGGTGTACGTGACAACACTAACAACAGAGAAAATATACCCGCACCGAATAACGCGAGCACACACAACCATAACCAGGAAACTGACAACCGCCGTCGATCATCATCTGGAATTGTGAGTGTAAAACCCAATTCTTGCATAACTGACTACTCTATTATTATGGTCTCGGCCCGGCATCATTCCCTCTCCTCCGGTAGTGCCAGCCTAATTATTTAAAAATAAACCCGTCTTTAAAATCAATAACCAATACCTGCCGCGGTTTGACTTCGATGTGCTTCTCTAACCGATACCCTTGATCCGGATTATTAGCGTCATCCCTCAACAAAGCTTTGATAAAATGGTTACCTGCGGGAATATCAAAACGGGCATAAAAAGTCGAGACTCCATCTTTTTGTAGGCCAGAAGGTCTGGCGCTCTCTTCGAATAAAACCTCATCATTTAATTCGATACGCAATCGTACCGGTGACCTTTCTCTTGGGCACTGTTGTGGTACTTTCATGTTCGGCGAAAGATTTTTTATTTCCGCCACACTTAAGTCGCGACACTGACCCAGTATTTTACCGGGATGGCGAATACTTACTTTAACCATCGCATCCTCCGGCTGAGTGTGATTCCACTCCGGCGATGAAGACAGATAGGCGATAAAGAACATAAAAAAACCGTAGGCTACTATCTGTGCGATATACTGGGGCAACTTATTCATTGATGCCTCCTTCTACAAATCTTTTATCATCGACGTGCCCAGATTGCTCTAGCGTCTGGATATAATCATCAAGATTTTTCTCCAGTTGCTTAGCACCCTGCTCTCCCGCCCATATCACCGATAGATCACGTTTTGCACCCGATGTTCGTAGATGCGGAAAGCGCTGGGCGGCAAACCTTTGCTCCAACCAAGTGTTCCCCAAACGATAATGACAATCTTCTTCACAGCAGCCAGTGACCATCACCCCATCGGCCAGCTTATTTCTAAATATGTAATCCACAAAAGAAGGTGGTAATTGGCCAACACATGGCAAACTGATGGTAGCCACATTATCCCGTTGCAACGATTGAGTCGGAGCACCGCATTCACAGGCATAAACAATAACTTTTGGTTTATCGCCCTTCAGCTGTTTCGCCTTAGCATCAGTTTGCGCCAGCATTTCTTTGACGGGAAGTTCAGGCATATCGATACCCGTAATTAGCTCATCGACACTTCTAAAAGGGGTGGACGAAGGACATGCACCAGCACAAATTCCGCAGCCTATACACAGATCTGGATTTACCACCGACTGCTTATGACCTTTTTTAAAATCATGCTCTTTCATCGTCACGGCGCCATAAGGACAGTCGGCAAAACACCAGCTACAGCCATTACAGTTAGCCGGATCGACTACCGCAATTGCCTTACGTTTATGCGATGACAACCAAGGTAAGATGGTCATTAGGCCAGAAATTGCGACCAACAATCCCCATACCCAGCCAGGCCCCCACAATTCGATCAATGGAAAAACGTTAAGATAAAACCAGTCAAGTCCAACATTAGCAACCGTCTCGTCCAAATTAGCTGGCGCCTGACTTGCCGCTGGATTAACTAAAGAAAGCATGACTAGCGCAACACTAACACCGATCGCCAGTTGTTTTGGCGGATTGGTTTTAGCGTAACTGATACGTTGAATATGAATAAACATACCGAGTAGCAGCGCTAGTGGAAAGCCAATATGCAGGAACGCCAACAGAGAAAACAGTCGATCACTCATGGCTTCTGCGTTTAAGAAATTACGCGCCATCGGATCCACCATAATCGGCAGCCAATCCAATAATTCAGAGCTTAGAATGGCAATATATTGCGCTAACTGATCCCATACCAGCCAATAGCCACCAATTGCAGATAAAAAAAGCAACCACAATAATGGCACACCGGATACCCAAGAAAAAATTCGTACGCCCTGATAACGCCCCTTCACGAACTCACGCAACAGGTGCAACGTTACCGCCACCACCATCGCTGCCGAAGAATATCGATGTAAGCTGCGCATGATACCGCCCAGATACCATTGCTCATTCATCAGGTACTCAATCGACTCATAGGCATGCGCTACGCTCGTTTCGAAAAACACGTAGAGGTAGAGCCCGGTACCAGCAGCAATCCAAAAAAAGAAAAAGGATAAGGCACCCAAATGAAAAAACGGATTATTTTGATCCGTGAAAATTTTGGAAAAAAGTAACTCAATCGGATTGAGTACTACTTTCCCCGCTTTTTGCAAGTAAACTACAGGGGATTTCATCTATATTTCCTAAAACGATTTAACCGATTTACGCCATTCCTTCACTAACTGAAGCCCTAACGCCAAACAACTCATGAAGCCAACGAAAACACCGATAAAGATTGAATAGTCAAAGTGATAGCGGTCACTAGAGGCGTCATAAACCGTACAAAAAAATCGAATCTTGTCTGACAGTGCGCCAGCAAGTGAAGCAGAAGGTCGATTAAATAACAACTCCTTGAGGGGTTCAATTAGTAGCTGTATATCAAATTTCATCCCGTAAACCTGTCTATATACTTCTCGATCAGACTTTAAAACGCTCGTTTGCACCAAATGATTGAAACCCTGCGGCGAAGGATAATAGATAAAGCCTAGCTCCTTGCTCAGAGACTCTACCGTTGCTTTATCTGCACTGAGAAAATGCCAGTTCTCATCTCCTGCCGCACCTTGCTTTTTAGCAAACTCGCGCATCGCTTCAGGCGTATCATTAAAGGTATCAAACCCGACCGTAAGCACCGTAAATTCTTTGTCGGGCATGGCCTGCCGGGCCATGCGGGCAACCTGTCCCAAATATTGTGTAGTAGTAGGGCAAATATGATAACAACTAGTGTAAATCAGACTAATCAGGAGGGGTTGCCCAACGAAGTCTTGCAGCGCAACCGAATTACCAGAACTATCGACAAATTGATAGTTCGATAGGGTTTTACCTATGACTGCCTGGCTGTACTTGTAGGCTTGGTCACGGTCAAAATCCTTAAATTCAATCTTCGTTGAGTGAGCAGCTTGTGCTGGCATTGCCCCCATACCGGAGTGCATACCGTTGCTTCCAGGTTGATACATCTCCGCGACATCCATACTGCTGTGGTCTAGAGCAGATGACACCCCTTGCGTTTCCGCGATAGCTGAGCAACAAAAACAACTGATAAGTATTTGTAAAACTTTTAGACTATGAAGAAATCGTCTGCGGAAAATAGAATAGACCATAAAATTTTAAAAAAGCCTGAAACCGATAAAGCACTAGTATATCCCAGCCAACCCATTGAACAAATTCGATAACAAAAAATAAGCCCCTAAAAAGGGGCTTATTTTGATACGCCTCAATAAATCAGACGCTTGTTACTGCGGGATAAAAAACTGTTAGCTAATACCCCAAGTTTGTGACAGATACTTCCAGTTAATGAAGTAATAAGCAGCAAAGGCCGCGAAGAATATGAAGGTCAGACACAGTGTCCCTGGCACAGTGATGCCACCAGTGTGAATGGTTTTATATTCTTCATCCGTAACCATTTTTGCAGCTAAGGCAGGCGTAGACTTCTCATCACCTAATTTTCTACCAAATAGCAGGGAAGCAACAATAATGACACAGAATGCAGCACCACCGACAACTGCCAAAATAACTGACACTCCGTTTAAGGCCAGCATAGTATAGGCGGCAGCGGGGAAGTCATGTGTCATACCCGTACCAGCAAAACCGATGTCCCAATGTCTACGTGGCACACCCAGGGTACCTGCACCCATCAGAAACAAAGACACACCGGTCATACCCAAGCCGAAGATATAGGGTTGGAATTTCGCCAATCCTTTCATCACCAATTCACGACGGAACAGCACAGGCACCAACCAATAGGTCATGGCCATAAATGCTATTGTCGTACCCAGTACTACCGTTGCGTGAAAATGACCAGGAACATAAAGCGTGTTGTGGATCAGGATGTTAATTTGCTCTGCACCCATTACCACGCCAGTAATACCTCCCAGGAAGCCAAACCCAACCAGCGAGATGAACATACCTGAGAACACCGGGTTACCCCAGGGCGCTTTCGTTAACCACTCGAACAAACCCTTGTTAAACCCACGGGCACGCTGAGCCGCTTCGATCGCGCCAGGCACCGTCAGTCCATGTACCATACTTGCCATTACCGCAAGATACATAGCATAGCTGGTGTTAAACATCTTAAATTCAGAGCTAATACCTGGGTCTACCAACAAGTGGTGCACACTGGCTAACTGTAAAAACAGAATATACATCAAGAAAGCGGTACGGCTAACCTTCTCAGAGAGCGGTTTCGCGCCAAACACCAGTGCCGCAACCGCATACCAAATAGCAATATGCGCAGACACGTTAATTTGCTGCGAAGAGTGCCCAAATGCCCACCAGATCATGCGATACATGAGCGGATCAATGTGCGCCACCAAACCGACACTCCAAAGGAAAGTCGGGATCAAAATGATCGCGCCACTGACGATGGTGAACACCGCGATAATTGCAGCAACCATCGCACCGAAGGTAACCAAAGGAATCGAGCCTTCATAGGTTTTTTCAGACTTGGCGATCACCAAAGTACCGAAAAAGATGAAGCAACCGATTAATGCCCCGACCGCAAACAGTATCAAACTCAGGTAAAAGAGCGGATCTGCACCCATTGGCGTGTACGACGTCATCATCACGCTGGAGTTACCCTGTAGCACAATATAGTTATTGAGCAGAGCACCCACCAACATCAATCCAAAAGCAACCCACCCCAATTTGGGCGTTGCCAGTCGACAATTGAGCAATACCGCCGAACAGAAATAGATCAGCGCAATTTCAAAGAAAATAATCCAGAAAATTAATACGTTAAGGCCGTGAGCCGTTAGCACTAAATAAAACTGATCTGCTGGTAGCAAATGCACCGCAGGCCAACGCGTTAAGCCAACACCCAGACCGTAAATTCCACCAATCAGCAAGAAAACCACTGCGGCAACGGCATTGGCCTTCATCAGTCTTTCGCCTGGTTTGTGAACCTGTAACCCAGTTTCTGGGCACACACGAAATAAATTAGTATTCATGACGTCCCCTTAATTATTCAACGACTAGAATTTTGCCAATCATTAAATGATGGCCAATTCCGCAGTATTCATTACAGATGATGGAGTATTCACCTACTTCATCCGGTGTCAGTGTTACCACGTACTCGTAATCCGGCACCACCTGAACGTTTATGTTGGCTGGCTGCAATGAGAAACCATGCTGCCAATCCAGCGAAGACATGTGGACACGATAGCTTTTGCCCTTTTCGAGCTCAAGCACAGGCCACCAGCTCCATAAGCGAGCGACTAGGTAAACATCGCTACCTGCCGGGGGGTGTACTTTGGGTATTTTTTGCGGTCCATACTCACCAACAGTAAATTGGTCAACAACGCTTTGCGCTTTCGCCATATACTGCTCAGGCGTCACTCGATAAGTTTCATTGGATAGGTTTTGATCACCCACTACGTGCCAATAAGGCATCATAAAGGTCATAAAAACTCCCCAAACAAACACGATAGAAATCCAGATCAGTTCGGTTTTTTCGATGGGTTCGTGCCACCAAACCTTATCTGAGGGAGATACGATGCTCATAAGACCACCTTAAATTGATTTGATTTTTGTTGTTGTGAAATCATTATTATTTACCTAACGGTATACTAACAATTTCCATAATACCCCAAATTAAATACAACACAGCTGGGCTTGCAACACCTAGAAACAACAGGATAAAAGGATTATCCAATAGTCGTTGCATGAAAGGTACTTCTTCATTTTGAGGAGGAACGTCTTGCGGCGACATACCAGGCTCCTTGTGAGTTAAGAGTTGTAATTATCGAACTTTTTGTAAGGTTGCCACTCTATCCAGTCTACATATTGAAGTAATTGATCTAAATCAAGATGAATAAAATACTACACAATATTTTGTCGAGAGACTATTTTATTATGTACAATACGCCCACTAATTTCCAACCACTTATAGTTTTAGGAGTTACTCAATGAAAATATTTATTAGCCTAGTTTGTAGCTTGGTTATGCTGGGTACAGTAGCCTCTTCCCATGCTGGCGACGCGGCTGCAGGAAAAGCAAAGTCCATGCTCTGCGCTGCTTGTCATGGCGCTGACGGACATAGCCCTAACGACCTGTGGCCGAGCTTGGCTGGCCAAAAAGAGGGCTACCTCGCCAAACAGCTCAAAGCCTTCCGCGATGGTACCCGTCAGGATCCAATGATGGCGCCTATGGCTAAGCCATTATCAGATGACGATATTGCTAACCTAGCAGCCTACTTCAACAGCCTGTAAGCCCTGGGATATATACTGAACACATGTTTTCGTCTGTTAACGCTGCTGTTGGTAACGCCACCCTTATTACTGGCCGACACTGAAAGTAGCGTTAATGAACGATTACCCTTTACCTCTCTCGAACTCGAAGCCCATTGGAATGTTGACTGTTCAGCAACTCTTTCTACAATTAAGCAGTTTACCGAAAACCCCGCACTAATATTCAAACCTGAATACCACCAATTAAAACCGACATTTGACGGCTATTTAAGTGCCCTCAAAAAATGTGCGATTATTTACAACACACCCAATACAGGACGCTATTCGATTTGTGTCGACTATCTTTCGATCCACAGTCAACTCAACGATCTTAAATCAGCATTATTTCTAACTAAAGAACGCTTTCACCCAGATCAAATTCGGTCTATTCTTGGACCACTAAAAAACATGCTGAACAGCATCCATTGCGAGAAAAATTATCATTAGTTTGAGTATGCGCTATTCCCAACTCATCGATAAAATCGACCAAATTAACCGCTCTGACCCCAACCAGGAAAACATTGACGGTAACAGCGTCGCCAAACAAGTCCTATACAGTCATCGCATGTTAACTCGATTATTGGCTTTTTTCCCCGAATCACCGGAAGTATTAAAAATCGCCGTTTATGCTCAGCATATTAACCGTTGGCATATTGCTCGCTCCTCCTATCCAACGGACAGACAAGGTTATCTCCGATGGAGAAAAGATTTAGCCGAACACCATGCCCAATTGACCGCTAAATTGATGGCGGAGGTTGGCTATTCCAATGAAGAAATTAGCTTAGTCAAATCAATTATCAAAAAACAAAACTTAAAAACTGACCCGCTCACACAAACCTTAGAGGACGTTGCCTGTCTGGTCTTTCTTGAGTACTACCTCGCGGCGATGATGACAAACCATAGCGAAGAAAAATTAACTGTCGTGATTCAAAAAACCTGGCGTAAAATGTCCGAAGCTGGCCAAAAATCTGCGCTTGAAATAGATTATACTGAGGCGCAGCATGCTTTGATTGAAAAAGCTCTAAAGACTAGCAACGCGGCGTAAAATCAGCAGTTGATGTTGTGACATTAACTTGTCCCATATCAATATTTTACTTAACCTAAACACTAATAATTACAGCTTCTATATCTCGGGGTAAACACCTATGGACCATTTACCGATTTTTACCAAAATGACCGGTAAACATTGTCTATTGGTTGGCGGCGGCAGCGTTGCCGCACGCAAGCTGGAAACTCTATTAGATGCGGGCGCTCAGGTAACCCTGGTAGCACTCGACATTAGTGATGCAATCACCGCACAACAGCGAAGTGCTATTACAATACTACAAGAAAATTACAGTGCCTCGATGCTTGGTGGTAAAGACCTAGTTATTGCCGCCACCGATGACCGTCAGCTAAACGCCACAATATCTCAGGATGCCAGCACTCATCATTTATTCGTGAACGTCGTCGACAACCCTGAGCTTTGCAGCTTTATTATGCCTTCAATCATTGATCGATCACCCATCACGATTGCCATCAGCACCTCCGGAAAAGCTCCCGTGTTAGCGCGACTTTTACGCGGCAAAATTGAATCCTTTCTACCCTTTAGCTACGGCAAACTGGCGCAGCTCGCCGATAAATACCGTGAACAGGTGAAAGCCGCATTACCAACTGGCGTCGCTCGGAAAAACTTTTGGGAACGTGTTTTTGAAGGCTCGATCGCCGAACATGTATTCACTGGCAATGATAACGCTGCCGACCAAGAACTCCAGGCGTTGTTGCAGCAAGCACAGGATGAACCCACTGATAAAGGTGAAGTCTACCTGGTCGGTTCCGGCCCGGGCGACCCAGATCTATTGAGCTTTCGAGCCTTGCGCCTCATGCAAAAAGCCGATGTCGTTGTATACGACCGACTGGTATCCAAGGGCATACTCAACTTGGTGCGCCGTGATGCCGAAAAATTCTACGTTGGTAAAAAAGCCAGCGACCACTGCGTACCACAAGATCAAATTAATGAGCTGCTAGTCAAGCTGGCAAAAGCAGGTAAACGCGTTCTACGACTTAAAGGTGGCGACCCTTACATCTTCGGACGCGGCGGCGAAGAGGCCGAAGAACTAGTAAAAGAAGGCATTCAGTTTCAAGCAGTACCAGGCATTACCTCCGCAGCTGGTGCCTCCAACTACTGCGGCATCCCGCTAACCCATCGCGACTACGCCCAGTCCGTCACCTTCGCTACCGGACATCTAAAGGATAACACCGTCGACCTCGACTGGCCCGCGCTCGCCCGAGCAAACCAAACCCTGGTGATCTACATGGGGCTAGGCGGATTAGAAGTGATTTCACAGCAACTGATTGGCCACGGCTTAGAAGCGGATACCCCTGTTGCTGTTATTTACAAAGCCACTCAACCCGATCAGCGCATTCTAATCAGCGACCTGAGCCACGTGCGACAAAGAGTGCTGGAAGAAGCGTTTAAAACACCAAGCATTCTGATCATTGGGCATGTAGTGAAGCTTTATGAGCGGTTAAAGCAACCGAGTTAAGATCTGAGTGTGACATCAAACCGGCTCAAGGCTAACCCGACTAATGGGTATCCTTACCCAATAACATAGCGATGAATTGCCGCTTCGCTTGCTTCGAGACGACGCGATAAGACTCAAACTTCACTGGCTGACCCGTATCCAATGAATTTATTTCGATACCCCAAAGCGGCAGCGTACTGACGGGACTCATCGCATAGCGCACATCCCCCAATACCTCCGGCCTGCCAGGATAATGACTAACAAAGTCATCAGAGAAATGCTCAAAACGTTTAATATCCCTAAACAAAGTTGTGTCTCTTTTTAGATCAGGGAAAGACTCACTGAGGTTAAACTTTTTAATGCTGGCGCCAGGATAGATACGCTTTGCAGCAGCCACTCTCACCGCATCAATATAAAAAATATTATCGGCCAGATACACACTGCGCCACAGCAGGTTATTAGCAACCGTGGGTTTAACCACTATCCGCTCAATCTCATGACCACGCTGCGCGGCGAGTTCTCGGATCGATTGTTCTGCCCGATTTAATTGCATCGCCGCAATTAAAAGGTAACACCCAGCCAAGACGAGAGCAATACGGCTATAGCGCGTATTAGCACTTTTAATCGAAGCCACCACCCCCACCACCAACAACAACGTGAAGACCGGATCAACAATCGAAACTACATTCCACGCGATGCGTGTATTCATCAGCGGCCATAACAGGTGAGTGCCATAACTGGTACAGGCATCAATAAATCCACTGAGTAGGTAGCCAAGAAAACAATAGCCGTATATCGCCGAGGCAGATAACCTGTTACGCAAAAATGGCCAGAACAAACAAAAAGCAATAAGTGCCCCGATAGGTATAAAAAATATCGAATGGGTAAAATGCCGATGATATTCCAGAGATAGTAACGGATCAGTAGATGAGCGAATTAACACATCCGCATCCGCAATCACCCCCGCAACCAAGCCGATCATTGTTGCTAGCCGTATGTGTTCTTTGCGCGCAGCCGACTGTGCAACCGTGGCTCCTAGGATAGCCTGCGTAACTATATCCATACTATATTTAGAAAAGCGCCTTGATTTTTGAATAAGGGGTTAAATAGCAGGTCACTTCTTCTCTACTCTGCATCCCTAATCCTCTCCATCTCCGCCACCGCCCGCTCCAGTAAATCTGGTAGCTGCTCAGAGATTACCGCCTCGTCTTCCGGCTCGACCCACAATAAACCAGGGCTTTGCAGCTGCGCATAGTATTTGGGGGAGGAGGAAAAATCTCTATCCCACTGCACTTCACCTGCCAGCTGGAAGGATAAAAGCAACCCTGCCGCGCCCACCGAAATCCAAAGTCGTTTATTGGACAGCAAGGTAGTCGCAAGGGTAATGCTGGCGCCGATGGCAACCAGTAGCAGGAAAAAATTCAAGCTTTTGCTGAGTATAATTTGTAACATTCCGCTACTGGCATTATAGCCAATCACCCCGGCACAATATTCCGCGAACTGTAGGCCAAGACCGAATAAAAACCAGATCGAAAGATGCGCAGGAAAATAAGTACGGTGTTTAATCAATCGACCAACCAAGGCCCATATAGCGGCAATGATGGCCACACCTAGAACACTCCAAAGCACCGGTTGCAATATCGGCAGCAGCTTGTACTCGCTAAATGAATGCTGATAGGCGGAGAGCAGCAATATCACACAGGAAACCACCAACAAAAATGACCAAATGAAATGACGGCCTAAGAATGCAAGCCGTACTTCACCGCCATCAATTTTTAATGCCTGTCCAACCGGATGTTCATCATGATAAATATGCAGCTCGGTGTGACCGATGCGTAATTGGTCACCAGACTGAACATGCTCAGTTTCATCTCGCGTTTGCCGTTGATAGCGAACGCCATTTTCACTCGCTAAATCCTCTACCAGCCAGCCCTGTTGATGAAGCTGGAGCCGCAAATGATGAGCGGACACGTACGGGTCAGCAATGATGACATCGTTATCAAAAGCGCGACCGATATTGATCTGTTCGTTATGGCAGCGCACCCGCTCAATCAGCTGACCGCCACGCCCTCTTACCTCAATGACTGTCATCGCTCAACCACCTCCATAAAGCGCTTGAGGAAAGCATTCATATTCTGCTGATCAACGCCCGCCAGAGTAAAATGGCTGACAAAGGCCTTATCCGCTTGATCCACCGAGCCGCGCAGATAGAGCGCGTCATAAATACCAGCATATTTTTGATAAGCTCTCGCACAGAATACTAACTTATCTTTTCCACCTTTTTTATCGCTAACGAAACGTTCATCACAAACATAATTACCAACATCATCCTCGTACGCTCGGTTGTCCGGCTCGAAGCGACGGAACAGAGACTGGTAATAACTTTGGAAGCGTGAATTATTCAACTCACCCACTTCTAGCCAAAAAAACTGATAGCTGATAACGCCGGAACTAAAGCGGTCATTGAGATAAATTGACTCGTTACTCCGGCAGGCGGTGGACACGCTCTTATACAATTCTTTATCGTCACTGGATCCGCCCCAGCATTTTACGAAAGGCTTCATTTCGCCCAGCACCTGCGACTCACCCAATACTTGAGTTGGCCATTCCTTCGCCAGGAACTCGCTGATCATTTTATTTTGATTATCCAGTAATTGTTGACGAATACGCTGGCCGAAATCTATCAACGGCACTTCACGTTTTTGCACCTGTTCAATCAAGATTTTCAACGCGGAACCTGGCACTAAAAAGCTCACCTGATCACCAGCAGAGGAAACATTAATCCCCACTACCCGACCATCTTTATCCAACACTGGCCCGCCGCTCATACCAGGGTTAATCGAACCGGAAAAATGAATACGTTGGTAATAGGTTTTTTCATCGATACCGTTATAGGTGCCCGGTACAACAGTAAATCCAATATCAAAAGGATTGCCGATGGAATAAATGGTGTCGCCTTGAGTAGGATGATCCTCGGGAAAAAGCATGGGCTTTTTATCCAGCACCTCAGCCTTTACCAACGCGAGATCATTAATGACATCAATATCGACCAGTGTGAGTTTCTGGGTCTTGCCTTCCACATCCTGATACTCCAGCCGATACTTACTGGGTTTTTCCACCAGTTTAGCAACCACATGATAGTTGGTCGCTATTAAACCATCGGCGGACACCAAAAAACCGCTACCCAAACCGGACTTCTTCTCCGCCACAATATCCATAATACGAATCTGGAATATCCGATCCTGATATTGTTTAAACAGCGTCGCGGCACCTTTCTCTTCCGCATGGCTCACGACGGATAACGAAAAACACAAACAAATCGCCAAAAAGCTAGACTGCAGCCGTGACAATTGAATTATGGATTGTTTACACAACGGAATAAAACGAGGCAAGACTCTCTCCCTTTAATCGAAATCCCAGCGCAGATTATACGGACTTTAGATATGGCCTGTTAACACTATTTAGTCGACCCTGAAAAAGCCTTAATCAACGATCAAAGATCTTTTCGGAAGAGCTAAAATGGCCATTAAACAGCTTCTATCGTACCAGAACAACCTTGTTTTAATAGACAATAAAAACAACCTCATCCATTTTCTGAAGTTGAATGCAGCCGCCGCCATTAAAACGTTCATCTGGTCTCCTTCAAATCCTTTAAAGTAGTTTTTGTTTAGCCGGTGATCCGATTTTAAATGCCCTATCACCGGCTCAATTCCGGCTCGTTTCCTAAAACGTTTGCGCATCAAAGTTTTGTAGGCACTATCGGTTTCTCGTGTAGTTGTGCTCGGTCTAATAATACGAGTATCGTTGATCTTACTCTTTCCTTTATAGCCTCTATCACACAAACCAACTGCCGGTGTCAGTTGACTTAGTCGCTTCAATTGCAGCAGTACTTTCGGCAAGGTATGTCCATCAAACTGGTTGGTTTCGAACGCCAGCGCCCCAACAATAATTTTTGAATCTCGCGTCGTGGTAATGGAGACCTTGGTACCAAACTCGTAGCGCTTATGCTCTTTGCCTTTGCTCATGCAGTACACATGGGGCGCATGCAAACTGTACAATTTGTTTTTATCCCCCCTTTTTTGGCGCAGTCCCCGATGGAATAAAGCGAAATCCTCTGCCCAATGTACCAGCACGTCAACGGGGAGTTTTCGTTCTAACTCCCGTACCAAACAACTGGCAATGGTTTTCAGTCGTTTGACCGCTTTACGGGCTTTGACGCGATTCTTAGGGTGCCCTGCAAAGCGGCATTCCAGTTTTCGCTGTTTGATTTCCTTTGCATAACTGCGGCGGAGCTTAATTCCATTCGCCCTTGCCAGCTTTAAGCAACGGACAATAATCTTTCGGTACAGCTTGGCGTCGGTGGGAAAGGTGATGTTGTTTTCCTGTACCGTGGTATCAATACAGACCTCTTCCTCGACCCCACTCCCTCCATGAATCGTGATGGAAGAAGCCAGTATCTTTTCAAATCCTTTCTCACCGATACGCTTGCGAAAGTACACCAGATCGGAAGGGTCGCAGGGAAACGACCACTGGAATTCCGCTTCTCCACAAAAGGCCTGGAAATACGGATTTTGTACCCACTGCTGTACGATGACATCGTCACTGACGTTCCCCATATGCTTGAGGATACATAAACCAACCATCAGTCGAATGGGCTTAGCTGGTCGTCCAATATTGGAATACAAGGGTGCAAACTCGGACTCAAAAAAGTCCCAGTGTATTGTCTGCGCCAGTTGCAGTAAGGGGTGTTTTGGGTTGAGATGATCCAGCAGGTTAGGTGACAAAAAACTCATTTGGTTGTGATCGGGGGAGGAATCTTTCATGAAATACACACCGTTATTTCGACCAGTTTTACCGCGACATTTAGTTAAAACTGGTCGAAATTATCTCATAAAACGGCTTTATTATCTATTAATATCAATAGGTTATTAGTTTTTCAAGGCTGACTATTTAGCACCCTCCGACTGAGGGAGAGCACTTCAGTGAAGAGAGAAAATGGAGGTAACTGCCTCAAATGTTTGGGCGCTGCGTTTAAGTATCCAAACTAGCAAGCTCCTCATACTAGCCTTTTATTATGAGTCAACGCAAAAAGGAACGTACCTCTAAATAATCTAAAATCTGAAGGAGCCTCTGTAAGCTAGTGACTAGTTCCCTCTTCATAATGAGTTTTGTTATAAACGTTGTATTTACCGGAAGGCTTACTCATCGGCAAACGCTTAATCTCTTCCAAAGTTTGCGCGTCATAAACCACAACCTCACCCTCATCCTCCCAGATACTCACCAGCGCATAACGCCCATCCTTGGTAAACTCAACATGACCAGAAGTTTTACCTGGCGCGGGCTGTAGAGTTCTCACTATTTCCAGGGTCTTTTTGTCAATCACGTGCATCTTGTCTTTGTTCGGGCCAAAAAAGACATCAACCCAGGCGTACGGGCTGAGTTCGTGACTGCGCATAAAGAAGCCAGGGCCTTCGGTTTTGATGGTCTTGATGGTTTGCCAGCTTTGCATATCAATGACACTGACTGCGCCGCTACTCAAGTTTGGCGATGCCAGCACGGTTTTGCCCTGATAGTCCCAGGTAATACCAGATCCCAAATGCGGCATACCCGGCAAATCTAACTCCGCCACCTTTTCGCCGCTGTCCATATCAATAACCAGACCACCCCTGACTTTGTGCCCATCATTACCGCTATCCAGCGGCCGCGCCGTACCCATTACCTGCGAATAGGATTGGTTAAAGAAAAAATCATCCAGATAATCGTCGAGCTTAATCCGGCGCGGTTCAAAATCCGGTTTACCTTTGGCCGCCTGATAGGGGATTTCCCATACCTCAGGAATATCTTTGAGCGCAGCAACAAAGCTATGGCGCGTCGGCGCAGTGTAAACGGCACTGACTCTAGAAGTTTTTTCGCCATCACCCTGGGTAACAATAACCTTAACTGGCGTCAAATCATGGGCATCTAGAATCACTAGGTTATGCGGTAAGTAATTACCAACGATCACATAATTGCCATCATAAGAGACCGCCATATTGCGGGTGTTAATACCGGCGCGAATCTCAGTGACGGTTTTCAGATTATAGAGATCAAACTTGGAAATCCAGCCATCACGCGAAGCGAAGTAAACAAAACGCCCATCGCGAGTATATTTCGGACCACCATGCACGGCAAAACGTGTTTTGAAACGATGAATCGGCTCGAAGGTATCACCGTTTAACACGGTCGCATGATGGTCACCCAATTCCACCACAATAAATAGATTTTGCAGGTCTGCTTCGAAAATCGGTTTATCACCCAACTCTTCAGATTGAAAGTGCGTAACATGCGAGGTTCGCATATCCGCGACACTCCAGTTAGGGCTTACGTTCGGTTCGGAATAAATAAGTTGCACGAGGCCGTCTATCTGCTCGGCAGACAATTGCGCGGCAAAAGCTGGCATTTGCGTCGCTACGCGACCATTAGCAATCACATCGACCGCAAACTTTTGTTTCAAACGACTCAGGTTCTGCGGCAACAAGGCTGGGCCCATAGAGCCCAAGCGTTCTTTACCATGACATTCTGCACAGTGTTGTTGATAGAGAGCTTGAGAAAGCGCCTGAGTGTCCGCCATTGCGCTGCTTATCCCAAACGTCGTTAGCAGCATTAAAAAAAATAGCCTAGACAGCATAAAAGAGGTTCCTTAGCTTACGCAACAATCAGAATGCAGGGACATTTTTTTGGGGGGTTGTTTTCTTACTGTATGGTGTTACCTGAAGTCGTTGATGTCCTTCGACGACACCAATTTCCTGGTCAGTCAGATAGCAGGCAGGATCTTCCTGCCAGGGATCACCTGTCAGCTGATAGGCACGCACACGGGTATTACCACCACAGATGCGTTGATATTCGCAGATTCCGCAACGACCTTTTAACTGCCGCGGTTGTTGCTTTAGTCCCGCCATTAATGGGTCGGAACGATCTTGCCAAATTTCCGAGAATGGGCGTTCTTTGACGTTGCCCAGGTTGTAATCCCACCAGAAGGTATCGGGGTGCACATTACCCATATTATCGA
The DNA here is from genome assembly GCA_024234615.1 of Pseudomonadales bacterium. Taxonomy (NCBI): domain Bacteria; kingdom Pseudomonadati; phylum Pseudomonadota; class Gammaproteobacteria; order Pseudomonadales; species Pseudomonadales bacterium. The sequence goes on from JACKNY010000002.1 coordinate 570,997, forward strand.
TATTAGCCACATACAGACCCGATGCATTGCCGCCCCAGCTTTCCAGTCGCTCACGCACAAAATTTTCCAGTTCGGGATGATTTTTACGCACCCAGTAGAGCAGGTAGACACCGTCGGCATCGTTGTTACCAGTCACATATTCACGAATTTTACCCTGCTGAAGTTCATTCCAGCAGCGCTCGAACAGCAAATCCATGGCCCAGCGGGTGAGTTGATGCACAACATCATCTTTACGATTGCGATTACCACGACCGGCATAGTTGAGGTGCGACAGATAGAACTTATCGATATCCTCGTCATCCACAATTTTCAGTAACTCCGGTAATTCTTCTGCGTTGTCTTGCGTCAAGGTGAAGCGCAGACCGACCTTAATCCCATTTTCCTGACACAGGCGCACTGCCCGCATTGACGCATCAAAAGCGCCGTCGAGTTGGCGGAACTTATCGTGTGTCGCACCGATGCCATCAATACTGATGCCGACATAATCGAACCCGGTTTCGAGCAAAGGGCCGATATGACTCTCATCGATCAGGGTTCCATTGGTGGAAAGGCCCACGTAGAACCCTTTCTCTTTGGCGTATTTGCCCACCTCATAAATATCTGGTCGCAATAACGGCTCACCGCCAGACAAAATTAGTGCCGGCACACGAAACTGCTTGAGGTCATCCATCACCGTTTTGACTTGTTCGGTAGATAACTCGCCAGGGAAATCTTTATCGGCACTGATCGAGTAGCAGTGTTTACAGCACAGATTACAGCGCCGGATTAAATTCCAGATCACTACAGGGCCCGGCGGTTTACGCAAAGGAGCCGCTTGCTCAGGGTTGGCCAGCGCCTGCATAAATTGCGTTATTCGAAACATATCACTACCCTCATGAACGGATTCGCAAACCCGTTTTCTTTAAAATTTTCAAACTGTTCAGCTGTGTCATCGCACGACAGGAAGTGCCCAACACCTGTTTAATCTGCGCTACCTGCTGCTCGACTTCCTGCTCATTACGGCCGTGCACCATGGCAAAGAGATTGTAGTTCCAACTCGGCGCCTGACGCGGTCGCTGGTAGCAATGGCTGACAAAATCCAATTGCCCAACTGTTTCGCCTAAAGACAGGATATCTTGATCGTCCACATCCCAAACGGTCATCAGGTTAAAACGGTAACCTAGGGCATAATGGTTTGGCACCAAACCGATTCGCCTGATTAAACCCGCCGAGAGCATTTCCTGCATCAACGCAATCAGTTCCTCTTCACTGATCCCAACCTGCTTGGCAATCTGCTGATAGGGCCGATCACATATCGGTAATCCGTTCTGCGTCGCACTGATCACTTTTTTCACTAAGGCTTGGTCTAGTGTCATTTCATTCAGATCAGGCTTCAAGCTTTAACCCCACAAAAAACTCTGTTTGTTTAGGTAGGTTTAAACCTGGGCACTGCGTGACCCGCATAATTTCTTCAAAAACCTTTAACAGTTTTTGCTGATTTTCAGTGGCGAGCACAAACCACATATTCCATTCATGCTCACGCTGGTAATTATGTGCCACCTCAACATAACGATTGACCTGCTCGGTAACTTCATCAAAGCGCTCTGCGGGCACTTTCAAGGCACAGAGGGAAAACGCACCATCCGCTTTTTCAATGTTATAGAGTGGCCCGAAACGCGTCAGCACCCCTCTTTGCAAAAGATTAACCACTGCGTGCTGCACCTGTTCACTGCTCACCCCCAGCTGTTTTGCCATCAATTTGAAAGGTTCCGGCACCAGCGGAAATCCCCCTTGATAGGCGTTGATGAGTTGTTTTTCGAAAGCGGTCAACTCGATCTGTTGCTGCTGTAATTTTGCCGGTCTAGACATAGCGAGCCCCACGCTGCTTGAAGCGGCGACTGCTGAACAATAGCTGATGAGGATAATCGAGTTGATGCGTCTCAATTATTTCCTGCAGCTGACCTTCCACCTGCTCTCGTACTTTGCCATGAATCATGCAGAACAGGTTATAGGGCCATTTCTCACGCCGCGGCCTTTGATAGCATAGGGTAACACAAGAAGAACTCGCCAGCTTATCAGCAACCTGTTCAATCTGTTCGTCTGGAATATCCCAAACCACCATACAATTAGCTGAGTAACCCAGCTCATGATGTCGCAGCACCATCCCAAAACGCTTAATCAAACCCTGCTGTTTCAACTCAGCAATTTTATCGATCACTACCTGTTCGCTTACTGCCAGCTGGCGGGCAATTTCCTGATAAGGCTTCTCTACCAGAGGCAAACCCTCTTGCAAGAGTTTGCGCAGCTCATACGCCAATGCATCCGTTACCATAAGGGGAAACCCAGGTCGATGTGGTAGCCCTTAACCATAGGCAGATCGAGCAGCGCATAGGGATAGGCCGCAGAAATCTTATTTAGCACCTGCTCGACGCCCTGTTGATCCGGCGCGTTCACCACAAACCAAAGGTTAAACTCGTGTTCCCGCTCGTAGTTATGATTCACCTCGGCAAAGGCGTTCACGAACTCAGCAACTTGCTCTATTTCTTCTTCTGGAACGGCTAGCGCCGCCAATGTACTGGCACCCGCTTGATGATGATTGAATACCGCACCAAATCGCGATATCGCATTTTGTTGCTCAAATAATTGTAATCGTTCGAGTATTTCCTGCTCCGGCATACCCAGTTGATCCGACAACACTTTGAACGGCTCTGGGTGCAGTGGAAAATCCTGCTGTACCTGGTTCAGCAATAAACGATCCTGCTCGGAGAGTTCCATTACAGGCCTATTTTGCCGGCGCGATTGGTGAAAAATATACCGCTCGGTCTTTCTGCCGGTAATGTTTTCAACAAGCTTAGACTTTGAGTATCAAATATTTTTATCTGATTTTCATCGCGAACTGAAATCCAGACCTTTTCGCCGCGCGGTGCGAACTCCATGTGCAAAGCCCCTTTGCCTACATCCAGGGTTTTAATTACCTTGAGGCTAGGCACATCAATGACCTGAATCCAATTATTGTCAGGGAAAGCAAAATTCACCCATACTTGGCGTCCATCCGGTCGTGCCATCGCAAATACCGGCTGGCCCTTCAATTCAACTCGCGCCACCTGCTCCCAGCTATTTTTGTTTGCCACTAAAACCTGGTGCAAGCCAATGGCGGGGAAAAAGATCAGATCACCCGCTACGGCCCAACCTTCTAAATGTGGCATTTTATAGACGGGCAGCTTTTCCTGACCACGACCATAGTGCGGCAAAATCCGTTGCACGCCTTTTTCGGGGTGCCAAAGATCTAACAGCGCCATGCCATCCTCACCGAATAAACCGGCAATATAATAGCGTCCATCGCCGGAAATCAGCGCGTCATAAGGCTGTTTGCCAATCGCCGCGAATTTACTTAATTTTGGTTTAGCCGGCTCGGACATATCAACAATCCAAGTGGCAGCCCCTTCAAATAATGAAAAGACGAATTTGTTGCCAGGCGCATCGACCAGCCCAACGGTTTTGGAACCTTTTTCTGCACCCGCAAAGGTTGCCGGGATATCTGCCACCAATGACAGATCGTTACTGCTAAATATCTTAACGCCACCCGGTTCATAGTTGGAAACCGCAATTAACGAACCATCCTGCGAAATTGCCCCACCGATTGAGTTCCCACCCTGAATGATTCGGTGAGTTATTTTTCCTGTCAGAATATCAACCCTGGTAAGGCCGCCGTCGCGTCCGAACACATAAGCATATCGAGCATCACGTGAAAAGACGACAGAGGCATGAGACAAGTCGCCTAGCTCTTCAACTCGGCACAACACCTGATCCGAAGAATTCTCCACCACTAATAAACTGCCGCGCTCACGCTCAATCACTACGCCCAGATCACCGCTACCTCGTAACTGTGAGTCACAGGCTCTCGCCCAGGCGGAAATGCAGACCAAGACTAAGCCCAACAAAATGGCCAGAACTTTATTATTCATTCCTTAACCTCTACGACTATCCCCGACTGAGTTGTTGCCTGGCTGGTGATCAGGTATACCAGATAATCAATTTCCTGTTCCGACAGCAAATTTTGCCAAGGTGGCATCGCGGTTCCAGGCAGACCCAGACTGATAACTTGTTTTAGATAGATGTCAGGTTTCCCAGCCAGTGCTTCCGGCAACAACGACGGCCCCAGGCCACCTTTTAAGCGCATACCATGGCAGGAACCACAGTCTTGTTTAAGCAAGTATTCAAGCTCCCGCTGACGCTCGGAGTTCAGCTGCAACGCATCTGCACTCGCAAGCCCAACGCTGAGTAAGAGGCTCATCAAAACCAGCCCTAACAGTCTGTAGGGGTTAAGCCAAGAAACAACAGGATTATACATGCCGTCATCATCAATCTTTTACGGAATGGCTTCCTTGATATGGGTCAAGTCCCACCAATTTTCGTTATTTCCATATTGAAGCCGAATGTTCAAGGCGCAGGAAAACAATCAACTCACTATACTGGTATGAGTTCTTATTTTTCGCAAACTTCGGCTAACTCCGGGCTATCATCACAAAATATGAATTTGGCGCCCAGCAGACTCGATGTCTCATCTTTTTCAACACCACACACTGCTTCCATATCAGCTTGGCCATCACAAAAAATAAGCCTACTATTTTTAGGGGGCTTAACCTCTTCCGTCAATAGGTTACATACCTCAAGCAACTTTTCGTAACGCTCGCAGGCCTCTGTGTCGGCCGGTATGGTGTTGCCCGAACGCGCGAATCCCCCGCTACAGTCACTTTCGATGGTTTGAATCTCATCGCAACGCAAAAACCCCTGTGGCATTTTCTTATTACTTTGTTTGGTGTACCAACTTGACCCCAAAGCTTGCGGCTCGCCACGGTGATAACGCACGATATGCTTGAGCTGGCCATCCTTATACCAGGCAACCTCTTTACCCTGTTTGATGCCCCTACGAAAATCGATCTGTAACCGTTTTTGGCCATTGGTATAATAATCAACCGCCATTCCGGAAAAGGGTTCACCGGATTCAGTGAGTAACCGTACTCCATCAACCAGCTTTAGCTGATCCATTTTCACCTCAACGACCGCAAGCGCGTCCTGAGTAGTTAGAATGAGAAAGACGGATATAAGGATTGCTTTCATAAGGCTGTATCGATTCGACGTTAACTAAAGTATAGCCCAGCTGGAATCCCGAGCTACGCTTTTAATAGCTCAATTAGCCAGGTGGAAATATCCACGATTTCCTCTAAACAAACAGCATGCGGCATCGCATACTCATGCCATTGCACTTGATAACCCCAAGCCTTTAGCTGGTCACGCGTAGCAATTCCGAGGGCATGGGCGACCACAGGGTCCTGCACGCCATGCCCCATAAAAATAGGAATTTCGGCATTCACTTGCGTTCTATGCTTGGCGACATAGTCCGCTAGCGGTAAATAGGTAGAAAGCGCCATAATCCCAGCCAGAGGTTTTGCGTAACAAGGAATTGCCGTAAGCGCCACCGCTCCGCCTTGGGAAAAACCAGCGATAACTATCCGTTCAGAGGCAATCCCACGCTTAATCTCATTTTCGATTAGCTGCTCAAGCTGATCGCAGGACTCCTGCAATTGCTGCGGGTTAATTTCGCGCACTTCGGCCATGGACAAAATATCGTACCAGGAGCGCATTTCATAACCCATATTAATAGTCACAGGCCGAATTGGCGCATGGGGAAAGACAAATCTTATCGCTATATCATCAGGTAACCTTAGCTGCGGTACGATTCCTTCAAAATCGTGCCCATCCGCCCCCAAACCATGCAACCAGATCACCGCTGCATCTGGCGTTTTTGCTAACGGATTATGTTCAACTTCAATCGTTTCCAGCGCTAATGACAATTTGCTTCTCCTGGTTAATGGCCCCGATGAATTCTGCCAGTAATCACCCAAATCGGGCAAGTTTTGTCGCTATTAAAATTGAGTTTAAGCCTGATGACCAATAAAAAAACAAAAAAAAGCCCGGGGGTTTATTCCAGGGCTTAAGGTTTCACAAGGGAGGGTAAACTGGGTATTACATAATTCGTAAATGGTAGACCCAGCTCAAATCACATAGTTCCGAAAAATTCAAAAAAATGAAAAATTTTTAATTTTTTTATTTCCCCCTCCCTTAGCTGGACATTAAGCTCAAAGATGAAGAAAAGAAAAACAAAAAAAAGCCCCGGGTTTATTCCAGGGCTTAAGGTTTCACAAGGGAGGGTAAACTGGGTATTACATAATTCGTAAATGATAGACCCAGCTCAAATCACATAGTTCCGAAATATTCAAAAAAAATGAAAAATTTTTAATTTTTTTATTTCCCCCTCCGTCAGAGCGAATAACGGGTAAATGATCCGTCGCTATTATTTCCCCGTTTTAAGTGCATCTGGCGACTTTTCAAGTCCATAATCAGCGTACAGACGGTACCGCAATTTCCGAGCAGCTCATGCGCATGGTAATGGGAACATATCGAAGCTTCTGCAGCCGATTGGTCTGTTAATAACCCTTTCATCTCCTCCAGATCATGTTCGATCAAACCTACCGCCATTGCTTCTGCTCGCTGATATCTTGTCAATGAACTTTCCAACTGCAAACCTCCCGCGGCAACCTGCCCGCCAAGATAGTGGTTAGTATGCAGTTGCACTGCTACGCGAGGTAGTTCAAATTGTTCATCACCCGCAAACTCAATATCTAATGATTCACCATTTTCAAAACCAAGTATAATATTACTGGCACGCCCGGCCCCAGCCCGCTCAATCCAAGTACGCGCTTCGCGTAGATCGCCACTATCCAAAATCGAGCGCAACAGTATATGAATTGGCACTCCTCGGGTTGGCTTAGCACAGGACAGTATATTTAAACAAACACCTAAGCCTTCGGAATTCATTCCGATCTTACCGATGATTCCCGGTTCGGTTAGCATTCTGATGATTGGCCCGGTCTTGGGCTTCAGCTTCACCAGCCTAACTAGATTTTCCATTTTCTGCGACCAATCCCAATTTTGTCCGAGTAGACCTGTTCGCTGAAAAAATACTGCCGTGCACTCCAACGCCAAAGAGTTAAGAATTTCACTACGGGCATTGAGCGCGTAGATCCAAGAAGGATTTATTTGAGCTGCCGCCGCCAGCGCTTCAATCTCCGTCGTATATTCTGGTTTAAACCCGCCAATCACACGCTGAAAGTGTTTCGCCATCGCAAAAATATCCTGCTGTTTACGACCAAACAGTCGGGCATAAAATTCGATAGTGTCCTCTATCTGGCTGGCGAGCTGATGTCCATGTTGATAGCCCAAATCATCGGCACTGCCGAAAATTTCTAGTTCCGGAAAAGTATTTAAAGGGATTGCATTCATAACCGTTAAAACGGAATCGGTGTTTTCGACAAGGCTACCAGTACAATGTAACCAAAGGACAGTAGCGCGGCGCAAAAGGCTGCCACTCGTATCGACTTGGTTTTGCCATAACTCAGTGCCACCATACCGAACACAATATAAAGCAATAGCGCGACAAATTTCGCGGTTAGCCAGGAATGCACAAAGGGATACTGGTGGATTTTGATTGCCATTGCGACAGCACTGCTCAACAACACTGTATCTATAATATGAGGCAGCACCCTAACCCAACGTTGATTTAACAGCTTTGAACCCAACATCATCCAAACGCCACGCAACACAAAACCACAGATGGAAAGGCTGATCGCCATCAGATGTATATTTTTAATCAATTGGTAAGACATATCCGACTCGTAAAAAATGAATGGGCTAATACTAACGCAAAAAAAACACAGGTAAATAGCGCAGGGAAATAGACTGTGGCAAAAGTTGAATTTCCAAATTAAGATACCTCTTCTCGTCACCACCAAACTATGCAGATGAATCGATCTAATTCCAGACTAGTCTACAGCACCGACCAGGGGCGACTTTGCCCTCAATGCGGGGCAGCCAAGCATGAGGGTAAATGTAAAGAACCATCCGCACCTTTGGGCGATGGCAAAATCCGTATTCAACGCCAAACCAAAGGTCGCAAGGGCAAAGGTGTCACCTGCATTACCGGTCTACCTCTTAACGAAGAACAACTGAAAGAACTCACCAGGCAATTGAAAAAGAAATGTGGCAGTGGTGGTACCGTCAAAAACCACATCATCGAAATCCAAGGCGATTACAAAGAGCGCTTACAGGAAGAACTCAGCAAGTTAGGTTATCAAGCCGTGATAGCTGGAGGTTAGTATTTAGCGTCCCGTATTCTTTATACAGACTTGCGCTCAAGTACTCCAGTTTATCAACTAAAACAACGACTAAAACAAGATACCCACCCTGTAGGTTTGCAATTGCTCCAGCACCCTTAAAAATGTCAGCAATTTATACAGCCCCACAACAAAACAAATAATATTTCTTTAATTTCAATGGGTTAAAAAATGGCGCGTTAATTGCTTTAATTACTAACACTTTGATTGTCAAAGGATTTATTGTCTGAGAAAACCTTAGCTTTAAAACCTATAGGCAATAGTGAAATAGATTGGAATAGAGAGTTAGGTGTAGCCAATGGCAAATACAATGACACAAGCATCACTCCCTTCTGAAAGTAGTCCAACAGTGGCGGTGGCAATAACAGCGAATGCGAGAACCGGCGACCAGTCTTCACCGCCACCCCGCTCCAGAAGAACTTTCCATGCTAGTAATTATTGGTATTTTGAAACCCGAGAAGGCCGTTGTGTAGGTCCCTACCACAGTAAACATGCCGCTGACCTCGCTGCAAGTGAATATGTGGAATTTGCCAAAACTGCCAGCGAACGAATGCTGAACAAGCTGTTGGAGTATATTTCTAGTTCTTGCATCTGAGCTCCCAGCAATCGTTCAGGCCTCCCCCTGAAAACCTGCACCGCACACACCAAAGATTGCTTTTCAATCACATGCGTCAGGCATTAATCGCGACCCTTAAAATAAGAAAAATACAAGTCTTTAACTGTGGCTGTTTTTTTTCCATAATGCCCGCCCCAAGTCCTTATAGATTATGTATTAAATGAAAAATATCACCCAGCGTATCGCCAACGAACTTCAGGTTAAAGAACAACAAGTCCATGCCGCCATCTCACTGTTGGATGAAGGCTCTACCGTTCCCTTTATTTCCCGCTATCGCAAAGAAGTTACCGGCGGGTTGGATGACAGTCAGTTGCGGACTTTGGAAGAACGTTTGGGTTATCTGCGTGAACTTGAGAATCGGCGCGACACCATCCTGAAAAGTATCGAAGAGCAAGGAAAACTCACCCCTGAACTCAGCAAAGCCATTGTCGACGCGGATACCAAAACCCGCCTGGAAGATTTATACCTGCCCTACAAACCCAAACGTCGTACCAAAGGCCAAATTGCAATCGAAGCTGGTATTGAACCGCTTGCGGACGCCCTTTTTAATAACCCTGAGCTAGACCCAAAAATTGAAGCGTTGGCTTATATCAACACCGACACAGCCTTTAAAGACTCTTTCAAAGATGAAAAAGGTGTGCTCGATGGCGCTAAATATATTTTGATGGAGCGCTTTGTCGAGCAGGCGGATTTATTGCAAGCGATACGTCAACGGCTCGCTGACGAAGGTTGTATTTACGCCAAAGTGTTCGAAGGCAAAGAAAACGAAGGTGCTAAGTTCCGCGATTATTTTGACCACAGCAGCACAATTAAAGACATCCCCTCGCACCGTGCTCTGGCGTTATTTCGCGGCGCCAAGGAAGGGATTTTGCAATTGAAACTAGACTTGCCTCACGATGAAGAATTACTGCATCCCTGCGAAGTGCTGATTGCCGAGCATTCTGGTATTGAGAATAAAAACCGCGCTGCAGACCCATGGCTGGCAGAAGTCGTGCGCTGGACCTGGCGTATTAAATTACAGCTTTCAATGGAAAATGACTTGTTTTCCGATGTCAGAAGCCGCGCCGAGGATGCCGCCATTGATGTCTTCGCGAAAAACCTTAAGGATTTATTATTAGCCGCACCTGCGGGGCAAAGAACCACTATCGGTCTCGACCCTGGCATTCGCACTGGCGTTAAAGTAGCAGTTGTGGACGGCACCGGTATGTATCTCGATTCAACCGCTATTTATCCCCATGCCCCGAAAAATCAATGGGATCAATCCATCGCAACATTAGCAACGCTGACGAAAAAGTATGACGCAAAACTAATCGCCATCGGTAACGGCACCGCCTCACGTGAGACCGACAAACTCTGTCAGGATTTAATCAAACGCCATCCCGAACTCGCTCTACAAAAAGTCATGGTCAACGAGGCTGGCGCGTCGGTATATTCCGCTTCTGAAACCGCCTCCAAGGAATTTCCTGATCTGGATGTAACGATACGTGGCGCGATCTCCATCGCCAGACGCTTACAGGATCCACTGGCAGAACTGGTAAAAATAGAGCCTAAATCCATCGGTGTTGGTCAGTACCAGCATGATGTCAGCCAATACCAACTCGCCAAAAACCTGGATTCTGTCATCGAGGATTGCGTGAACCACGTTGGTGTCGAAGTAAATTCTGCTTCCGCCGCTCTGCTCAGGCGCGTGGCCGGTCTCAGTCAAACTCTGGCCGATAATATCGTGGAATTCCGCAACATTAATGGCGTTTTCAAAAACCGTGAATCACTCAAAAAAGTTCCCCGTCTGGGCGAGAAATCCTTTGAACAGGCGGCAGGATTTTTACGCATTCGTAACGGCGACAATCCCCTTGATGCCTCCGCCGTCCACCCTGAATCCTATACGGTGGTCACTAAAATGGCAGCCAGTTCAAAACAGGAAATCACTAAGCTAATTGGTAACAGTGAAGTCTTAAAACAACTGCAACCAAAGGACTTTATCGATGACCGCTTTGGCCTGCCTACTGTCATCGACATTATCAAAGAACTCGACAAACCGGGCCGTGACCCTAGACCGGACTTCAAAACTGCCAACCTCAAAGAGGGTGTGGAAGCCATTTCCGACTTAAAACCAGAAATGATCCTGGAAGGCACCGTCACCAACGTCACCAATTTTGGCGCTTTTGTTGACATCGGCGTGCATCAAGATGGCCTAGTTCACATTTCCGCCCTGGCTAACCGTTTTGTCAAAGACCCGCGCGAAGTAGTGAAAGCGGGTGATATTGTTAAGGTTAAAGTGGTAGAAGTTGACCAGGCGCGTAAGCGTATTGCATTAACCATGCGTCTGGAGGATCAACCCGAAACTAAAAAACCAGTATCCGCTAGCGTTAAAAGACCGACACAGGACAAATCAAATCAAAAATCACAACAAAAACCACAACGACACAAACAGCCCACGCCCCCAGTAAATAATGCGTTTGCGGCAGCATTTGCTAAGGCGCAGGAGAAGAATAGCTGATTCGGTATAAGGCCGGAAGTTCTACCTGAACCCTGTTTTTCACCGTGAATTCATTCACCTGAGCGCGTCCCAGACAAAGCAACGGATAGGCTATTATGTTGCACAACAGACTATGCGCATTAAAAGACACATAACCTAAACAGCAGCGGCGAAACAAATTATTAGGTGACGACCTGTGCCGACACACAAAGTATCAAGGTATAAACGGCGCCGACAACGAATAAAATCCCAAAAATGAGCTTATTCTGCTGAGCAAGCCAGAGGGGTAGATAAATATCAAAGTTGTCTCTGCGATTTTTCGTGTAGCGCGCTGCCACTTTGGTGAGCGGGCAGCGCATATTGTTGAAAACTAGCACTGTGACCTCAAGCATAACAATACCTATGAGAACCGCTGATATCGCTAAATCCCCCTTATACGTATAGATAGGGATCGCAAAGATACAGGTCGCAAATACAAACCAAACCACCGTATGAATCAGCCTAATTAGGTGCAGCTTGGATTCCGGTTGCATTGACGCCCCGCGCTATGTTCCTAACACGTTATCTGACAGTATGCTTAGAAGCCTGCCACCTCCTATTATTTAGATCCTGGCAGGTCAGTGAATTAAACTGAATTCCCCTTAAATCAACCCATCCTATGCATCACGCAAAGCTTGTTGCCGGAGGGGTCGCGTAAATAGCCGAGATATAGGTCACCGATTGGGCTCTCACGTACCCCAGGAGGGTCTTCACATGCTACACCGCCATTGGCGAGACCTGCCGCGTGCCACGCATCCGCCGCAGCTGAACTTGTTGCCGAAAAACCAATAGTGCTGCCATTACCATGACAGGCTGGCTCGCCATTTATTGGTTTAGTGATCGCAAAGAGGCCACTGTCGGTGAAGTAAAAACAACGACCTTTTTCATCGATTACACCTGGCGCGTAGCCCAAGGCACCCAAAACCGCATCGTAAAAAACCTTTGATTCTTGAACGTCGTTTGCACCAACCATAATATGACTGAACACTTTTGCTCTCCCCACTAACAGTTAAAAAATTCACGAGATCGTTGGTACTATCTCAAGAATATTGAAAAACCGCCATTATTTTTTTGAGAGCAAGCCACACAGGCAAAATGCAGACCCACAAAAATATCTTAGAGTCCGGATGATTATCTTGCTGAAGAGTTGACTCCATAGCGAAGAGGGGAACCTGACAGCTCCCCTCGCCGTATTGCGCTGACCTCAGACCAGAGGAATTAGGAAAGAATTTAGAGAAAGTTACTTAATCATATAAGTAAACTTGACTCCGAACTCACGATGATGAGGCCGAATTCGAATACCAGCTGCACCAAAATTATCCGAAGTTCCAGTATAATAATCTTCCTCAAAGGCATTCTTAACGAAAGCCGAGACACGGAACTGTTCGCCTTCCAATCCAGCACTCAGATTCACAACCTGGTAATCATCAATCTGGTATGGATATTTAGGTAAAATGAATGCGTCGCCATTAACAGTTTGACCGACCAGCGAACCAACCGCTTCGATATCACTCACCGTTTCATCCGTATAGGACCATTGCGCACGGAAATACGCATCCAAATCACCGATATTGAAGCCGTATTCAAGAGTGGTACTCAAACTTAACTCCGGGGTTCTTGGCAAGGTTTCTCCGGAAACATCTATGATATTGGGAAGCCCGTTGGTTTCCCCTTTAAGTACTGCATTTTTATAGTCGTCAAACTCCGCATCGATATAACCTAAATTTAGGGACCAGGTTAATCTTTCCGCCAGCAATGCCACCATTTCAAGCTCAACTCCTTGCGCACTGGCTTCCTTAGCATTTTGGGTGGTTGAGATCGCAGAACTGATATCGTTGGGGTCTTCCAGACGATCAGTTTGTACTTGAAAGTCCTCCCAATCTAACATGAATACAGCACCTGACAGGCTAACACGTCCATCGGCCAGTTTACTTTTGAACCCAAGCTCGTAACTGATCAGCTCTTCCGAGTCGTATTTTGCTCCTTGTGTCCTTGAACCACCTGTCACATCGGTACCACCAGACTTATAACCTTTTGAAACACTACCGTAGAACGTCAGATCATCATTCGGTATATAGCGAAGAACCACTCTTGGCGAGAAGTCAGTGAAGGTCTCACTATCAGATACCGGCACAGGGCCACGGTTGAAATCAATTTCAGAAGCAGACACTTTATCTCGAGAATAACGTCCACCAAGCGTAAGGTCTAAAACATTACTGAGATGCCAGGTCGCTTCACCAAATAGTGCGGAACCTTCAAATTCAAATTCTTGTTCGTTATTATTAATGAAACCCACCGCTGTACCGCTCGGACTGTCATCTGGCAGCAACTGAATTTGGTTGGTTTTTTCTAATTCATCTTTGGCGTAGAAGACACCAACAGTCCAATCCATATTAGAGTCGCCTGCGGATTGCAATCGAAATTCCTGGCTGAAGGATTCCCCCTGATAATCATTAACCCGTCTCAGAGGAAGTGGGCCAAAGGTAAAGGGAACCCCATCCAGATCTGACTCCCGGTCGAAGGAGCTATCCAACCAGCCAGTGATGGACTTGAATGTCATGTTTTCCAAATCCCAGGTTACCCGAGCGTTAATGATAGTAAACTCTTTGTCATTCAGCTCAATGGTATCACGATCTATTTTGTCATCGTTTTTCGGATAAAACCCTTGTCCTGAATCGATTGCATCATGTGGCCCAATACCAAAAATGGATTGGGTATCGAGGTCGACAACACCGGACGGGACGCTGATATCACCCCCCTCATCTTCCTCGGTGTGGGTTATTGACATATCCAATGTAACCGCATCAGTCGGTAATGCACGAAATGAGACCCTGGCCGTCGAGTATTCATAATACGGGTCATTTCCCATCGAGTTTACATTTTCAATGGGAGTATCCGATTCATCATAGGCAAATACAGCTCGCGCCATAAATTTTTCAGAAATTGGGACGTTAATAATGCCCTCAATGCCATAACTATCAAAATTGCCAGCGCTGACAGTACTTTCAAAATAAAACTGTCCATCCGGTTTCTTGGTGGTGATGTTCAGTGCGCCACCTACAGCATTGCGTCCGTAATAGGTACCCTGCGGGCCCCGTAAGACTTCGATGCGTTCCATATCCTGCAACTGCGGATTAATTGTACCCTGCGCAACACTACCCACCGAAAGCTCATCAATGTAGTATCCGATGGAGTTAGCTGCTGCAATGCCGTCCAGAGTAATATTACTGACACCACGGACACTGATATTGACACTTCTGCTACCGCCTTCTCCATCTTCAGAGAAGCCAACGTTCGGCGTTAACGCCAGATAGTCGGCAGCTTCAGTAATATTCGAGCGTTTTATTGTTTCGGCTGTAAAAGCTGAGACACTGATAGGGACTTCCTGCAGAGATTCATCCCGCCTCTGCGCACTTACAATAATTTCTTCCAAAGCTAATTCTTCAGCCGCTAAATTCGGTGCATAAGTTCCGGCTACAGCTGACGCAATAATTGCAGTAGAAAATAGATTTAGTTTGTAATTCATCTGTCTGTTCCTCGTGAATTTCTAATGTTATCGAATAGTTCATCTATTTCTTATTGCTTTAAGCTCCGCCTGTCAGTGCATGATCCTCAACCGAACACAAGACAAATTTCTTAGCGCGGAATTATTTAATCCCATTATTAAATAATTTGCAAGCTTATTTATCAGCTTACAGGCGTGTTAATTCTGACTAATTTCTGTGTTTATATGCTACAAATAGCTTAAACCTAGGATATTAGGTGTTTTTAAGCCGTTAGGATTGACGCCGCCTGGAAAAACTCTGTTATACAAGAAATAATAAAAAAATTAATGGGATATATGAATAGAAAATCAATGGGAGATAACTGTTCAGAAAAATCGTGGGATAGCGTAAAAGGAAGATAAAAAACCATTAGTGTTATTTAAAATAAGGAGGAATTTAACCTCCGTAGAGTAGTATTAACCAAAGAAACCACTCAGCCAATTCAAACTCACCATCACAATTTTCAGTTCAGTAAGACAATTAGCCTCGTCCTAAACGTATCAGTCGCACATCTACTGTGACCGATAATGCCATTAGCGCCGAAGCTCTTGCACGACCTTCGGAACTGGCGCGGTAAAAATGTGGCGTCATGGCCAACAGGTCGGAGACCTGCTTCGCATTGGTTAGTTTTATCGGATAACGGATAGTTTGATTAGTCAGCTGAGTAAAGCCTTCGGGTATAGGCGCACCTGTCACCGTTTCCGCCTTTAGACTTGAGTAGATTATTTCGCGCAGTTCCCTTAGATGATCTGGCCCGGCGTCGACCTGTACTACCTCTCCGCCCGGTTTAAGCACGCGAGCAAATTCGCTGTAGACGGGAAAGCCGAAAATACAGAGCACTCGATCTAGACTGTTTGTTTGCACAGGAAGATTAGCATTACTCGCCACCACCCAATTTGATTGCTGATATTGTTTGGCCGCGGAAAGGATCGCCCATTTAGAAATATCCAAACCCAACAATGCCAAACTTGACCCATCACTGGATGCTGCTGCCAACTGACGCAGGTAATAACCTTCGCCACAGCCAGCATCAAGACAGCTCGCATTAGAGGGCAGATTTTCAAGTGCTGCTTGATTCACCGCAGCGGCAATCGGTTGGTAAAAACCGGCATTGAGAAAACGCTGCCGTGCCGCAACCATTCCCTTGCTATCACCTGGGTCGCGGGAACGTTTATTCTGTACTGGCAACAGGTGGGTGTATCCCTGGCGAGCGATATCGAAACTATGCCCGGCGGCACAGCGCCACGAGGCCCCATCGCAAAGCAAGTTGTTGCCGTCCAATGGGCAAGCCAATGCCTGAAACGAAGTGATACTCATGAATAATAAACCATTGTGAGAGTAATATTAGAACAGTCAGGACCGACAATTACCGGTAAGATATTAGCGCCTGCTTTAGGTTATACCTAAGCAAACGGCTAAATAAACAATCGCCGAATTCCGCTCGTTGAGGATCCCCGCTCCCAGGCTTCGTCAAACAAACGTAGCAGCTTGCCCGCTTCGCGGGCATCATTGAAATTCACTTTACCCAAGTAGCGATCATATTCGTTACGGAATAAAAAACCCACCTGATCGGCAACTAAAAAAGCCTCTCTATTATTTTTAAAATCTTCCGCAATACACCGCACCTGTACGTTGCTGGAAAACTGCTGGCACATGGCAATCAAGCGATGCCCTTCCTTCACGGCTGGGCTGGTGTCACGCACCAATATCTGTACCATTGATCTACGGTGATAGTGCGCCACTTTGACTAAGGCATTGATAAAGGCTTCATGGTTATACACCGGACCTTCCAGATCATTCGAAAAAATCTGAATACTACGTTTTGCTTGCTGTGCCAGCAGTAGCGCCGCCTCGCTAAACTCCAGCGCCGTGGATAGTTTGAATAACTGGCTGGATTCACCAAGAATCTGATCTTCTAAGCGCAAATCCTCTTTTTTTGACTCTCCCATTAGCCCACCTTTGGCTTAACCATTAAGCTCTTCAATGAGGCGAAATAATGCCCTTAATTTCTCTGGATTTTTAATACCAGGGCTGACCTCGACGCTGGAGGATAAATCCACGCCCAGCGGATGCACCGCATGAATTGCCTGGCTGACATTATGCACACCTAAATTGCCCGCTAAAAATAACGGGTATCTCGCGGCGATGGTGCGGGCACGCTGCCAATCAGATTCATGGCCCGTACCGCCCCACTCATCACCCACACGCGGAGCATCCATTAACAATCGACAGCCGTAGCGGTCGAGTAATTCAAAATCATTCAGGTCAAAATTTTGAATCGCCTTCAGCACCGGCGCATCAATCTGTTGACAGTATTCGGGCGTTTCCAAACCGTGCAGCTGGGCGATGCTCAGCCCCACTTGATCGACAATGCGGTTAACCTTGTCCGCATCTTCATTGAGAAACACGCCCACCTTTTCGATATCCTTGGGCAGTTGTTCACAGATACGTTGTGCTTGCTCAACGGAGCAGACCCGCGGACTGGATTCCACGAAGATAAAACCCAGACCCCAGGCACCTAAATCAGCCGCCAACTTAGCATCTTCAAAGCGCGTTAGGCCGCAAATTTTGACGTTAACCATTGATCAGTTTACGCAAGGCCGTCCCAGGCTGGCCATCCTTCATCAAAGAGGTTCCTACCAAAAAGCCGTCATAACCGATGTCTCGAAACGCATCAATTTCAGTACGGTCATAAATACCGCTTTCGCATATTTTGATGACGTCCTGCGGAATCATCGTATAGAGTTCTTCCGCTGTTTTCAGGTCAACCTTTAGGGTGTCCAGATTACGGTTATTGACCCCAATCACCTTAGCGCCGATATTAATCGCCGTTTCCAGTTCGTCAGCATCGTGCACTTCGACCAGCGCGCTCAAGCCTAGCTCGCTGGCCAGGTCGTAGAATTCTTTTAATTGCACCTTATCCAAATAGCGTACTAACAACAACACCACATTGGCGCCGATATAGCGCGCCAAATAAAACTGATACGGGTCGAAATAAAAATCCTTCATCAGAATCGGCACCCGCGGATTGGCGCGCCGTGCGTCCATCAGGTACTGATAAGAGCCATGGAAATATTTGGGTTCAGTCAAGATGGATAAGGCTTTAGCGCCGTTTTGTACATATTGATTGGCCACTTCAACCGGAGAAATAATGTCGGGATCAAAGATCCGACCCTGGGACGGACTACCGTATTTAATCTCGGAGATGATATTAATCTCCCCTGCCGGAAAAACGTTTTCAAACTGATCCGGCGGCGCGAACAAGCGCTCCGATGCAACCCTCTCAAGCGGATATTTCTTTTTATCCCTCTCGACACGCAACCCTGTTTCTTCAAAAATCTTTTCCAGCATCATTCAATCCTATCCGCCAAAGGCGATTACCCTATTCAATAAATCTATCGCTTTACCGCTTTGCTGCACCGATCTAGCCAGCTCCACGCCGTCTGCTAAGTTGTCCACCTTACCGCCCACATAAAGGCTAGCGGCGCTATTGAGCACCACGCAATCCGCTCGTGGCCCAATCTCGCCAGCGAGCACCGCTTTTAAAATAGCCGCGTTATCTTGTGCATCACCACCTTTGAGTTGCTGCAAATCACAGTACGCAAAACCATAATCTAGCGGATCGATGAGCATGTCTCTAACACCGCCATCCTCAACCATTTTTGCATTGGTGGGCGCTGCCATGGAAATTTCATCAAGCCCATCAGTAGAGGACACCACCATCACGCGCAGATTATTCAGTTGCAAGGCTGCTTCTGCAATGACCGTCATTAGATGGCGATCATAAACACCTATGACTTGGCGTTTGACCTTGGCAGGGTTTAGCAGCGGCCCCAGAATATTGAAAATGGTTTTTATTTTAAGTGCTTTACGAATGGGCGCGATGTATTTAAAGGCCGGGTGATAAACCGGTGCATAGAGAAATACAAAGCCGCTTTCTTCCAGACAGGTTTGTGCTCGCTCTGGCGGCATATTGACATCAACACCAAGCGCCTCCAGCACATCGGCACTACCACTTTTACTGGTGACCGATCGATTACCATGTTTAGCAACTGGTACACCACAGGCTGCGGTGAGTAACGCTGCAGTAGTACTGATATTGAAGCTACCCGAATGATCGCCGCCCGTACCACTGTGGTCGACCACGTCATCACCAACAGCAATACAGTTTGCCTTTGCCATCAGCGCCTGCGCAAAAGCGGCCAGTTGCTCCGCCGTTTCACCACGACAGCGCATCACCGCCAACAGCGCCGCCAACTGTTCCGGCGGAGAGTTCCCCTCGCAAAATTCTGTCAGACAGTTTTTCAGCCGCTCGGTAGCGACCTCGCGGCCCGTGATTAAGTCATCAATGAGTTGTTCCATTCGACTGCTTCCTCGAAACGGCTTATTGCTCCGTTTGTATAAAATCCGATAGTGTCTCAGTGCCTTTGAGCACCACCTCAAAAGTCTCCTTCACCAGCAAACGATCCTTTTCAAACACCATCATCTGCCAGGTACCAGGCATCAATTCATAGGGTTCGGTGATTTGAAAGGCAATGGTATGGCTGCCTGAGCTGAACTTAAGATCTTTGACTTCAACATATTTATCATGCCGTTCACCATCGGGATGGATAATGCCAGGAGTCAAATACAGTAAAGTGACGAGGTTATTCGTTTCCTGTTTACCACTCAAGCTGTAGCGAATACCAAATTTGGTGCCGAGTTTCGCAACAACTTTCTTAGTCGGTATTACTTGTTCCGCGCCACCGCTGATGACGAGTGTACCGGGTTCATTGGTGACACCCGGTCGTTCGAATATCCCCGACTCCAGCGCAATAATATTAAGTTCCGCCGAAGCAACTGAAGAAAAACTTAAAAGCAGAAGAACTAAGAAAAAATGATACCTTTGCATCTAACAACCGCCTGACATTTTATATCGTCAGGCAACTTTATAATGGTCACAGGCTTTTTTGAAGCTTGTTTGGGGATTAAAACAGATTATTCGCCAAACGAGCAGCTATCTGCTGCCTGGAAAATTTATCACACTGAACTACAGGTTAAATGCCTATCGGGAAATACAAAGAGCGCATAACGCTAGCTTGTTGCTAAGAGTCGCATTGAATAAACTGGCGCGGAAAGGTCTTACGATAACATTGCCGCTGTTTCAATTCTTTAAACCAGCGCATGATCTGCGGAAAATCCTGATACGCCGTCGCACCATAGGCCTCAGCAATTCCAAAACGCGGTAACAGCGCGCATTCTGCAACAGAAAATTTGTCGCTAAAGTATGGTTTATCACCAAGCCATTGTTCTAGCTGAGCAAGACAGTTGCGCCATGCCTCCTCACTCTTATGAATGACATCCCAATCCCACTCTGCCTTAGGCTTGGAACGCTTCTCAAATACCTGATCCCTTAACGCGGGGCCGACGACTGTATCTGAATAACTCACGAGCAATCGTTGTTGGGCGCGCCGTGCGGGTGATCCCGGGTAGAGTTTCTCTGGCCCGTAGACATCTTCCAAATATTCGAGGATGGTATTGGATTCCCAAATAACTGTTGGCCCATCGACAAAGACAGGTACTGACCCTTTCGGGTTGTACTTGATCACTTCTGGGTGCTTTTCACCCAGCACAGTATCAATTAATTGATAATTAATCCCCAGCTCAACCAAAGCAATACGTACTTTCCAGCAGAAGGGACAGTCACTGCGGTGATAGAGCGTTATCATAGGTAATCCGGTATTAAAGACGCGAAAGTCTAAGTTCGCGTAAATGATCTAGCACATATTCAATTCGGTCGCTGCCCCAGAAGATATTTTCACCGATAACAAAGGTGGGCACACCAATAACACCGAGAGTTTGCGCCTCCTCCCAGTTTTTCTCCAACTGAGCCAGATTAGCCGGAGAGCCAATGGCCTGAGTTAATTCGGCGCGATCCAAACCTACTTTATCGCCAACGCTGAGAATCACGTCAGTATCACCGATATCCAAACCATACGCCCATTCGGCGCGCATCATCTCGACGAGATAGGGGCGCAATACGCCTTTTTGTTCCGCTAACAAAGACCCTGCCCCAGCTTTGGTAGGCTCAGTAGTCATCGGCGGCGGATTCATGGGGATGCCCATTTTTTTGGTAATACGGGCGACATCCTGCCGAGTTAACGGCACTTTGACCTTGGCGCGATCAGGCGATGACCTGCCGGTCCAGCCACCCAATGGACGCCAGACCAGATTGGTATGGAATTCATCAAACACCTGAAACAGGGTTTTTGATGCGATGTAGCAATAGGGACTACGGAAATTGAAATAGAGTTTTACGTCAATTGGGGTTGTCATAAATGGCCCTCACCCTAGCCCTCTCCCAGAGGGAGAGGGGATTATTCTGTGCGGCTCTCCCAGAGGGAGAGGGGGTTATTCTGTGCGGCTGGCGAAATTATCTCGCCTTCATCCGCTTCTCTTTGCGTCTACCTAGATCGCGCCTCTCTCTGGAAGAACACGCGATCTATTCCCTCTCCCACTGGGAGAGGGCTAGGGTGAGGGACAAAACTACTCACCACGCTCCTTCGCCATCGTCAACGCCAGATCTTCGATCATATCTTCCTGACCGCCAACCGTACCGCGACGCCCTAACTCAACCAAAATATCGCGCGCGGAAATACCGTATTTCTCAGCTGCGCGTTTGGCAAACAACAAGAATGAGCTATAAACACCGGCGTAACCCAGTGTCAGCGCATCACGGTCGAGACGAATCGGATGGTCCATCAATGGCACGATCAAATCTTCCGCTACGTCCATCACCTTAAACAGGTCGACGCCGGTTTCGACGCCCATGCGATAGAGCACGGCGACAAAGACTTCCAGCGGGGTGTTACCCGCACCGGCACCCAGACCAGCGACTGAACCGTCAATTCTAGCGGCACCAGCTTCGATGGCTGCCAGTGAATTGGCAATGCCCATACCCAGGTTATGATGCCCATGAAAACCAACCTCGGTTCCTGGCTTTAATTCCGCGCGCAACAATCCAATTTTTTCGGTTACTTGATCCGGCAACATATAGCCCGCCGAATCAGTACAGTAAACACAGTTAGCACCATAGGATTCCATGAGTTTAGCCTGCTCCAGAATTTTCTCCGGCGATGCCATGTGTGCCATCATCAGAAAACCAACCGTATCCATTTTCATTTCTGCGGCCAGACCAATATGCTGCTGCGAGACATCCGCTTCGGTGCAGTGGGTCGCAACTCGGATGGTACTAACACCACAGTCATGGGCCATTCTGAGATGATCAACGGTACCAATGCCCGGCAACAACAAAGCTGATACCTTCGCCTGTTTCATTTTGGGAATAACAGCCTTGAGATATTCTTCATCGCTATGCGCAGGAAAACCATAGTTGACTGAAGCCCCACCTAAACCATCACCGTGGGTGACTTCAATTAGCGGCATACCGGCTTCATCCAATCCGGTCGCAACATCAATCATTTGTTGCAGGCTGATTTGATGCTGTTTCGCGTGCATACCGTCACGCAGACTCATATCGTGGAGGGTGACTTTCTTACCTTTTAAATTCATTCTCTTATCCCTCCTATCCGCGCGCTGGCAAAGTAATGGTTTGGTTGGCCGCTTCTTCAGCAAACATCTCCGCGGTGCGCAAGCCTGCAGCCGTCATTATGTCGAGGTTACCCGCATACTTGGGTAAGAAGTCCCCCAGACCTTCCACCTCCATGAACACTGAAACTCGGTTGCCGTCGAATACCGGGCCGTTGACCAGTTTATAACCAGGCACATACTGCTGCACTGCTTCCACCATGTCCAATACCGACTGAGTGATCGCTTGCTGATCCGGTGCCGTTTCGGTAAGACAATGAATGGTATCGCGCATAATCAGCGGTGGCTCTGCCGGGTTAATAATAATGATGGCTTTGCCTTTTTTCGCGCCACCCACCTGTTCCACGCCAGCGGCGGTGGTACGGGTAAATTCGTCGATATTCATACGGGTGCCGGGGCCGACGGATTTCGATCCGACGGTCGCGACTATTTCACCGTAGCTCACTGGTTGCACGCGGGAAACGGCGGCGACGATGGGAATCGTCGCCTGCCCACCGCAGGTCACCATATTGACGTTCATTTCCAGTTTT
This sequence comes from Pseudomonadales bacterium, assembly GCA_024234615.1. Classification (NCBI taxonomy): domain Bacteria; kingdom Pseudomonadati; phylum Pseudomonadota; class Gammaproteobacteria; order Pseudomonadales; species Pseudomonadales bacterium. The sequence continues at coordinate 594,003 of JACKNY010000002.1, forward strand.
TCCGCATGCGCTTTGAGGTTCACCGGCGGTATACAAAAGGGGCCAATCGCTGCGGGAGTCAGGTCGATCATAATCACACCCAACTCATTGAGCTTGCGACTGTTTTCGGCGTGTACGTAGGCAGAAGTGGCATCAAAGGCAATACGGATATCATCTTCGATAACATGCGACAACATACCATCAACGCCGGAGACAGAGGTTTTCATACCAAAATCACGGGCGCGTTTAATCCCTTCGGATTCCTCAATCCCCACCATCCAGACCGGTTCTATCCAGTCACTGCGCATTGCCTTCATCAGCAAGTCGGTGCCAATGTTGCCGGGGCCGATAATGGCCGCTTTTAATTTTTTACTCATCATTCAATCCCACAGATTAATTCTACCTGTTATTACCCATCATAAATGCAACGGTAGTCGCACCTACTAAGAATCAAATAAACTTCATAGTAACGTCGCCTAAGTGCTGATAGCGAACCACGATTGAATCACCTGGTTCTACCAAAACCGCGGCGGTAATGCCACCCGTCATAATGTAACTACCCGCAGGGATTTCCTCGCCACGCTCATCTAACATTTTCGCCAGCATCGCGACGGCGTTAGCGGGGTGGTCCAGCACGGCTGCGCCCGCACCCATTTCTACGATCTCTCCATTTTTTAGCATCACCACGCCCAGTGTGCTCCAATCAAAGGCGTCTGCGGCGGCGGAACGACTGCCGACCACAAAGCGGGTGGAGGAAGAGTTATCTGCCTGCACACTGGTGATATCAAATTTGAAATCCTTGTAGCGCGAATCGATAATTTCTACTGCGGGTACCACCACATCAGTTGCGTCCAGCACTTCTTCGATAGTGACATTTGGCCCTTTCAAAACTTTCTTGGTGACCAGCGCTAACTCCGCTTCCACCTTGGGGTGAATCAGTTCTTTGGTCTCCACCTGGGCACCATCTGGGAGGCTAAAATAATCCGCCAGGAATCCGTAACAGGGCTGCTCAACACCCATTTGTTTCATTTTCGCCCAGGAGGTCAGGCCCATTTTCATGCCGACCATTTTGGTGCCGCGAGCTTCTTTGCGGCGACGAATTTCCCACTGGATATCGGTCGCATCATCGAAGGTCATGTTCGGGTAATCGTCGGTAATTTTGGTGACCTCGTAGGCTTCCAATTCCGCATTTTCCAAATGTTCTGCCAGTTGTTCGATAGTCTTTTGATCTAAAGTTCGCATCATTTTTTTCCAATATTCGTTGAGTTGGTCAGCCTGCTAGGTGAACTGCACCGAGCAATCACCGATACCACCAATTCGTACACTCATGTGGTCACCTGCCTGCACAGGCTCTAACGGCACAAGCGAACCGGACAGAATAATCTCGCCCGCTTTCAATGGAATACCGAATTGACCCAAGGTATTGGCGAGCCAAGCCACACAGTTAACCGGACTACCTAGCGCAGCCGCACCCGCGCCAGTACTGATAGTTTTACCGTTCTTGGTAACGACCATACCACAGGTAACCAGATCAACATCCTGTGGCCGAGTCGCGGCGTTTTCATTAACCACAAATAAACCGCAAGAAGCGTTATCCGCGACAGTATCCTGAATTTTGATACGCCAGTTTTCAATACGCGAATCAACTACCTCAAAACAAGGCATGACGGTTTCCGTGGCAGCCAGCACCTGTGCGATGGTAACACCGGGGCCTATTAAATCACGTTTGAGCACAAAAGCGATTTCGCCTTCTGCTTTAGGCTGGATAAGCTCTTTGCTGATCGGCATCTCACCGCTGTAGATCATTTTATCGGTGAGAAAACCAAAATCAGGCTGATGCACATTGAGCATGTTCTGCACTGCTTTGCTGGTGACGCCGATCTTTTTACCGATCATCTTCTCGCCTGCGGCTAAACGGCGTTCAAGTATTTGCAACGAAATATGATAAGCATCTTCAATGCTGATATTGGGATAACGTTCAGTCAGCGGCGTTAAGGTGGAGCGATCAACCAGGGCACCGTATAGCTCATCGCCCAACGATTTGATTAGTTCTTTATCCATCATGATTTAATCCTGCTAATTTAAAAATGCTTTCATCAGCTCGATAAAGCGCTGGTTTTTTTCAATTTGAGTCCAATGTCCGCAATGCCCAAACACATGCAGCTCAGAGCCTTCAATCCATTCTGCAAGCTTCAGTGAGGTCTCCAACGGAATTACCTGATCGTCGCGACCGTGAATGATTAAGGTCGCTTTTTCAATGGCTCTGATAGCCTGTTCCTCAGAAGCCATGGCGTCAACCCAACGCTGCCGGGGTGCGGGAAACATGCTGGCATAGCTTTCCTGCACGCCGGGGCGGATACTCGCCTGATACCGCAGTTCGGCTAACTCGTCGGTGACCAAGCTGCGATCCCAGGCAAACAGGTCCATCAGCTTGCGCATGTTCTCCACGGAAGGGGTATAGCCCCAAACCGCATCCAGACCCGGTGAGATTTCAAAGGGTACACCGACGCTACCCATTAACACCAATTTACGCACTCGCTGCGGATATTTGATAGCGGTCGCCAGAGCAACTGCACCACCAAAGGAATTACCGATAATGTCGGCCTGAGCAATGTCGAGTCTATCCATTAAATCAATCAGCTGTGCGACCCAATGATCAAGGCTGTAGTTGAAATTCTCTGGTCGTTCGGTAAAACCAAAGCCAACCATATCCGGCGCTATCACCCGATGTGATTGCGCCAATGCTGGTATAATTCCACGCCAGTTAGCCCAGGACGATACCCCGGGGCCAGAGCCATGCACCAACAGCAGGGGAAAACCTTCACCCTGATCATGATAGTTAGTGCTAAAACCACCAGTGTCGATGGCATTCGCTATTTCTGGGTTTTCTGGACTCATTATTCCGCCCGCTAATCAAAGCTTGATGCAGATATTTTTCAGCTCGGTATAGAATTCCAGTGAATGTTCACCACCTTCGCGTCCGATGCCGGACTGTTTCGATCCACCAAAAGCGGTGCGTAAATCACGCAGAAACCAGCTGTTCACCCAGCAAATTCCACACTCAATCCGGCCGGAAACTCTGATTGCGCGCGAGGTGTTTTCTGTCCAAACCGCAGCTGCCAAACCATAGGGTAGCGAGTTGGCCAACTCAATGACTTCATCTTCCGTATCAAACGGACGAATATGACAACAAGGTCCAAAAATTTCTTCGGTAACCACCGCTGCATCATCCGGCAACCCCGTCCAAATAGTAGGCTCCACCCAAGCGCCACCTACCAATTCAGCGGGCATATTCGGGACTCCGCCACCCAACACAATAGTTGCTCCAGCATCTTTTGCCTTTTGGTAATAGCTAAGCACCTTACGTTGATGCTCGTGGCTGACCAGCGGCCCCATATCGACTGTCGGATCTTCTGGAACGCCTAGTTTTAACTGTTTGGCTCGCTCCGCAAAGCGGGTGACAAATTCATCAAAAATCGACCGTTCCACGTAGACGCGTTCCGTGCCTAAACAAACCTGGCCACAGTTGGCAAAGACTGAGCGCATGGTACCCTCGATAGCTTTCTCCATGTCACAATCAGCAAATACGATACCTGGATTTTTACCACCCAGCTCGAAGGATACATCACGCACGCCAACCGCCGCCGCTTTCATAATAGCTTCGCCTGTACGCGTTTCACCGGTAAAGGTAACAGCATCGACGCCCGGATGCTCAGTCAAAAATGCGCCAGCGGAATCAGGGCCGAAGCCTTGAATCACGTTAAACACACCGGGAGGAACACCCGCTTCGTTCATCACTTCACCTAACAGCGCGGTCGTAGTCGGGGTTTCTTCCGAAGGCTTAACTACGACGGTGTTACCACAGGCCAAAGCTGGTCCGACTTTCCAGGTCATCAATAACAATGGTAAATTCCACGGGCTGATCACACCTATCACGCCCTTGGGGCGGCGCACGGAAAAATTAAGCGCCCCAGTACCGTCCGGCGTTGGCGTTTCAAACGATTCGTTCGCTACATTCTTAACCAGGTCGGCGAAGACCTTAAAGTTAGCTGCGCCACGCGGAATATCGATGTGATTGGCAATGGATACCGGCTTGCCGGTATCGGCACATTCCGCTTTGAGGAACTCATCAAAACGGGCTGTCACTCCATCTGCCACACGATGCAAAATCTCACTGCGTTGGTCTGGGGTCATACTACCCCAGGGCCCTTTCAGTGCTTTGCGCGCCGCTTCTACCGCCGCATTGACTTCGGCACGACCTGCTTCATGGACGATACCGATCAGGGAACCGTCTACCGGTGTGCGATTTTCAAAAGTTTTGCCTGAAGTGCCTTTCGTGTATTCGCCGTTTATAAAATTCAATATGTCTTTTGTACTCATTTATACGCTCTCTTTATCAGCACCAATTTTATTCAGTGCGGCAACCGCACACTCCATATCCTGCGTTTCACTCGCACCGGATACGCCAATGCCGCCGACTCGCTCGCCGTCGACAACGATTGGGAAGCCACCGCCAAACATCACCATCCTGTCCCGTTGCAAAAGACCTTCTTTTACGGCAACCGACATACTTTGCGAGATTTCCGTCCAGCGGTGCGTCGGCAAGCCAAAACTGGCTGCGGTATAGGCCTTGTCCGTAGCAATGTCACTGCAATGGAAGGGCGCCAGAGGATCGCATAAGAACGCAATTGTGCGGCCATTACGATCTACCACCGCAATACTCACATGAACCGACAAAGCCTGAGCTTGCAACATCGCCGCCTCGCAAGCCAAATGCGCCGACGCCCAATCAATCGATGCCTGTTGAATAATATCCATCAGCAGCCCTAGGTTAAAACACTCAAAAATCGTTCATTTAAGACACGATCATGATAGAAAATTGCTTTGCCGAGCTGATCTGCATCCCAGGTGACCACAGGGTGATCTGGGTAGGTGTAATCCCCACCGCAGAATACTTCTGAGCGGTTACCAGAAGGATCGAAGAAATAAATGGTCTGGCCATGAGTTAAACCATGTCGGGTCGGACCAATATCAAGCGACATATCATGCATTGAGATGATATCTGCAGCACGCAACACATCTCCCCAGGTCTCCAGATAGAAAGAAGCGTGGTGCAACTTACCTTTTTCTGGATGACGCACCCATGCCAGATCATGCGCTTTCATAGAACAGCTGATAAACTGCGCCACACGCAATTCTCCATCTACAACTTCTTCGCTCAATTGAAACCCGAGCACATTACAAAAGAGGTCGAGAGCGCCATCGAGATCATCGCCATAAAGTAAGCAATGGTCGAAGCGTTGTGCACGCATGCCTTTCAATTCTTCCGGCCAAGCATCGGGATTTTTCGGATGAATACCCCACTTGCCGGTCTGTTTTTTTTCTGCATAGAGCTCAAACATATGTCCGGTGGGCGAGTCAAAACGTACCCGTTCTCCACAGTCATTTAGCTCACCGGCAGGAATAACTTCCACCTGACAACCAAAATCAATTAGCTCCTGCTTTAATTGATTCATTACTTCGGTGGACACTACTTTAAAACCCATAAAATCCATACCGGGCTCATCGGCCGGACGCAGTACAACTGAATAGGCGTCGACTTCTGTCCAACCCTTAAGGTAGACACGACCACTCGAATCGCGATCCATCTCGATCAACCCCATACGATCACGGTAGTGACACACTGCTTCATCCATATCCATGACACGAATTTGAATATGCCCCGGTCTCATCACACCTTTACTCATTTTGCCTCTCCTCGGTTATCTAAATACCAGCAGTTTTTATCTTCTATCCCCATTCTTCCGGCTGAATACCACCTCTGCGATTGGTTTTACCACTTAGTACACTTTGGCCTCATGCTCTTCACTAACCGCCACTTCAAATACCAAATTCGTACGTGGATAAGATCGACAAGCCAACACATAACCCTGCGCTTGTTCTTCCAAAGACACCTGCTTGCGACTCATCGCTTTGGCAATATACTCGCCCTTCACCACCTTGATTTTACACACACCACAACCACCACCCCGACAACCTACCTTAATTAAGCCGGGATTGGTTCTTTCCATCGCCACCAACAAGCTTTGGTTGGGCGAACAGTTAAAAAAGGCTCCAGTTGCTTTGTCCTGTACTTTATATTTGATTGCCTGTTCCACCTAAATCTACTCTGTTAGATTCGTTTGAACAGCGCGCTTCGAGTCGCTTCTCCAGCGCCATCGGCAGCCGTCAGGAAACGCTCCATATGGATATCGCGCTCAAACAAACGCCCCTGCATTAGAGCACTAATGGCGGCATCGATCATTGGCGGTGGGCCGCAAAGATAAGCCTTATTCCCGCTAAATTTTCCATCAAAATGAGCCACTGCAGCTTCATGTACAAAACCAGTAAACCCTTCCCAGTGATCATCAGGATTAGGTTCGTTAAGCGCGGGTACATACTCAAAGTTATCATGCTCCTTGGCGAGCGCCTCGAACATCTCCCGGTTGTACAGTTCAGACACATTACGCGCACCTTGGAATAACACAATCCTGCGTTGATCACCCACTTCCAGCAGATCTAAAATCATCGATTGCGGCGACGACAGCCCAGAACCACCAGCAATAAAAATCAAATCCTCTGGCGCGGACTTACGCACAAAAAACTGCCCATAAGGCCCGGAAAGTTCGAGCGTGTCACCAACCTTAAGCTGCTGATGCAAATAGGTGGTGCCAGCTCCTTCTGGGACATGCCGCACATGCAATTCAATCTGCTTGTTGAGCGATGGTTGGTTAGCGATGGAAAAGGCTCTAACCCCTTCTACGCCAGGAATACTCAAGTTAATATACTGTCCTGCCTGAAACGCCATCTCTCCATCCAGATCCAGATGAATACCCTTGATAGTTGGCGATAGCTGCACAATTTCCCTAACGGTGCCTTGGTAGTCCTGAATGGGATAGCCCTCAAAATCTGGATCAACGTCGATATCCGCCTCAATCACCATGTCAGATTCTGCGGTGGCGCAGCACACCAATATCTTGCCTTCGTCACGCTCCATATCCATCAGTGCAAAGGGTGACGCATTACCCACTTCATACTCACCCTCAACCACCTGGCACTTGCAGGTTGCGCAGGTACCATGGCCACAGGCGAAGGGTAACCAAACACCTTGGCGTAATGCCGCATCGAGAATGGTTTGGCCCTCTTCCACTTCAATGGTATCGCCAGTGGGTTCAATGGTGATTTGATAACTCATCGATTGCTATTCCTTCTGTAATCTGTGGTGAACACGCTAAACACCAGCGTTGGCATAACCTTTTAGTTCAGGGGTTGCAAAACGGATAAGTGATTTATGTCCTACGCCCTGCTCTTCTAACCCCTTGTTGAAATCGGGCTTAAAGGCGGCACCATCCAATAGCCAATTGGCTGTTTCCCAATTGATTTTCTTAAACTCAGGATGCTGGCCAAAAGCATCAGGCATCACCTGTTCAATGAGCTGTCTGAAGGTCATGTCCGGCGGTAAAGGCACCGCTTTCGAGGCGCAAAACAACAGGTGGTGATCCCACCCAATAAAGACCATGATATTACCGTGGTAGTTTTCCCGTGCGTCTTTCACATCACCGTGATAATCCGGTGTCATCGCATGTACTGGCATTGTTGTTTCTCTCTCTAATTCTAAATAAATCCATCAGCCGTTATGACTGTGCCGGTTAAGCCACACCTTTCCAGGCTTTCCAGCGCTGGTCATCCGGCGAACCGGTGAATTCCATATTGTCAGCGCCCATATTCAAGCGGTAATAGTCTTTCAACACTGTTTCCACGTCAGCTCCACCGCAATTGCCTTGGAAGATTTGCTGTACGGGCAACCAGGCATGCACATATTTTTCTGGCTCGTCGTCAAATATGTTTTTACAGCCATCGGAACAGAAGTGATAGCGATCACCCTTGTAGACAGAATCCCGATAAGCTATCAACGTTGGATTATCCATTTCGGTGAACCCCATAGGGATCTGACAGGTCTGGCAAAGTTGCGGTAACCCAGAACAGTAGAACCGCTCACCTTCCTTCTCCATTTGCGCTGCCAATTCGAAACGCGGGCGATAATACTGGTCAAACGTATCAGGGTATTTCTCGCTCAACCAATCCAGTTCTTTGGCCGAAGGAATCCAGGTATGGAAGGCCGCCGCATGGGTGAAGTTGTAGAAAATCCACCAGGCCTGGTGACTCAGATGCTCTTTTTCCTTAGCGATGGTTTCAACATAATCCGGCATAACTATTCCGTAACGTGCTAAATCCTTAAACAGAGCGCCGCCAGCTTCTTCGAAATACACTTCCCAGGCCTCTTTCCAGGACATCACTTTATTGGGCAACATGTAATCCATCATCATCGCCACCAGCGCCAATACCCGGTAGCCACGCCATAACCACTTATTGATCCATTTTTGTACGATGGGCAGATTATCTTCGTGTTGCTCCAGTAGAAATTTGATCACTTCCAGACCCAAGGTCATGTGGCGCGCCTCATCCGACTGCGCGGAAAAACCGAAAGTCACCGTCGCCATGTCACCGTTATAGGCGGCACCGGACATAAAGGGTACAAACAACAGATTGGTTAATACATATTCAAATGAAAAACCAATCGCGATCATAAATTCGAACGGGCCAGCGGTACGCGCGTCATCAAAGAACGACTTAGGCACCGAAAGATACCAAACCCGGTCATGCATATGCGGGAATTCATGAAAGCCATCGAAGAATTTATTGTAATGACTCATCGCATGAACCTGAGTCTGCACGTGACGCAGTTCATCCAGCGACTGCATTTGGCAGGCAACTCGAGCACCAACACCACTAAACTGGCGGCCTACTGCAGCAAAACCTTGGTGAGCCTGATATTCCAAAGGCGATACACCTGTTAGAAATAGCTTTATGGCATTCACATAACGTGCATCAGTAACGTTGACGTGGCCATTGTTTTGCGAAAAAGCATCAAAAATTGCGTACAATTTTTTCTCTTTTTCTGCCTGATATTTCCAATACGCATCCATGGTCAAACGGAAAGGGTCTTCCCATTTGCTCCAATCGGTAATCTTAATGCCTTCGAAATCCTCTTGCGGAAAAGCATCCTTACGATTCTGGTAATCAAAATCCCAGTCCAGATCCCGAGTTAACAGACGGTACTTGTCTTTAATATTCAATTTAGCAGCCATTCTTCAATCCCCTACTGTTTCCACTCGATGGTTAACTGATCGTCATCTTCATCGACGTTACCCGCCAAGGTAATTAAGTTCATATGCAATTCCTGGACATTCCAATCACGGCCAATTTTTTCTTCTACGGTTTCACGGCAAATAATCAGTTTGTTTTCGTTCTCTACCCGGATCATGGCCGGCTGGCGGATCACCGTCGCTTCCGGGTTGTCTTCTTCTATAGCCTCAATGATGTAGCGAGACTCTTCGTTGTCCTGCAAGGCGATGTATACTTTTGACATAGTTAAAACCCTCTATTTAAACAATCCCGCCTTATTTAGACGCTTATCCAATTCTGCCTGCGCTAGCGGTAGAGCTTGCGCTCCCAGCAGTTCAACCGCCAGTGGTTTTAAAGCCGCTTCAACCTTCGGGCGCCAAGCGCTAATCCAAGCTTCAAGAGTCGCCTTATTTGCTGCTGACTCAGCTACCGCTGTTTTCAATACTGAGTCCACCCAACGACTGGTATCCTTATGCCAGTCCTGCATAAATTCCATCAGCATTGCTACATCCTGAGCACCATTATCCCTTAGCCACTGTTCGAATTGATTAAAGAAAATGTCATAGTTGAGGGTATCCATCAGTAAATCCTGCACCACAAACAGCTCAAACCAATCCTTCGTTATCAAGGTTTCTTCACAGAGCGCGCGCATACCCTGCCAAACCTCTTCTTGCAGCCAATAAGTTTTCGCTTCGGCCAGTTTATCGCCGGTGTTACCATCGAAAATCAGTCCGATACGGGACAAATACTGAGCAATACCGAAACGATCCATGCCGTCATAGAGCAGTGCCTGTGTAATCGCCGTACCGTAACCATAAGCAGTGCCATACACGTTATTTAAGTTAGCGGTATGCTCAACATGACGCAGGGGCACCAAAAACCGGATCAACTTTGCTTTAACCTCATCGCTGAGTAGATCAGCCAGATTGCGCTTCTCGAAGAAACTGTAATTACTTTCAGCAACTTCCTGCATCTTGGCGCGTTGCTGCACATAGGTACCGTAGTAAAACTGCCGAGGATCGCGGAACGCGTACCAATCTTCCATCTGAATGGCGGTGCGGCGTGTATCGTTCAGCTCATACTCTGGTTGCCACATTGGTTTGTAGTGGAAATTGGCGACCGCTTGCAGATCGTAGGTGCCTTCTTGATAGCGTGTCGCTGGCTTATCACCAAAACGCCGCTCGATGTGGGCGAAGGTGTTACGCACCGGCTCTAAGGTGGCGGTTTTAATTTCTATTGTCATAATTTCATCCCATGTTTTGCTAAATCTTATTTTCTAAACCTGTTTCCAAATACGCTACATCACTGCCTATCAGGCATTAGTGCTGGCAAGTTCTATTCGCTTTCCTCTCCATAACGCCACTTACGCATATCCTTATCTACCATTTCAGCCTGCTCAGCTGTCATGTTCACAGCTTGATTTTTTTTACAGAACTCTTCAAATGCAGCTGGCGGCAAAATAAGCTCTATGTAAATACTCGGATCGCCAATCGCAAAATCAAATTCGACAAACCCCTTGGTCAGCTTGCGAACTCGAACATAGCGGGTTAATTGCTCAGCTTTTGGTGGAGGCACCACTTTCAATGTCATATTCAGAGTCTGCATTTAAAATCTGTCTAAAATTTATTGGCTATCCGCCTAGTCCAGCGGCAGCACCAACCTTGAATCACTGTAAACGCTACCGCTGTATCGATATTAGGAGATAGCAGCAATTAATATGCCAAACTTACTTTATTTATATTTTTCATGTGGTTAGACTGTTATCTTTGCCCAGCAGCTCTGACTAACACAAACGAATTTAAGCAAATGGTGAAAAATTTAATTTGAGGCTTTTATTATTTGGTTAACCTAAGGACTATCTAGCTCAGCACAGAATTTCAGAGCTGAAAACCTGTGCTGTGTTAGCCAAAATATAAGTAATCAGGCAATCTCAGCTATCGAACCGATAGGTTCTGGCTAAAAAATAATTGCGCCCAGCCATTTTTAATGATTTGATCAAATTCTGACTAGCTTTAACGCGGTAACAGGAGTAGCTTGTCCCCCATGACTGCCACGAAATCAGAAATTTCTTTCCCAGATATCAATGATTTATCGCGCCTAATCCGGTTTCAGACGGATCAGGGCAAAATCTGGTTAGGCGAACAACGCAGTATTTTAATGACATTGCCCGCGCTGGCTGGATTTCGACGGGAAGTATTACAATCCTTAGGGCTGGAAAGAACTAAAGGGTTCTTTATGCGCCTAGGCTACCAAAATGGTCTCAAGGATGGCGAGATGGCGCGACACCTGCGCCCTGATGCCAGCGTCGTCGACATGTTTTTAGCAGGGCCGCAACTCCATATGTTGCGCGGTATGGTGCAGGTTAAGCCGTTACAAATAGAGATTGATCCTGAAACAGGTCATTTTTTTATGGAACATCTCTGGCTGAACTCTTTTGAAGTGGAGATCTGCCTTTCTGAATTCGGCATTCTAGAAGATCCTGTGTGCTGGATTCTCATTGGCTACGCTTGCGGTTACTCCTCATCGGCACTCGAACAGGAAATAATTTTTAAAGAGGTGGAATGCAGGGGTTGTGGCGATGAACACTGCCGCGCCATCGGTAAACCAGCGCACGAATGGGAAGACCACGAAACCTTTAAACGCTATTTCGTTGCCGATCCATTGATCGAAGAACTCTACGAATTACAGTCACAAATATCCGCATTGCGCAGGAATATCAGCGGCACCGATATGTTAAGTAATGCGGTGGGGCATTCAAAAGCATTTCAGCAAGTCTGTGACATGGCCAATAAAGCTTCCCACTCCAATGTTTCTGTGTTGCTCTATGGTGAAACTGGCGTGGGCAAAGAAGTCATGGCGCAGGGTCTACACAAACATAGCGAGCGAGCGAATGAACCATTCATCGCCGTTAACTGTGCCGCAATTCCTCCTGATCTCATTGAAGCGGAGTTATTCGGTGTTGAAAAAGGTGCTTTTACCGGCGCCACCCAATCCCGCATGGGGCGCTTCGAACGTGCCCACAAGGGCACTGTTTTTTTAGATGAAGTTGTCGAGCTAACACCGCGCGCCCAGGCGTCCTTGCTCAGGGTGTTACAAGAAGGTGAATTAGAGCGCGTCGGCGATAACCGCACTCGAAAGGTGGATGTGCGCGTCCTCGCCGCTACCAACGAAGATTTGGAGCTGGCGGTCAAAGAAGGTCGTTTTCGAGCCGATTTATTTTATCGACTCAATGTATTCCCCGTTACCATTCCCGCGTTACGCGAACGGCGCGAAGATATTCCGCTGTTAGTCGAACATTTTCTGGATAAATATCATGCGCGCTATCACAAGAAAACGCTGGGTTTATCCAACAAAGCAATGGAGGCGGTGATGGCTTATGATTGGCCGGGTAATATTCGCGAGCTTGGTAACATTATTGAACGCGGCGTCATTTTGACCGATACCAATGATACGATTGGCGTCGATGCGCTCATCATCGGTATTGATGAAAGCTCGCAAAACGTGAATGCGCTGTCCAGCACCGGCTCTCTGATCGCCGAAAGTGACGCTATTGCCAATCAGGCAAATATCGACGCCTCAACCGACTGGCCCGATGAAATATTTCGGCGTGGTATTGGACTAGAGGAAGCGGAACGCATTCTGATCGATAAAGCCATGACACAAGCCAAGGGCAACGTTTCCAAGGCCGCCCGTTTACTCAATATGACGCGCCCGGCACTAGCCTATCGCTTATCAAAAAATTAAGGAGCCCTTATTTAATTCAAGCGTTACTTCATCCAGTTTCAATTGGCTTTTCGGTTTTTGAACGCACAACTAAAACACCTCACCCCATTCTCGTTATCAGTTCATCAAAAGATGAAACCCAGAAAAATAATTTAATCATTTCATGAAATTGCCAATAACCTTTCGCACCTTCTAATCCTCCGCCCCATCAACAAACCTTTATTTATCCTTATATTTCATAACCTTAAATTTATTTTTATTCTCATTATCCAATTTGGCATAAGCATTGCTGCTATCTTTCCAGATTTAACAAATTCGGATTATGTAGAAATAACAATTATAAGGTTCTCTTACAGACACGGCTTTATTCGCTCTGACGCAAGTAACAGTACACAGCAAGTTTAGAATGCATAGAAAAATAAAGTCACCATAGACTGAAACTAATACCGAAATCCCTAAGTAGGAATTCGATTTAAAAATTAAAAGAACTGTACGACTGAAATTTATTTTCTATAAAGTTTTCTCGTGTTCAATTTAATAAAGTAAGTAAAAATTTTCCAACTGGCTGAAATGCCGGCGAAAAAAGGGGGCCGCATAACAACACAATCACTCTCAAAATACTAACGACTAAATTCATGCTTATTTTCTATTTTAGCTATAGAAAAGATGATTTAGCAGCGATATCTGTGAGCACTCCTATGTTGTTTCACTGCATCAAAGATCGTGCTCAGCTTAATAAAAACAGCGATTTGAAATATTAGGTAGAACAATGCATAACAAAAAAATGACTCACATCTTCGGGCTCAACATTCCTTTAGCTTTCAGCCTACTTGCACTGACCGGCTGTGAAGCCTCGTTGGATTTAAGGGGAGTTGAGGATGAGCTGTCGAAGTCGCGGCTGCGCACGGATCAATACCAGCAGATGGTGATGAGCGAAGGGGTGCTAACGCTGGTGGGTTCTGCTGGGGTAGTGCTGAGCAGTCGTGATGAAGGGGTTAGTTGGACGCGTCAGGAGGTGGCGGGGTCGCCGAACTTTATTGGGCTGTCGCTGTGTCCGGATCAGCGTCTGTTGGCGCTGAGTTTTGACCGTCAGGTGTGGTCGAGTAGTGATCAGGGCCGTTCCTGGGTTGCCCATGCCTTGCCGACCCAAGAGGACATGATCGGCCTAACCTGCGGCACCGATGGCAGCTGGTGGGTTAGCGGTAGTTACAGCACGTTATTACACAGCAGCGATCAGGGCCAAAGCTGGGCTGAAAGCAGTTTTGATGAAGATGCGCTGGTGACCCATATTCAATTTTTCGATGATCAGGTTGGTATTGCGGCGGCGGAGTTTGGTTTGTTCTTTAAAACCAGCGATGGTGGTCAGAGCTGGGACATGATCGGCACGATCGGTCAGGAGCTGTACCCGCTGACGGTGCATTTCAGTGACCCACAAAATGGCTGGGTTGGTGGTTTAAACGGTGTCATCATGCACACCGAGGACGGCGGTGAGACCTGGGCGGAGCAAGCCTCCGGGGTGGAGTCGCCGATCTATCGTTTCTTCGGTCAGGGCGATCGTCTTTACGCCGCCGGGGATCATGCGGTGGTATTAAGCTACCGCGATGGTGTCTGGGTTCAGTTGGAGACGCCCAACATTCCCATTTACCTGAGTGCTGGCCAAGTGCTCTCCCATCAACAGCTGTTAGTCGCCGGTGGCTGGGGGACGTTAATGACCCTGTCCGTTACCGACGCAGCGCTTTAGGCGCAGGAGAGAGCCCGCTATGAATCAAGTGACCCACTGGCTGCATAATATAGATAACCTGGTGTTCCGGCATCCGCGCAGCCTGCTGTCGATCATTGCCCTGATCACGGTATTTTTTGCGTTTCAAATTCCCGGTTTAAAGATGTATTCGGACTTTGCCGACCTGTTGCCGCAAAGTCACCCCTATATAGAACTGCACAATGAGATTAAGGACACTTTTGGTGGCGCTAACGTCATCGTGGTTGGGATAGAGATAGAAGACGGCGATATTTTCAGTAATGAATCGCTGGCCATGATTCATCGTCTCACCCTGGCGGTGGATAACCTGCCGGGGGTAAACCACAACCTGGTGTCGAGTTTGACCCACCGTAACTCGCGTAAGATCTGGTTGACCGAGCTCGGCAACATCAACTCCGAGCCTTACTATAACCCCTTGGGTGGAGCGATATCAGAGGAACAGTTGAACCTGTTACGTCAGGACGTGGTGGCCAATCCACGGATTTATGGTCCACTGGTTTCGCCGGACATGAAGGTGGCCTTGATCAAGGCACAACTGAACGAAGGCCAGTTGGACTACGAGCAGACCTTTGCCCAACTCCAGGCCGTGCGCGAAGCCGAAGCCCGCGCCGGGGTGAACATTTATGCTACCGGCCAACCGGTGCTGGTGGGTTGGGTCTATACCTACAAGGAACAGATCATCGAGATCTTCCTGTTTACCGCCCTGATCATGATTGCGCTGCTGGTCTTCCACTTCCGCAAACCCTATGGTGTGTTGATTCCCCTCGGCGGCGTGATTATCTCCTCGATTTGGGGCGTCGGTATTATTAGCCTGTTCGGCTATAACCTCGATCCCTTAGGCCTGGTGATTCCCTTTCTGATTTCGGCGCGGGCCATGTCGCACGGGATTCAGCTGGTGGAGCGCTATTACAGCGAGCTGGCCGAGTGTGATGATGGCCCCCGCGCGGCCCAGCTCACCTTTGAGAGTCTGTTCCGTCCCGGCACCCTGGGTGTGGTGTCCGATGCCATTGGTTTATTGCTGATTGCCATTGGTTCGATTCCGCTCAACACCAAACTGGCACACTACGCGTCCCTGTGGGCGCTGTCGATTGTCATCACCGTCTTAATTGCGGTGCCGCTGCTACTGTCGATTCTACCCAAGCCCAAGGATATCGAACTCAAAACCAATGTGCTGCGCGCCATCGGTGATGGCTGTGCTCATCTGATGGCCAATAAATCCGCACCGCCCGCTATTCTCAGTGTGGCGGCGCTGTTGTTAATCGGTGGTTTCTACCTCTCATCCCAGGTAACCATCGGGGAAGCCGAGCCCGGTTCACCGATTCTGTATCAGAACCATGATTACAACATCTCCTCCAAGCTGATCAATGACCGCTTTCCCGGCTCCGAAGAGCTGTATATTGTTGCCGAACACGCCGAGAACGGTGGTTTAAAGCGTCCGGAAGTGCTGGCGGCGTTGGCGGACCTGGAGCGGCACATGATGAAGGATCCGGAAGTAGGGGGCGCTAAAGGTCTGCCGGATTTGATCAAGCAGGTCAACCGCCTGTTACACAACGATGACCCGCGCTACTATCAGATTCCGGCCGATCCGGCCTACACCGGTGGGCTGATGTTTACCTACATGGCCTCCAGTCCGATCCCCGGTGCCTTAAAGGAATTCACCGACACCGATGAGCGGGTTGCCAACCTGGTGTTCTTCTACAAGGATCACCAGGGTGAGACCATCCGTCGAGCCATTTATATGGCCAAGCAATGGATTACCGAGAACGAGGGCAAGGTGGACGGTCTGACCATCCGCTTGGCCGGTGGCACCATTGGCGTCACGGCGGCGATGAATGAAGCGGCCTTTGATACCAACAAGCTGGTGTTGCCCTTGGTGTTCTTACTGATTTTCCTGTTTGTGACCCTTTTTTACTCCTCGTTGCAGGCAGGTTTTTTAATGTTCCTGGCAATGCTGTTTGCCACCACCATGACCTATGCCTACATGGGCTTGCAGGAGGTGGGGATTAACATCAATACCGTGCCCATCATTGCGGTGGGGGTGGGGGTTGGGATTGACTACTCGATCTACATGATGGATCGCATCCGTGAAGAGATGGTCAAGCTCAACAACCTGCGCCAGGCGGTAGAGCGAGCGATCAGCACCACCGGACTGGCGATTAGTTTTACCGCCATCACCCTGATTGCGGGGATTGTGATGTGGGTCATTTTATCGGATTTGCGTTTTCAGGCCGATGCGGCACTACTGCTCAGTGTGATGGTGGTGCTCAATGCGCTGGCGGCGCTATTGTTGGTGCCCGCCTGGGTACTGGTGTTTAAACCCGCCTTCATTGGTCAGGTGTATGAAGATGAGGACGGGATTATACAGGCGGGTGCGCCACCAGCGTCCGCCACCAAGGCCGTTCGCCCACAGGCGGGTGCGACACATCAAAAGCAGGGGAAGCAAGGAGCAGTCACGCAGGAGCACAGTAAGCAAGTAGGAGAGGAGATTACCTTGAGCGGGGTAGTGCCCACAGGTAACGACTAATGAAAGGAGCCTTAGGCTCCTGATAATAATGATCCTTAATGAAGGAGAAGACTATGAAAGGTAAGCAACTGTCCGGGAAACTGGGCCTAATCACGGCGGCGGTCACGTTCGCTGCGGGGATCCAAAGTGGCGGTGTACTGGCGGAGGATGTGGAGTGGAGCGGTTTTGCCGAGAATGCCACTTACCACCGTAAGGACGTGGGGATATCTAAATCGCGTTTTGGGGCACAACTGGAGGGGCTGAAGTTTATTGGGGATGTCGGACCGTTCCGTAATGTCAGCATCAATGGGGTGTTACGCCTGAGCTATGATGCGGTATACGATCTGAATGAAGATGACTTCGGTAATCGTGCGGGTGGGGCGGCAACGGTGAACTCCGTAGCCGGTCCTGCGCCGGTAGTGCCGGTTAACGGCTTGGGTATCGGGCCCGCTGGAGGAGCCAATGTGGGGTACTGGGCAGTCAACAATGTCCTTGGTGGCGGCATGCTTCCTAATAACACCTTCGTTGATGTTTATACCAACAACCCCAATGAAGGTATGATCTCCTTGGGTGATCATTTGCGCGATCATGGCGATGGTGTTTCCTTCGGCGTACCGGTACGCCCCTGCGATAAAGACAGCCGGGGTTGTCTTGACGACTACCTGGACTTTGATAAGGAAGAACTGGCAGCGCCGGAGATCTTTAGTGATCGTGGTGACTGGCTGCGAGAGCTCTATATTGACTTCAGCCTACCCATGAGTGGTGGTAATGAGGTTAACTTCCGGGTCGGTAAGCAGCAGGTGATCTGGGGCCGTACGGATTTATTCCGCGTCTTGGACGTACTCAACCCGGTGGACTATTCTCGTCATAATATCTACGACGAACTGGAAGATATTCGTATCCCGATGTGGATGATGAAGTCGGACTTTCGCTTCGGCGCTACCGGTCCCTTTGATGACTTCAATATCCAGCTGATCTGGAACTTCGATAAGTTCCGTCCTAACAACCTGGGTCAGTGTGGCTCAGCCTACGTGATTCTCGATGCCGGTTGTTTCTTTCGCGGCATGAATAATCTATGGGAAAATGGCGGCACCGTAGCTAATTTTGCTAATGGTAGCTTGGCCACCAACTTTGGCCCACACACCATTGGTATTCGTGATGTCGACCTGCCCTCCTGGAGCCTAAGCAATACCCAGGTTGGCTTTAAGGTGGAAGGGGTGATTGGTGACTTCGGTTGGTCCTTGAATGCCTTGACCTACCGCTCTCAGTTACCTTCGCTACGGGCGGGCCACATTCCAGTGGTTGACCCTTTTGCGGGCGGAGCAGCAGCGGTACGCGATTACCTGATTGCCTTTGATATGGTATTCCCACGCGTGAACCTGCTCGGTGGTTCGATTGACTACTACTCACAAGCGATCGATACGGTGTTCCGGGTTGAAGTGGCTTACACCGAAGGTGAAGAGTTTGCCAACACCTTAGAGCGTCGTCTGTTCTCCGAATCAGACGTGGTGCGTTTTGTGATTGGTGCGGATAAGAACATCTTTATCCGTCCGCTCAACAAGACCCGCGCCTTCCTGTTCTCCGCGCAAATCTTTGGTCAGCACATTCTCGATCATGAAACGGCTAGCGCTACTCTAGGTACCGTGGGCATGCCAGACTGGGAAGTCAATCATATCGCGACTTTCTTAGTCAAAGGCTGGTGGATGAATGACCGCCTCAGTCCGCAAATCATCATGGCGCATGATTTTAGAGCGGGCGCTACCGTGGTAGCCCCTTCCATCGACTGGCTGATCAGTGATAACTGGCAGTTGATTCTGGGCGCCAACTACAAAACCGGCGGTGAAGATGAGCAGTTCGATGACTGCCGTCTGTGTAACCCCTTCCCACCCTTTACTTCAGGCCCAGTACCTGAGCATGGTGTTGGGTTTACTTCCGGTTCGGCGGGTCTTTCTGGCTTTGAGCCGTTGGGACGTTTCCGCTCCGGTCCGATCGGTATGGCCGAGAAAGAAGACGAAATACAGCTGACGGTGCGTTATCGCTTCTAAGGCGAGGGCATCGATTTACGACCTTAACTGATAAAAAGGTAGAACTGTTATGACGATAAAAAAACTGATGATCGGCCTGGCGCTCAGTGGTAGCTTGGCCGCTGGAATGACGCACGCGGCGACCGCCGAAGATGTTGAAAACTCCTTTTACCCCTATAAGAGCGGTGTGCCCAGCTTTAACGGGCTGAGTACTGGCATGACCATTAATAGTGGTAATGTGGGCCAGTTCGAATCCATTATTGATCCGGAACTGTTTAAACAGATTCAGAACGGCTGGATGGACATGCAAGTCGGCGCCACCACCTCCTTTGACCTGCACCCCAACTATGTACAGGCCACCCGTGATAACCTCAACAAAGTGTCCCTGGGTGCTGAAGTGGGCCAGATCAACAACTTCGTGGCTGGCCGTCCCTTTCCGGAAGAGCCGGATATGAACGACCCGCGCGCTGGTGAAAAGCTGGCCTGGAACTACAAGTACGGTTATAACTGGGGTGATAACGCCGCCATCTACCCGTTCTACTGGAAGTACCGCAACATGGACAGCGGCAACGTTGAACGTACCATCAAGTTCAACTTCCACTTCCTCAACTTCAAACACCGGGTTAACCAACCCCCGATCCCGGACATAACCCCGAACCCGTCAGAGTTATTCCGTGCTATCTATGTGCAGGTACTTGAACCCTTTGACGTGAAGAACACCCAGCTGTTGATTCAGCGCGCCGAAGATGATCAGAAGCGCGATAATTCCTGGTTGTATCTGGGCTTCCAGCGCCGCGTACGCCGTCTGGCCACTGGTCAGGTGACGGACTCCTTCCTGGGCTCTGACCTGATGATTGAAGACTTTGAGGGCTATAACAACCGTGTCTCCGACATGGCCTGGACCTACAAAGGCACCCGTAACATCATGATGCCCTTCTACAACCACAATGACCTCACCCTCGACCCCGACACACACCAGGACGATGAGGGGTATCAAGTGGTGGCCTTTGCCGGCAAAGGGGGTTGTTATCCCAACATCACCTGGCAGCTGCGTAAGGTGTATGAGGTCGAAGCTGCCCCGGTGGATTCCAATCACCCGATCAGCAAGCGGGTATTCTTTATGGATGCCCAGACCTACACGATTCCGCGCGCCAACATTTATGACCGTGCCGGTAAGCTGTGGAAGACTTGGTTTCTTGGGCAGGCGCACCCGGATCATCATTTAGCCAAGAACAAGGGCACCGGGGTGTCGATTGATGATTCCTTCGCCATGATCGACGTGCAGGCGAACCACTGCACTACCGGTCAGTTCAAAGGTCAGGTCGATCCTGAGCTGAACCCCGTCAGTAAGTTCACGGTGCAAAACCTGCGGGCTACTGGTCGATAGGTTGGCAAGTTAAAAAATAGTAGGTGCTTAGAGACGGTGTCTCTAAGCACCCTTAACTTAAACTACCGGAGTAACATCATGGCAGTTCAACCCAACACAAAAGGTTACGGTTTGGGTGGTAAACGTGTTGTGATAACTCAAGCTAACAGTTTTATGGGTCCCTATTTGGTGGACGCCTTCACCAAAGAGGGTGCGGATGTAATTCCTGATCAGCGCGATCTTACCCACGACAAGGCTGCGGACAACCTGCTCGGTGAAGTAAAAAATATCGATGTCCTCGTCATTAATCTCGCCACGGACAGGTTTCGGGCGAATGCCATAGAAATAACCGATTTTCAGTTTCAACAGCCATTCGAAGAAATGGTTTATCCATTATTTCGGCTTGGTCGCTCAGTACTCCCACAAATGATCGCTCGTCGTTCAGGTAAAATTATTGTAATAGGCAGCGCAACGCCGCTACGGACTTTTCCGAACGCATCGGCTTACTCTGCTGCGCGAGGAGCTCAATTAGCCTGGGTAAAAGCAGTCGGTGTTGAGGTGGCTCCTCACAATGTACAAGTTAATGCCATCGCCCAAATATTCGTAGAAAATCAAGAATATTTCCCGGATGAATATCAACAAACAGACGAATTTAAGCAACGTTTGGCAGAGGTTCCAGCAGGACGTCTTGGTACGGGACAGGAAGATGCTGCACTCGCACTTTTTCTTGCCAGCAGCCAATGCAATTTCTTGGTAGGGCAAGCCATACCCTTTACCGGTGGCTGGACAAGCTAATAGCCGAGTCAGAGAATTTCCTGTTTTAAGTCTTTACGAACTCCCATTTCGAACCCTACCCGTCTAATAGTGTACTCATACAAGGAATATCGATCATACAAGATCAAACATCTAATTTGGTTGCGATCAACAGGGCTGTGACATATTCTGTAAACCTGCAATGGCCAGTTATACCAAAATACAATGAATCAACCCCTGACGACCAAACACTTCACATCTCCCATCTGGCAAAGCCCGTTTCGTCCCTTCTATCTGATGGGAGCAATCTACTGCCCACTTCTGGTCTTGCTGTGGTTGGCCAGCCATGCTGGCATCATCGGGGCGGTGAGCCCAAACTATAGCCTCTCCCTTTGGCATGGCCACGAAATGGTATTCGGCTTTTTCGGTGCAATTGTCGCTGGATTTACCCTTACCTTTCTTGGTAGCTGGGCACAGACAGAGGAAATTTCCGGTGGCCGATTGGCATTAATTTCAGCACTTTGGCTACTGGGCCGCCTGGCCTTTTATTTTTCAACGTTACTACCTGAAATGCTAGTGATGCTGCTTGACTCCAGCCTCTATTTTGTCATTGCGCTGATGGTAACGCCGAGACTCTGGGCGGCCCCAAATCGTATTTACTTAATAGCCCTCATTATTTTTTGCGGTATCGGTTTCGGCAACCTGCTATTTCATCTGGGCATCATGCAGGGAAACCTCGAATTAGCAGCACTGGGGTTACGCACGGGTATTTACGCCATCATGATTAAATTTGTGGTTGCTGGTGCCTTCTTAACCGTTGTCTTTACGAACAATATTCTGCCAGATCAGGGTGTTCAAGAAATTACCTTTAACCCTTGGATAGAGGGATTTGCCGTACTTAGTCTCGCCTTCTATATCCTGTCTGACCTGCTATCGATGAATTCAACTTGGTGCTTTGTTGCGGCAGTACTTGCTTGTGTGGTTCATAGCATTCGATTTGCTCGTTGGCATACTTGGCGGGTTAAAGCTTACCCGATTATCCTGATCATGCATCTGGCCTATTTATGGCTGATTCTCTCCTTTGCCCTACGCGCTATACATGATTTCAGTGGCACAATCTCGACACAGATTTGGTTACATGCCTTTACCGCTGGTGCTATGGGTTTGATGGGTATCAGTTTTATGACGCGCGTAGTGTTACGTCATACCGGCCGACAATTGAGGGCAAACCCAATCATTGTCGTCTGTTATACCTCCATTTTTATTGCCGCAGTGATGCGCCTTTGCGCCTATTTGTTCGGCTTTAACAACCCACTCATGATCTCTTCAGCAGTGCTATGGACCATTCCTTTTGCCGTCTATTTCGTGCTTTACGGTCATATGCTATGGCAGCCCAGTTTACCCAAGCGGCAGATTCCTAAGCAGGGCTAACGGCTAAACTTATTGAACTAACGGTGACTTGACAATCAAACTATCAACAAGCTGAGTCCGCCGATGGAGGTGTGTTATGTGGTATCAAGGCCTAGCGGGGCTATCTGCTCTGCAAATATTAGCGGTTCTAGCCGTTTTCCTACATTTAACCATCGTATCGGTAACCCTTTATCTACATCGGTATAGCGCGCACCGCTCTTTACAGCTCAACACAGCCATCAAGCACCTCTTCCGCTTTTGGTTATGGTTAACCACAGGCATGTCGACAAAAGAATGGACAGCTATACATCGTAAACATCATGCCCAGTGCGAGACTCCACAAGACCCTCACAGCCCAGTTGTCGTTGGGTTAGGCAAAGTTTTCTGGCAAGGCACTGAACTCTACAAACAGGCCAACACCCCGGAAACACTCGAAAAATACGGCAAGGGTACACCCGACGATTGGGTCGAACATCACCTGTACGCTAAAAGCGCACTCGGTATTTCCTTAATGTTAATTATCGATATTCTACTATTTGGCGCCATTGGCATCACGGTTTGGGCCATTCAAATGATTTGGATACCCCTTACTGCAGCCGGAGTCATTAATGGCATAGGCCATGCCTGGGGCTACCGGAATTTCGAGAGCCCAGATGCGGCGCGTAATATTCTTCCCTGGGGCATTATCATCGGCGGCGAGGAACTGCACAACAATCACCATACTTATCCCAACTCCCCCAAACTATCGGTGAAATGGTGGGAGTTTGATATTGGCTGGTTTTGGATTAGGACCTTGAAATTACTGGGGCTAGCCAAGGTCAGGAGTATGGGTCCCCTTGCCATTCGCGTTCCGGGCAAGCGTTTAATCGATATAGACACCACTTGGGCAACCCTGAATGATCGCTTTAATATCTTGGCGCAGTATTCGAAACAGGTGGTATTTCCTTTGGTTAATCTAGAGAAATCAAAAACCGACAGGGTCGGCAAGAAAATATTGAATCGAGTAAAATTCCTGATTTGTCGCGATCAGACAGCCAGCATCGTAACCAAAGGGAAAAAGCCACAGGCTGATATTCGAAACCTGCTGGCGCAACACCCTAATTTAGAGCGCATTTATGATATGCGCAAAGCCTTGCAATCCATCTGGCAAAAAGGCGCTCAGAATATCAACGAAATGTCGCAGGAGCTGCAAGCTTGGTGCCTAGAGGCAGAAGCCAGTCAAATTCAGGCATTAAAGGATTTTGCGGATTATTTGCGTAGCTATTCCATGCCAAGGGCTAATGCGCTTCATTAAAGCCTCATATGTAGTATGTTGGTCCTTAAAAATTCCGCGTATTCGCTACGGAGGCTGCCTGTAAAGAGCTACCCACATATAAAAAAATTCCATGCCTCTATTTCCCTAGGCCCCACAAGTAAGCTGCACTAGCAAGACGACTTTAGGTGCAACAAAAATATTGATTCAAATCAATGCCGATCACCCACCGATAAGTTAAGGTACGCCTATCAATTTGTGATCTTTGGCTAACAAAGCATAGATTGATATCCATCAATCCCTGTTCTGTCTGGGGGGCGACGCAAGTTACCCCCCAGCTTTTTTTATTTCTCACAAGCCCATCCAACCTGAATTTCTAATTGCTCCCGCTTTTCATTGTGACGTGCTTTTTGTAATGCTTTGTATCCTTTCCGTCGTTGGTTTTTCCACCTTATTTGCTCCTGTACTAATCGTTGCTTCGCCTTCTCGCAACGCTCCAGTTTCACTAATTTTTTCCGAGCAAACTTCTTTTGTTGAATAGCGATAGCTTTTTCACGCTGCTTACGCTCACTACTTTGCTGCTTAACTGTCAGAGCAATATCTTTCTGTATTCTCTTAGATCGCTTCAGTTCCATTGCGTCTGGTGGCTGCAGCTCAAGCACGACCTGATCTGAACCTGCCTGAGGTATATCGCTGAAATGTATTTTCCCATTAGCATCATGCCATTGGTAAATTTCGGCTGCCGGTAATACAGAGGTAAATATTAAAAAGAAAAATAACAGTAAAATAATCATAGCGTTCCCTGCCGATTAGCTTGTCTGAAGCAGGTATTTTATCGCACTATTGCGAAACTATCACACCTCTTGACCGCCTTCTAGTTGACGGCATGCAATCTAAAATCGATTCCACAACGTTGCCATAAATCACCTTTCAATCAATCATTGTCATGGTATATTGAGCGCCTTAAGGATATTGCCTATGAAAAAAATATTTGCACTCGTCATTCTCTTAGCGGCTATCGGGCTGTTGGTATGGATTTCCACAAGAGAAGATACCCCCCAAGTCACTTTGGCTACGATTAAAAAGGGGCAGGTGCAGTCAACTATTTCCAACACGCGTGCGGGTACCGTCAAGGCTTGCCAAAGATCAAAGCTATCTATGCCGATCGGAGGTCGCGTTGCTAAACTTTTTGTAGACGAAGGCGATGTGGTCAGCGCCGGACAGATTCTGCTTGAACTCTGGAATAAAGATCAAATTGCCCGTACCAATCAGGCAAAAGCAACATTAAAATCGGTCGAACTTAAGCTACGACAAGCCTGTCTCACCGCAAAATTTGACCGTCGCGAATCAGATCGCCTGCAATCTCTGCTCACTCGTAATTTAACATCCATTGACAAGGCCGATAGCGCCCTTACCAAAGCCGATGTAAGCGACTTAGCCTGTACAGCCTCAAAAGCTGAGAAAGAGATCGCTCAAGCATCACTGGAATTACAACAGGCGCTACTTGAGCTGACTCAGTTAAAGGCCCCCTTTGATGGCGTGATTGCCGAAATTAATGGCGAAGTTGGCGAGTATGTAACGCCTTCGCCCCCTGGTGTTGCAACCCCACCGGCAGTAGACCTTATCAACACACAATGCCTCTACGTCACCGCTCCCATCGATGAAGTCGACGCAATGCCATTACGTATCAACCAGCCCGCCGAAATCAAATTGGATGCCTTTGGCAATCGTACCTTTCAGGGTAAACTTACCAGGATTGCACCCTATGTTGTGGATTTAGAAAAACAAGCACGAACCGTCGACGTGGACATTCGATTCACAGCAGCGCCGGAAGATGTTGCTCTACTCGTCGGTTACAGCGCAGATATTAGCGTGATTCTAGAATCCCATGAGCAAGTACTTCGAGTACCAACAGAGGCGGTCTTAGAAAATAATCAAGTTCTTCTCTACCAAGTAGATACTGGCGTGCTGGAACAGCGTAGCTTTAAGGCGGGTATTAGCAATTGGTCCTATGCCGAGGTGCTAGACGGCCTCAAAGAAGGTGACCAAATTGTCCTTTCTCTTGATGCACCCGGCGTAAAAGCAGGTGCCAAAGTCACACCCAAAGATGATTGAACTACGCGAAATCTGTCGTACCTTCTACCTTGGCGATCAAGCTGTTCGAGCACTTAATCAGGTTAACCTGTGCATTGAACAGGGCGAATATATTTCCGTGATGGGGCCCTCTGGATCGGGCAAATCGACCCTCCTCAACGCCATCGGTTTATTGGATCGACCTGATAGCGGCGAATATATCATTGATGATATCAGCACCTCTTCACTTAACGAAGAAGCGCGTGCGCATATCCGACGCGACAAGATTGGTTTCGTTTTTCAATCCTACCATTTAATTGGCAGGCTTACTGCGCGTGAAAATATTGCCTTACCGATGGTGCTTGCCGGAGTTCCACCAAAACAACGCAACCCCGCCGTTGAACAAACCTTAGAGAAGCTTAGCCTTACTGATAGAGCGCATCACCTGCCTAACCAATTATCCGGCGGCCAACGGCAACGCGTTGCTATTGGTCGTGCAATTTTAATGAACCCCAGTATATTGCTCGCTGACGAGCCCACGGGCAACCTAGACTCAAAATCCGGAGCTGATGTGGTTGAAGTCTTGGAACAATTAAATCAGCAGGGGATCACTCTGTTAGTCGTCACACACGACCCCAACCTAGGCAAACGCGCTCACCGTCGCATTAAAATGATGGATGGTAAAATTGCCGAGGACATCCGCCAGTAGAGCTCAGCTATGAGGCTATTAGATATTATTTTATTCACTGGCCAGACCCTGAGCCGACATCGCTTTCGCAGCGCCATGACGCTGGTTTCCATGGCGATTGGTGTCGCCGCCGTAGTAACCCTCACCGGGCTTGGCGAAGGCGCCCGCGGTTATGTGTTGGGCCAGTTTTCCTTTCTCGGCACCGATACATTGATTATGTTTCCTGGAAGAAAAGAAACCACGGGCGGTATGCCTCCGGTGACTGGATCCGCTGCGCGTAATATTACCCTCGATGACGCCCGCACCATGCAACGTCTGACTAGAGGTTTAGACCAGCTAGCACCCTTAGTGGTTGGCTCGGCACCCATCTCCTATTTATCGCGTTCACGCGAGGCCATGACAGTTGGGACGACAGTCGCTTTTTTTAAAATTCGCGCCATTAAAATGCGCCAGGGAACTCCGCTGCCGAATATTCCCATGGAACAGGGGAAAAATGTTTGCGTCATCGGAGAAACCATTAGGGAAGAACTCTTCGGTAGCTCACCGGCAATCGGGCAGTGGCTGCGTATTAGCGATCGCCGCTGCCGTATCATTGGCTTAACCGAAGGTCGTAGTGACGCTTTTGGCATGAATCTCAGCGATGCCGTTTTCATTCCCGTCGCATCCGCGCAGGCGCTGTTTAATACCGATGCCTTATTCCGTGTATTTTTTAAGGCCAAAGATAACGTCTCCTTAGCAGCGGTTGAAAAGCAATTACTCAACATCATGCGGGATAGACATCAAGGGGAACTGGATGTCACTCTCGTTCGACCCGACGCAATGATTAGTACCTTTAACGATTTGCTACTAATGCTAACTTTTGCCATTGTCGGTATCGCATCAATCAGTTTGTTGGTGGCAGGCATACTGATCATGAATATCACCCTGATCTCCGTCAATCAGCGCACTAGCGAAATCGGTCTGCTCAAAGCCATTGGTGCGCCCGCTGCGCAAATTCGCATGCTGTTTTTAACAGAGGCACTATTACTCGCACTGATAGGCGCAATTACTGGCATTATAATCGGTGAAACCCTGCTCTTTGCTGGCACTAAATTTTTCCCCGACATACCTTTCCATACGCCCTTTTGGGCAATTCTGAGCGCGCTAGGTGTTGCTTTCCTCACCTCAACCCTGTTCGCTTACCTGCCTGCCAATCGAGCGGCCAAACTTGAACCCGTCATTGCCCTCACGGTGAAATAATGCACATTCGGGATTGGTTAAAATGGGTCATGTTAGCGGTTACCACCAGTCGCTTACGCACCGCGCTTACCTCGCTCGGGATTGCCATTGGTATTGCTGCTGTCGTCCTTTTAACCTCAATAGGAGAAGGTATACGCATTTATATGCTGGATAGTTTTTCTCAATTCGGTACACATCTCATCGCCGTAACACCCAGCAAAGTCAGCACCCAAGGTATCGGTTCTCTATTAAAAACAGTCCGTCCACTTTCATTAACAGACAGTGCGGAATTATCACGCTTACGCTATGTCACTCAGGTGGTGCCGATAGTCCAGGGCACAGGTCGCATTGAAGCTGGACAGTTTGCACGGGATACCGAGGTATTCGGCGTCGGTCACCAAGCAGCTGAAGCATGGCGTTTTAATGTCGCCATTGGCCGCTTCCTACCTGCCGATGATCCAAGTAGGGCTCGTGCCTATGCTGTGCTTGGACACAAGCTAAAAAACGAATTGTTCGGCACACAAAACCCACTGGGACAATTTATCCGCGTTGGCGGTATGCGCCACCGAGTCATCGGCGTGATGGAAAGCAAAGGCCAGCTGCTCGGCTTCGACCTGGACGACGTGGTTTATATTCCAACCAGCCGTGCGCTAGAACTTTTCAATAAAGAAGGCCTGATGGAAATTGATGTCGTCTTCAGTCCTGCTGTTACCTCCCAACAAATGAGTGAGCAAATTACAAAGCTACTGACACAGTTGCATGGGCGCGAAGATTTTACACTTTTCACGCAAGAAGACATGCTCGAGACTCTCGATAACATCCTGACGGTTGTTAAGTTTGCGATTGCCGCACTCGGCGGTATTTCGCTGGTAGTCGGTGGCGTCGGCGTACTTACCATCATGACAACCAGCATGCGCGAACGAACCTCGGAAATTGGTTTGCTCTGCGCGCTGGGAACAACCCAGCGGGAAATTTTATTCCTGTTCCTGGGAGAAGCCATTTTTCTAGCACTGCTCGGTGGCATTCTGGGACTGATTATTGTGTTATTCGTATTTATCATCCTCCAGTTTGCCGCGCCCGATTTACCTCTGACTTTCTACCCGATGTATCTCGTGCTTTCGCTGCTCCTATCCTGTGCGGTTGGCTTAGCTGCGGGCATTGCCCCTGCGCGTACGGCTGCTCGGCTGAACCCTATTGATGCACTGCGCGCCGAGTAAAGAAATCAACTGAAACTAGATATCGATTCCCGATTTGCCCGGTGCAATAATGCCATTGGGGTCAAGCGCCCGTTTCAGTGTTTGGTTAACCTCGCGCTTCACTTCACCATAGAGTTCCGCTACGTCGTCCATAAAAGCAGTGTTGGCTCGATATACCCCATACCCCTGTTTGGCAAAATCTGTTAATAGCGTTTTATAACAACCATGCGCGGCTTGCATTTCCTTAGGGTTGGTGCGGTCATAAAGTAGATCGACAATATGGTGCATTTCGCGCCAACCGATTATGAAGAGCGCCACATAATCAATGCCAAAATCTCGCGTAATTTGTTTGGCCATTTTCATTTGCTTCATGGTTTCCCCACCACGCGCCTGAGATACCGGCGCAAACCAAGTAGAACCGCCACCGCCTCGCCAATTGTACAGGCCAAACTCAAACATACTCAGCGTACCCGACATCATATCCTTGCGATATTGCCATAGAGGGTCGTCAGGTTGCATATTCTCTTCGGTTAAAACCTCACCACCTGACGCCTCAAAAGCCGCCTTTACCATTTTCCAGTTAACCTCTACCTGTTCCTGGGTGCCATAAAGCGCTGCATAGACATTCCAAGCACCATAGCCTTTCTCCTTTGCCAGCCGATTGACAATTTCATCTGGAATTTGCCCTTCGCCGTCCCATACATCTGCGCGTTTATGGGTAACAGCAATTTCCCACAGCGCATTAGAAACGGTTCCCGCATTGGCGATGATCTGATTCATACGCAAGGGTCGAATGGTATCAATCGCTTTTACAATATCTTCATCTTTTGGATATTTAACCAGAAAAGGCTTATAAACTGGCGGCTTTGGCATTAACCAAAAACCCATTTTGGTCACCACGCCATAGTTTGATTGAGTAAAAATACCATCCAGATACGGACCATACCCCCACTTAAAAACTTGCCAGGTATTCGACTTTTCCAAAGCGCCCATACCCGTTTTCAGCACCTTGCCATTAGCCAGTACCACTTCCATTCCACACTGAAACATAAAGTGCTCACCATAGGGTGTGTAGCCGACACCACGATCCAAGGTATTCCCGGTTGGGCTGGCCACGGGCGCTGGCATTGGTGTATCCAGCCACAGCGGTAAATCATGCGCTTTGATGTAATCTGCTAGTTGCTGATAAGTAACCCCTGCCTCCACCAGCGCATAACCCAACTCAACATCCACCTCAATAATTTGGTTCATGCGCCTTAAATCCAATACCAAAGTGCCACGACGCGCGGGTGCTGCTGACCCATAGCCAAAATTACGCCCAGTAGAGATGGGCCAAACTGGCGTTTTATATTTATTGCAGATATCCATAATTTGCTGGACTTCTGCAACTGTTTTCGGCATCAGTGCACCTGCGGGAAGGTGCTTGTCCTCATCTACCGGAATCATAATTTTCGTATAGGGTGCTATTAACTCAGGCGCGACAACAACATTGTCTGCTCCGATAGCGGTTTTAAACTCGGCAATTGCCAACGCAAACTGATCTTGGCTTACACCCTCTGGAAGTGCCACGAACCGATTCTCTGTCATTGCAGATTCCTTTTGGATTTGAGTAATTGAGATAACGCCTCAGAGACTAAATGCAAATGTTTCCACACTACTCACTGGGCTAGCACTTTCAAACAAATGAGTTGCAGGATACTGCACCACTGACCCTACCTGCCAACGTCCACTGGCAAGGTCAACCAGCATATTGGCAACAGCCTCTAACCAATCATTCATGAGAGGCGGCTGAGGCGTCGCGGTCATTTTATTAACGGCACCAATGCAGTATTCGCTAACCTGAAATTGGCTATTAGATGCGGCAACTCTTGACATAAAATGATGCGCCGCACCTTGACTCGTGGGCACCGTATAAAAGCTGTGGCTACTGCGATCATTACTCGACACTACATGTCGCCCGTGCAGCAATAATGATCCGCCCACCTCGCGCACCAACGACTCCAAGACTGGATAGAAATCACAACCCACTGCGCCTACTACCCTTTTGCCCTGATTATTTCTAAGCCAATTTCGCAAAATTGCTATTTGGTTAATACGTTCTCGTTGAATCAACTCATGGCGTTCAATTTCACGAAAACCGACTAGCTGTTTTTGCAGCCTTACAGAAAGTGTGTCATCAGCAAATAGCGCACAAATATTGTTCGATTCGGTTCTGGATAAATTAAACGCTGAAAGCGGAGGGGCCGACGCCATGGCGGATGCCGTCGATGCCGCCGACACCAAGAGGAACGCCCGACGGGAAACTTTTAGACTCATTGTTCTCCCTCTCCTGGCACTGCACTTTGCTCAATCCACCGTGCTAACGCTTCCAAATCTGCCACACCGATTTCACTCGGTTTAAAAGCTGGCATCGCATTAAATCCGTTACGCACCCGATGGGCGATATATTGCGGCGGCAATGCTCGCCCAAATAGAACAGGTGCAACACCAGTATCATGGCAGTAATGGCAGGTGCTTGCATAGATTTGCTGGACATCGCGCCATTCACCATAGGAGTGCCCAAAAGCACTATCAACAGGAGTGTAGAGAATGTATACGGTGGGAACGGAAAGCAACAATCTTGAGACAAACGACAGCTTTTTCATTGGCATGCGCTCGGAGAAAGTCTTTTTGATTTAATAGCAAGGCAGCCATACTATACGCCTTCATTACTGTTACTGGCAACAATTAATCATGCCTAACATTCAACGATTGAACGACCTATCACTCTCCATCAGGAAACTGTAAATAATATTTGGCGTCAACCGCACTAGTGCTCCAGCGCGGACGCTCCGCCCAGAAAATGTTCGCCTGCTCATCAATATTTGGCTCTGCGTCTAAAGACCCCGCCGGGATAATTATTGCCGCACCCTTCTGATTGAGATAAGGGAGACCAGAGCCGCACTCCGTACAAAATGCCTTGGTAAAATCACGCCCAGGAAATTCAAAACGTTTGATGTACTTTTCTCCCGCTGTCCACTGCAACTGCTCGGGTGGGGTATAGAGATTTGCAGCAAAGGCAGAACCCGTTATTTTTCGACACTGAGCACAATGGCACAGATAAAGCCGTTCGAAACTATTATCTACGCTAAATCTCACCTTGCCGCAAAGACATCCACCACTGATTTGACCGTTCATATTGTGTTCTCCCGCTTGACTTTATATATGACAAAATACTCGCCCCTATCCCCGCTTGGCTGATTTTTTTAATCAGCATTCTTTTCCGATGGTCGCTAGCCATCTACGATTGATCAGGATAAAATTTGATTTAATTTTAATCTTAAAAGATTTAATGTATATGCCCAAAATAAAAGATAGTTCTACTGATGATGCACAATTCCACCCCTTTCTATTACTGGGCGTTATACTTGGCGTGACCGCAGTAATAGCGGTAATTTGTTACGGATTACAAATTTATTATTTAGGAATCAACTAACATCAATAGTGCTACCCTCCTCCGAATTTGAAGAAGGGATTCACTTCATCAAGAGCTAACCTTTCGAGTTATGTGTGATATCACCTGGCTCAGTTGCAACCTTTGTTTTGCGTTTCCATAAGCCATTGGCACTAAAACACTGCCAGCCCCATTTCAGCCAACCTAACAGTGCAAAGACCACCCATAAAGACCAGGCCAACATAACGATACGATAAAACCAAATTGGCACGGAAATGACCCAAGCCGTTGGTAAATCCTGCACTGTTCTGTCTTGGTACCATTGATAATAAAAGTTACTCGAGCCATTGCCGGTTACCTGCATATTGGGCAGAGAAAGCAAACTTAGTGGAATAGTGCTGATCAAACTCATCAGCGCCACAATGGATAGTAAAATCAACCCAAGCTGCATAAGATCGAAGCTCCTCGATGCTAACTCCGTTTGCAAGCGTGCGCGGCGTTCCATAGCAAAGAACCAGAGCACTACGAAAACTCCACCGACAGCAGTGACGGTGCTCATCCCCAAACCGAGCAAAACCCATTGATAGGTTTTGACCGGAATATTCAACTGCTGTCGCTTAGTCATCCAACTGAGCCCAACGGCAAGCAGTAGAATGACAATGAGTACGCCCCAAAACAGCATGGCAGGACCAATACTGGGACCACCTACTAATAACGGCCAGCGATTACGTGGCAGATTGATCGAGAGTTCCACATTAGCCGCTGGTGTCGACAGTATGACATTGGGTGTTGCCTCAACAATCGACAACTCTTCCTCTGTTTTCCACTTTATCTGTAATGATTGTAATCCTGGACGCATAGGGATAGTCAGTTTTTCCGGATCCTGCGTCACCACCATGGTTTGCCCATCAACCACCAATTCCTGAATCTGAGCATTGGTCGGTAAGCTCATCGGATACTCGCCACCCAGGCTAGCGCGCACCGCTATTTCCAAGGTACTGATACTGGCTCGCTTACCAGGCACATAACTTAGTTTGGCGCTTTCCACTGTTTGCACCGGTCCTTCTAACGCAAGAGGTCGGGATATCTCAATACTCAGCTCCTCGCCCGGCCAGGGCCGCCACTCTGGCATTTGATTGCCCGAATCCATGGATTGTTGAATACCGACCAAACCTGTTGTGTTGACATGCCAGATAGGTGATGCGGCAATCCGCCAATGTTCCACCCAACTTTGATTTTCTGATGCCTTCACCTTGATGGGTGAGGTTTGCTGCAAGCTCGATTGCCAACTCACCTCTCTTTGATTCGGAGCCATCGCAATAATGGCCTTCCCGCCAACGGTTTTGATGCCACCGCTTACCACCGCTTCATTTGGCCAAAGTGGAATTTGCAGGTTAATACTACTGCGGCTCGGCGCGATACGCGTAACTTTGGTACGCACCTCCCAATCCACACCCAGATGAAGTGTGCGCTCTACCAGGACAAAGGGATCGATCGGGCGTGGCAATAATTGATCTTCAGCTTGATTATCCTTTGGCGTCTTGACGATCCGATCCAACTGTAGACTGCCACCCTGAATCGCGCCATCGATCAAACCCCGCACT
This sequence comes from Pseudomonadales bacterium, assembly GCA_024234615.1. Classification (NCBI taxonomy): domain Bacteria; kingdom Pseudomonadati; phylum Pseudomonadota; class Gammaproteobacteria; order Pseudomonadales; species Pseudomonadales bacterium. The sequence goes on from JACKNY010000002.1 coordinate 628,209, forward strand.
TGCCAGCCAGTCACCTCGACGTCAACATTATGTGCCGGCGCTTTAAAGGGTAGCAGTAGTGTGTCTGCGTAGACGGGGCCTTCCAAAATGAGCTCATGTCTGCCCTGCTCAAGCGCCGTAAACAACTGCCCAGCGCTATCTTGAAACAAAGAGGGAACCTGCTTACCATCCAATACCACTAGTCTTGGCAACCACTGCTGTCGTTGCGCTGGTAGTGGCAGCGCGCTGTGCGCCAGACTGTCCACCTGCAATCTCAGTATTAAACGATCCTGCGCTAACTGTATTTTCACCTGGTTGATATTGACGCAATCGGGTGTGCACAACGGCGGTTCCAGCAGGCGTCTCTCCAGCTCAATCAGTAATGTTTCAGGTGGATAATCTGCTTGCGCCAAAGGTACATTTGATGGCAGGAGATTGAATAAAAACACCAAGGGCAACAACCAGGATGATGTTTTAGCAGTACTCAGGCTCGGTAATTGAACACCCAACCTTAGGGTAAATTGCATTAACCCGATGGTGAGAACTGCAATTAATATCACCTGTAAGAATTTCAGCAAGCGAGTGAGCATGGGCGAGAGGTAGTAGAACTGAACATCCTGCCCTTGCGCCACCGGACCACTCCAATGCAGGCTGACGTTGTGCCAATTCCAGGTTGGTTCGCCCGGGCCGGTTTGAATTCTGGCATTACGATCAAATTGTTCGAATACTTTTTCCTCTGCTTGGTGGGGCGCAACCACGGCATTCAGCGTTGCGCTTTTTCTACTACGCATTTTTTCCGGCATCACCATGTCCATTTCGACAGCGGCCTGCGGTACGCTACTGTAGGAATAACGCGCTGTATTGATGGCCACATCACGCTCCAGTTGGGGATACAAACCTTCACGAATTTGTTCGACAGCAAAGACTAAAACCATCAGTACCAGCAGTAGTAAACTGAGGAAATGATAATTGCGCAATAGTTGTTGTAACCTGCCAGCTGGTAGCACTCTGAGTAGTGCCAAAGCCCCAACAATATTCAACCAAATAAAGAGCGGCGCGTTCTGTTCATGATAGGTGATCGCTAATACTGCGGCGGCGATCAGCCCCCAGCGCAGCCCCAACAGCTGGCCAATCGAGACGGCAATGATCAGACATAAAAACAAGTCCCACAAATCCCATTTTGAGAGCCAGGAGTTTTGTACTAGGTCGACACCGCTGGCATGCAATAGCATCCAACCTGGGGGCAGATGTAACTGCGCGGAAAGTTGCGCAACATCATGCGACCAGCCTATTGCGCCCATCTCGGTCGCACCTCTTAAGTAGCGACTGACAGCGACCAAATCCAGATGGCCTTCTCGTATCTCTAAACCGGGCTCACCCTCTTCTAATCGAGTGATCAAGCGTGGCTCTCCGCCGACAGCAGCTCGACCTAGTTCATATCCCGGTTGCATATTAAGTCGCCAACCCTGATTCATTTTCCCGCTCAGATAATCCTTAGCGGTATAGCCACTACCATCAAAATCCAACCAAAGTTCGCGATTGACCTGCAATTCATTTTCTGCGGGCGTAGCATTACCGCGATAAGTTTCTGTCAGCGCTAATTCAGAATCAGCCGACATCAGATAGGTAGATAGCCCTGACCAACCTTGTGGTAGATTCAGTTGCGAGGGATCAACGGAAGCCGCGCCATCGAGCTTAACAGACCTAAGCTGCCGGTTAGCTTGAAATACCCAAACTTCCTGTGTGGGCCAAAGTTCATCCATAGCTTCTACGGAAAATTTCTCAACTGGCGCAAGATAACGTGACAGCAAGCTAATTTCCCATTGCCCTGCTCGAACCTGAATACGCAGCCGACCATCTTCCTCTACTCGTGCGGGCAACGGCGAATCAAGGCGTACCGGCTCGCTCTGCAACGGTAATAATCTACCTAATACTAACTCTCGATCGCGCCCGGACACCGCGAACCGCACCTTGGTCTCTAACTGGAGCGGAATATCATCGATCAGTTTGCGAAACACATCTACTTTTACCACCTCGGCCTGCTTGCTTACCTTTGGTTGCAGCTGGGTTTTACTAAACCATAAGCGGGCACGATCAATATTTGGATTTTCTACCAATTTGCCAGCAATACTAAAAATAACTATGCCCACGTCTTCCGGTAACGCTAGATACTGCGGTTTCTTTTTCCAGCTTATTTTACCGGTAACCTTATACCGCCCAGCATCCACTTGCACCACCGGATGCCCGTTGCGTTCCAGCACGACAGCAGACTGCTGATTGACCTTTACCTCCTTTGGCCAATGCCGCTGGTCACCTGGCAGGGTTAACCAGCTCTGCGCGTAAACATCCCAGGATTGCTCGAACTCAACGCCATTACCTACCTCTTTAACCTGTAACAGGCTCGGCCAGGCGCAGCGTTTTTGTTGGGGTTGCTGATATAGATAAGGACAGCTGTAATCGGGATGCTTGTGCAGCACCCACTCTCGCCAGGGTTCTAACGTCGGTGGCACTGGCGTAGTGCTTGCTTGCGATACGGCAGTCATGCCCAAACAGACTAAGACAAACAGGGTGTTGGACAATGTCCTTATCATGTGCATTTTAATCCTGAGGAAATTTAGAGGCTGGTAATGGTTTGAATCAAACCGATCAACGGCGGGGGATAGACGCCTAACCAAAACAGACTAACGGCCAGTACAAGCAAAGCAAAATAGCCCGGCAATGAGATTGCGACCGAACCCTCCGTGGAGCTATCCCGTTGAAGCTCCGGTTGCATAAACATCTGTACAATCCAACGCAGATAATAATACAGCCCTATCGCACTACCCGCTATTAGTGCTGCCAGCAGCCACCAGAGCAAGCCCTCCACCCCCATCGTGAACACGTAAAACTTACCAATAAAGCCCACGGTTAAAGGAATTCCCGCTAGCGATAGCAGCATCGCTGTTAATATGCTGGCCAACCAGGGAGCACGCCAGAAAAGTCCTTGATAATCGGTCAACTGATCAACATCGCGCTGACCATCGTTGTTCGACAAAACGCAGATCACTGCAAAGGCTCCCAATGTGGTAACAAAATAAGCGACCAGATAAAAACTAATGGCTTCGCTAACCAAATCGATCTCCACTTTTCCAGTGCTAGCAGCGAGAAATGCAACCAGTAAATAGCCAATATGGGCAATGGACGAATAAGCCAGGATGCGTTTTACATTGGTTTGCAGCAACGCCAATAAATTTCCGCCCAGCATCGACGCGATAGCCACTAACGCCAAAGCGTAGCAAATCATCTGGTTTTCGAAAGCCCCGGTAGTAGCAAAAAAACGCAGCAGGAAAGCAAATATAGCGCCTTTGGAAACCGTCGCGACGAATGCAGTGCTCGGTGCTGGTGCGCCCTCGTAGACATCGGGCGTCCACATATGGAAAGGCACCAAAGATAATTTAAAGGCGACTCCCGCCAGCAAAAGCCCAATGCCAGCCGCAGCGAATAACCCATTCAACACCTCAGCGTTTTGCCAATGGCGACCCAATTCAATGAAAGAGAGTGTGCCAAACTCTGCGTACAGTAGTGCAATGCCAAATAATAATAGCGCCGAGGCAACACCGGACAGAATCAAATACTTAACACCCGCTTCCAACGATGTCAGGCGGCCAAGCCGGATTGGGGCGAGATAGGCAACCAGGACGTAGAGTGATACGCCCAATAATTCCAGGCCGATGAAGAAGGCGGCAAAATGGCTGGATGAAACCAGCACCATGCCACCCAGTATCGCCACCATCAATAAAATATAATATTCAGCAACCCTGATGGTTCGTTCTTCGCTGGACTGAAAGTAATCGTAGGAAAGCAAGATCACCACGGCACCAGCAGTCAGTACCAGTCCTGAATAAAATAGCGCAAACCGGTCAATCAAAATAAGCGGTGTCACCTGAATTGGTGCTACTTTTACCGCCAGCAACAATGACAACAGTGCTACGAACAAACCGAGCAAAGAAAGGCAGTTCAGTAGTCGATGATTCGATACGAAGGCGGCAAACATCATGACCACGACAGAGGTGGCCGTGACTACCATCATCGGTAACAGCGCTATTTGTTGTTCTGCAGTCATAGCATTCTCAAAATTTAATTACCTTTGTGTCAAGCACAACTACAACCCCGAAAGCTGTAACCCAGTGCTGACGATCTCCATCACCGGCTGCGGGTATAACCCAAGCCCAATGGTCACCAGCATCATAAGACCCATCATCAATATTTCTCGCGAAGAAAAATCGCCAACCTCTTTAGCAATTAATGGCTTTCCATGAAAAATACGCTGTATCACTAGCAATGAATAAACCGGCGCTAACACTAATCCGATGGCGGCAAACACCGTAATCCAGCTATTGGCTTTAAATGCGCCAATCAGCACCAGGAATTCACCAATAAAATTCGCCAATCCTGGCATACCCAAAGCGGCAATGGAGAAGAACAAGACAATCGCCCCCATTCGTGGCGCGCTGGACCAAAAGCCGCCCATTTCGCGCATGTCCCGGGTATGAATGCGCTGCTGCACGGCTCCGGCAAAAGCAAATAGCGCTGCGGAAGTCATGCCGTGCGCCAACATGGTCATTACCGCTCCCTGGTAGCCCTGTGCGTTAAAAGCGTAGAGACCCAACAGCACAAAACCCATATGACTAATACTGGTGTAAGCAATAAGGCGCTTGACGTCAGTTTGTGCAAAGGCAACGGCGGCGCCATAAATAATACTCACGACACCCAAGATCATGGCGGTGGGAGCAAATGCAATCGACTCATCAGGAAACAGCGGGAGACAAAAGCGGATCAAGCCATAAGCGCCAGTCTTTAACAGAATACCGGCTAAAATCACACTACCCGCGGTGGGTGCCTGGGTATGGGCATCCGGCAGCCAAGTATGGAAGGGCACACCCGGCAACTTCACCACAAACGCGATGAAGAACCCAAGCATCAACCAAAAGGCCGGAGCGCCCGCGCGCGACGAACCTAATAAATCAAAATAACTGAAGCTGAGCTGACCCGTATTCTGATGATGGAAATACACCAACGCTACCATCGAGAGTAGCATGAGCAAACCACTGGCCTGGGTGAAGATAAAAAACTTGATGGCAGCATAGATACGATTTTCATGTCCCCAAATCGCAATAATAAAATACATGGGAATCAGCATGACTTCCCAGAAGAAAAAGAACAGGAACAGATCCAATGCCGTAAATACCCCGACCACTCCCGCCAATGTCCAGAGCAGATTAAAGTGGAAGAAGCCACTGCGTTCCGTAATTTCCGACCAGGATGAAAGTACCGCAATGACACCCAGAAATAACGTCAACAGCACCATCAATAGCGCAAGGCCATCCATCGCCAGAATAAACTGTATCCCGAAGCGCGATATCCAAGGCACTTCGATGCTAGCAAACCAATCCTGGCCGCCAATCGAGATGGTGGCTCCGAGAGAAAAGGTATAGCTCAGCAGCATCAGCACAGCCACCGAGAGAGTCGCAATTGCTACCCAGCGCGGATCACCTAATTTGATGCGATCCACCATCCAGGCAATAACACCGCCAAGAAACAGGATGAGTATTAGCCAGACTAGAACCATAGGTGGTTTCTCCATACGCCTAAGCCAACAATTACCACCACACCTAAGGCGATACCGGCGGCGTACCACTGCACCCGCCCCGTTTGAGTGAGACTGAGCAGAAGGTGCAGCAGCCGCATCATCCAAGCGATGAGTTTATACAGGCTATCCACTACATCCTTTTTGTTAACCCGTACAAACCACATAAAGGGGCTGATCAGTAACTGTTGGTAAAGCCAATCAAAACCCCAACCGCTGAACCAGAAGCGTTGCAGCGAACGACCCAGAGGGTTGCTGATCAAAACCCCAGGTACGTCGGGTTTGAGATAGAACAACAGGTAGGCGATAAAGATGCCTACCAATGGCGCGGCAGCGGTGATCGCGTTAACCAGGCCCTCCATGTGCGGCAACACTTGCGCCGGAAAAACAGTTGCCAACGGTACATGAATCATGCCGCCCAGCAATGACAGCGCACAAAGAATCACCAGGGGTAATTTGATATTCAGACCAATCGACTCCTCGGCATGGGTTTTGTCTTCCCCGAAGAACACGATAAAAATCAGCCTAAAGGTATAAATGCCGGTAATCAACGCGCCAAAGACTGCCGCCGCCCAGAGCATCTCTCCTGCCCCAGCAAAGGCATGGGTGGCCGCTAGAATTTCATGTTTGCTGTAGTAGCCAGAGGTTAACGGCAGCGCCGCCAACGCCAGGCCGCCGATGATAAAACTCCAGAACGCGACCGGTAGACGTTTGCGCAAACCACCCATTTTGAAAATATCCTGCTCATGGTGCATACAGATAATCACCGCACCGGCAGCAAGGAATAATAACGCCTTAAAGAAGGCGTGCGTCATCAGGTGGAAAATGGCGGACGACCAAGCGCCAACACCGAGCGCCAGAAACATATAGCCCAGCTGACTCATGGTAGAAAAGGCGAGGATTCGCTTGATGTCAGTTTGCACCAGCGCCGTAAAACCTGAAATTAAAAGGGTCAGTACACCGATTATGGCGACTACAAAAAGTACGTCCGGCGCTAGTAAAAAGAGCGCATGAGTACGGGCAATAAGATAAACGCCCGCCGTTACCATAGTCGCCGCGTGAATCAACGCGCTGATCGGCGTCGGTCCCGCCATGGCATCAGGCAACCAAGTTTGCAGAGGTAATTGCGCCGACTTGCCTAAAGCACCACCTAAGAGCAGCGCCGCTGCGAGGGTCGGCATGGTTGTACCCAGTGCCCAGGTTTGCCCCGCTCCTTGCATCAACTGCTGAATATCCAATGTCCCGAGATGCATAAACAACAGAAACAATCCCAGCGCCATCGAGGTATCGCCGATCCGCGTCACAATGAACGCTTTGCGCGCGGCATAACCATTTTCCGGTTTGTCATACCAGAAACCAATTAGCAGGTAACTACAGAGTCCAACCCCTTCCCAGCCCAGATAAAGCAGTACTAGATTGTCACCCAGCACCAACAGTAACATGGCGGCTACAAACAGGTTCATATAGGCAAAAAAGCGCGAGAAGGCTGGATCGTCAGCCATGTAGCCAACCGAATACAGATGAATCAAAAAGCCAACACCAGTGATAATCGACATCATCACCAAGGCCAATGGATCAAGGTAAAGGGCGAAGGCAATGCTCAGCTCACCGCTACTGAACCACTGCCAAAGGGTTTGCCGAAAAACCTGTTCAGTGGTCGGCAGAGCAAAAAATTCGAGTGCGATAAGAAGGGTGAACAGCGCTGACATACCTACCGAGCCCACACCTACCCACGCCGCCATCCGTTTGGGCAGACCGCAGAATGCTAATAGCAGAAACCCTACTAGCGGAAATGTGGGCACTAACCAGAGTAGGTCTAACATTTTAATTATTGCCTCCCCTCACCCTAACCCTCTCCAAGGAGAGGGTACGATCCAGTGCTTCGTGGCATTATTAACCCTTCATTTCACTAACAATATCTATATCAACAGTTTTAAAGCGTTTATAAAGCTGCAATACCAGCGCCAATCCAACCGCTACTTCCGCCGCTGCCAGGGTTAACACCAGCATAAACATGATTTGGCCATCGGCCTGATGCCAACGCGAGCCACCGCTGATAAAGGCAAGGCCGACCGCGTTGAACATGATTTCCATCGACATCAGTACAAAGATAAGGTTGCGCCGCACCAATACACCGAGCAGCCCCAAGCAAAACAATATGGTTGCTAGTAACAACCCGTGCTCGACCGGTATGCTAATCATTGTTCATCCGCCTTTTCATCTTGTTCATTAAGCGGTCGCGCTAAATGGTAGGCTCCCACCAGACCGGCCAACAGCAACATCGAGGCCAGCTCTACCGCTAACAAATAGGGCCCATATAAAAGCGCGCCCACTACCTTCGGCGACACAATTCTGGCTCCGGCAATACGCTCATCATTGACCAGTAAGGTGACCACCTCAGCCAGCAGAATCAAACAGATAATGCTCGGCCCGATCCAAATACCAAAGCTTAACCACTGCCTTTCCTGCTCAACCGTTTGTTGCCCCATATTCAGCATCATGATGACAAACACAAAGAGCACCATGATCGCGCCCGCATAAATAATAACTTCTAATCCGGCTGCAAACGGCGCACCCATGAGGTAGAACAACACCGCCACCGCCAACAAAGAAGCGATAAGATAAAGTAACGCATGCGCAGCGTTCAGCCGGGTGATAGTCATCACCGTCGCGAACAGCGCTGCGGCAGATGCGGTATAAAATAAAACCAGCTCAAAACTCATGGAATCAAACTCTTTATGTCGATGGGCGGCGCTTCATTTTCCGCTTCACCCTTGTCTTTTCCACCGATGGCTTTTCCAGCAACACGATAGAAATTGTAGTCATGGTATTTACCGGGGCCATTAATCAACAGATGCTCCTTCTCATACACCATATTTTGTCGATCGTACTCACACATTTCAAAATCTGGTGTCAGTTGGATCGCCGTTGTCGGACAAGCTTCTTCGCACAGACCGCACATGATGCAGCGTGAAAAATTGATGCGGAAAAATTCTGGATACCAACGCCCGTTATCATCCTCCGCTTTTTGTAGCGCAATACAGTCCACCGGGCAGGCCACCGCACAGAGGTTACAGGCGACGCAACGTTCCTCGCCATCAGGGTCGCGGGTGAGCACAATTCTGCCGCGATAGCGCGGATAGAGGTTCGGCATTTGCTCCGGATACTGCACCGTATCCAATCGTGTAAAGGTATGCTTCAGCACTAACCATAGAGTATTCAGCTGGCTCAATAATGCCTTCATGCCGTCACCTCGCAATCACTCGAGCGACGCAAGCATAGGATTACTGCATCCACAGCACTACTCCTCCAGTAACCAGCATATTAATCAACGCCAAGGGCAGCATCAGCTTCCAGCCAAAATTCATGAGTTGGTCGTAGCGCGGACGAGGTATTGCCGCACGTAACAAAATAAAAAAGCAGATAAACACAAAGGTTTTCAAACAGAACCAAACAATAGGCGGCAATACCGGCCCCAACCAACCGCCGAAATAGAGGGTGACTATCATTGCGGAAATCAGCGCCACACCAAGGTATTCGCCAATAAAAAACATGCCAAACTTCATACTCGAATACTCGGTATGAAATCCTGCAACAATTTCGTGCTCGGCTTCCGGCAGATCAAAAGGCAGCCTATGTGCTTCCGCAATCCCGGCGATCATAAAGATAAAAAAGCCGACAAACTGCGGAATAATAAACCACATATCTGCCTGGGCATTGACAATCACCCGTAAATTGAACGACCCCGCCAATAACACCACCCCCATCAGGGAAATGCCCATAAAGACTTCATAACTGACCATTTGAGCAGCAGAACGTAGCGCACCAATTAACGCGTATTTACTGTTGGACGAATAGCCGCCCAGCATCACACTGTAGGCAGCCAGCGCGGTCATCGCCAAGAAGAACAGCAGGCCCACATTTGGATCAGCAACACCCACACCTGGCGCCATCGGAATGATAGCGAAGGCCATCAGCATGCAGACCATCACAATAGCAGGCGCGATGACAAATACCGGCTTATCGGCAAAGGGCGGAATCCAGTCCTGTTTGGTGAAAATCTTGATCATGTCCGCCACCACTTGCAGCAGGCCAAACGGACCGACGCGATTTGGCCCATAACGATCCTGCCAGACACCCAATAAACGACGCTCCAACCAAGTCAGTAGTGAAGCCACCAGCACCGCGCCCAACAGGACGCCAACGATACTCGCAATTGACCCTACTTGACCGTAGAGGCTCATGTCGGTGATCCTCTATCGGAAACAAAAATATTGGTCTGAGAGCGTCGCATCCAGTTTTCATCTCTGATTGCTTTCACCCGGTGCGGAAAAGGCAGCCCGGCGGTTTTTGCCAGCCCAGCAGTCACCACTAAAGAGCCGCTAGGGCAGCCTTCGCTGATAACCACCTCGAGGTTTAACTGCTCTGAGGAGACACTTAAAACTAAACCGTCACCCTGTTCCACCCCAAGTGTTTTTGCATCTTCCGGTGTTAGCATTACCGTAGGCAGGGGAGAACGTTCGGCAATAGCTTCGCTCAAAGCACTTAATTCCTCGCTACCGAAAATGTGGTAGCTGGGCAGCATCAGCCAATCACCCTGTCCGCTGACGCTGTCAGGACTAGTATCAAACCAGCGCTTGCTTGACTCATTCGGCGCCTCCAGCAGCCGTACACCAGGGTCGCCGCCTTTCAATGGCCCATTGATTTCTTCCTGAAACTTACCGATGGATTGATTGGAATTCCAGCCGGGTGACCAATAGTAAGGTGTAAGCGCCGAAGGTTTTTCACCAGGGTATCCCTCCATGCTAAAAGCTAAGGCAGAATCGTGATCAGCCGCTTGTTTCGGCTCCGAAACATTCACCGCAGCCCACATGGCGGTGCGGCCACTATAGCGATGCGGTTGTCGGGCTATCTTCATGCCAGCCATACGAAACGCTGCATCCGGAGCTGCATCGACAATGCCTCTCAGCGCCTCAATCGCATCGGCGCAATCCTTTGTGACCTCATCTAGATGTTGCCAGCGCGGCTCGGTTTCGGCGTTGCGCAACGCCTGCATATCCGACAACCATTCCCAACTGCCGCGAATATCCGCAGCTGGCACATATACCGCAAAGGTGCGCTGGGCCCGGCCTGAGCCACTGACCAAAGTGCCTTCAGTTTCCGCAAAGGTAGCCGCTGGTAATAGTAAATTTGCCTTGAGCGCCGTTTCATTTTTGATGTAATCAAGCACGATGACTCTGGCTTCGCTCGCAAATATTCGTTTCACCTGCTCGGGTGGTAAACGCCGATACAGGTCGTTCTCCAATACGATCAAAGTATCAACCTGGTTCAGTTCAAGCCTTTCGACCGCCTGTTCCAAGCCCTCATCTTCAGCCGAACCCATTAATCCTATACCCATGCTGTTACATTCGGGTAAGCAGTAAAATAAGTTGGTCGGTTGCGCAGCACCATTCCGATTCGCAAGCGCCGTTGCCACATTGGCTGCGGCGGCGATAACGGCCTGACTTTGGCAACCTACCCCGGAAACGATAAGAGGGTTTTTTGCGGCTTTGAGTACGGCAGCGATTTCCTGCGCGAGACTTTGCTGCACCTCGCTGAGCTGTTCAGGAAATGGCGCTGTAGAGTCGATGGCGCTGGCGATCGCAAAACCCAGCTGAGCAATACCTGCAGGCTTATCGCGATAGAGTTTTTGTGCTATATCGTCAATACGGGTTGCGGTCATGGCAGCAATGAATATAGGGGTTTTATCGCTCTGCATCGCTTCACGCACGGCAGCGTCCTGCCAACGGGGAATGCGTAGATCGTCAGCTAATTGGTCGCCGATATTGGCCGCTGTCTGACGTAAGCTGAGCGCCAGTCTGGGCGAGGTATTGATAACGTCCTCACCTAAGATTAAAACCACATCGGCTTGCTCAACTTCACTCAATTCAGGTACACGCACCAAGCGGGTGCTAAGAATTTTGATAATGCTTTGCTGTAATTTTAACTGTTGCCCATTCAGCCCAGAATAAAAATGTTCTGCTCCCACCAGCTCTCGTAGTGCAAAGTTGGCTTCGACTGAGGCTCGCGGTGAACCAATGCCTAGCAATCTTTTTCCTGAACCAACCGCATCGAGCAAAGCATCACGCGTTTCGGGACGCGAAAGAATTTCGCGTTGCGGCTCATGCTCCGTTATCCTCAATCGCTCGGCTTGAGTCACGCGATCATCGCTATTAACAAAGCCATAACCAAAGCGGCCACGGTCACAGAGAAAATATCCATTCACCGCACCGTTGTAGCGATTCACGACCCGACGCAACTCTCCATAACGTTCACCTGGGCTGGTGTTACATCCCTGCGCACAATGCACACAGATTGATGGCGCTGCCTGCAAATCCCACTTGCGGGTGTAATGCTGACTTAATGTTCGATCAGTGAACACCCCAGTAGGACAGACTTCAACCAAATTGCCACTGAACTCATTTTCAAGAACGCCGTCCTCGTGGCGTCCGAAATAAACGTGATTATGTGAGGCCATCGCTTGCAGATCATGGCCGCCAGCGTAGTCCTGGTAATAGCGAACGCAGCGGTAACAGGCGATGCAGCGATTCATTTCATGGTTGATGAATGGCCCGAGATACTGGTTGCGGTGAGTGCGTTTTTTGCCTCGGTATCGACGATAGGTGTGCCCACTCATTTGCGTCATATCCTGCAAATGACACTCCCCTCCCTCTTCACAGACTGGGCAGTCATGGGGGTGGTTGGTCATCAATAGCTCAATAATATCTGAGCGGAAATCCCTGGCGTTTTTGGCGTCGATTGAGATGCGCATCCCTTCGCTAACCAAAGTCATACAGGACATGACCAGACGGCCCTGCTCATCGCGCTGATCGCCCTCCACTTCATCATGCCGGTCATGGTATTGGATCACCGCGCATTGCCGACAAGCCCCCACCGAACCTAAGGACGGATGCCAGCAGAAATAGGGCAAATCCAAACCGAGCGATAGGCAGGCCTGCAACAGGTTGCTGCCCTCCGGCACTTGGTAGATATGATTGTCTATTTCAATGCTGACCATCTTTAAGTCCGCCGTTTTTAGTATTTGTTACCCTGCCAGCTTCGGCCAAAGGGGTTGCTATGCTTAACTTTTCCCCGTCACGACGATCCAAGGACAGGATTTACCATGTATATGTGCTTCAAAATCCTCGCGAAAATACCTCAGTGCGCTCTCCAGCGGCCCCATGGCTCCGGGCGCATGGGCACAAAAAGTGTTACCAGGACCTAACATGTGGGTATGGCGGGTGAGGACATCCATATCCTCGATTTCCCCCCTCCCATGTTCAAACTCAGTCAAAATGTGTTCTACCCAGGGCAAGCCGTCACGGCAAGGTGTGCACCAGCCACAGGATTCCTGTGCAAAGAAATGTTCGAGGTTGCGCACCATGCCTACCGGACAGGTTTGATCATCCAGAATAATCATGGTGCCGGTGCCGAGACGACTGCCGGCTTTACCGATGGAGGTGTAATCCATGTGTAGGTCGAGATGCTCCTGGGTGAGGAAATTGGTTGAACCGCCACCTGGCAAAAACCCCCTTAGCTGATAACCATCTTGCATGCCGCCGGCATAATTTTCGATAATTTCCCGTACTGGCGTTCCTAACGGCAATTCCCATGCGCCCGGGTTCTTCACCCTACCGCTGACGCCAAATATTTTAGTTCCAGCATCTTCCGTCAGACTCAAACTCTTGTACCAGGCAGCACCCTTGTCGACGATATGAGGTACGTTACAGATGGTTTCAACATTGTTGACCACCGTCGGCCGCCCCCATAATCCGCTCACCTGGGGGAATGGCGGTTTTGCCCGCGGCGTCGCACGCTTGCCTTCCAACGAATTGAGTAGCGCTGTTTCTTCACCACAGATATAACGCCCCGCGCTGGTATGTACGAAAATTTCCAGGTTGAAACGGCTGTGCATGATATTGGTACCAAGCAATCCCTGCTCTTTACATTCGGCGATCGCTTGGTTTAACAAATCCGCACAACGCTGATACTCACCACGGATAAAGATGTAAGCAACCTCCGCTTGCAGTGTATAGGCGCTGATAATTATGCCCTCGATTAGCTGATGCGGGTCACCCTCCATCAGCAGTCGATCCTTAAAGGTACCCGGCTCCATTTCGTCGGCGTTAACCACCAAGTATTTGGTGCGTTTTTCTTCACGATCTTTATACATCGGTACGAAGCTCCATTTCATACCGGTAGGAAATCCGGCACCGCCACGGCCACGCAAATTAGCATCCTGCAACAGCTGTAAAATATCCTTCGACTCCATTTCCAACAGCGCTTTATGCGCGGCTCGATAGCCACCATTGGCCCGATATTGTTGCAGGTTGGGCGGCGATTTGCCGGGGCCTATATTTTGCGTTAAGGGCGTTTCCATTATTTTTGGTTCGCTAAGATTGCGTTAATTTTGTCTACATCCAGATGGGTTTCCAACGCCCCATCCACCAACATCACGGGCGCTCGATCGCAAGCACCTTGGCAGGTTACGGGTAACAAGGTGAACTGCCCATCGGCAGTGGTTTCGCCAAACTCAATACCCAATTGTTTTTTTAATTGCGCGCCAACACCATCACAACCCATAATCCAACAACTGACGCTATCGCACAGCATCAGCACATGCTTGCCCACCGGTCGCCGAAAGATCAGGTTGTAAAAGGTAGCGACGCCATCAAGTTCCGCCGGTGACATTTGCAATAATTGCGCAATCGCTTTAACACTTTCATCCGAAACCCAGCCACGGTATTTTTGCACTATTTTTAAGGCTTCAATGGAAGCTGCCTGGGGCTGCTCATAATGGGAAGCCTCCGTTTTTATTTCGGCAATTTCCGCGGCGCTTAGTGCTGTTATTGGTTCCATGTTTTTCCAATCAACTCTCTATTGATGACGGCCTTACCATTACCTATCAACATCGGCCATGACGAAATCGATACTGGCGATAATTGCTATCAAATCTGCCACATACAACCCTCGGCTCATTAAGGGTATCATCTGCAAATGAGGAAACGAGGGTGTACGGATACGGGTTCGATAAGACATCGTACCGCCGTCGCTAATCAGGTAATAACTGTTTAACCCTTTAGTTGCTTCGATGGTGACGCAGGCTTCTCCAGCGGGAATAACCGGGCCCCAGCTGACATTCACAAAATGTTGAATCAGGGTTTCGATATCGTGGAAGGTGCGATCTTTAGGCGGCGGTGTGGTTAAGGCGTGATCAGCCTTATAAGGCCCTTCTGGCATGCTATTCAGGCATTGCTCGACGATACGCAGGCTTTGCCGTATTTCCTCCACCCGCACTGCACAGCGGTCATAACAATCGCCGCGATTTCCGGTGGGTACGTCAAATTCAAAATTCTCATAGCCGGAATAGGGGCGCTTTTTGCGGTAGTCCCATTCAAAACCAGTAGCGCGCAAGCCTGCTCCGGTGATACCCCAGTCAATTGCTTCCTCTGTGCTATAACATCCGATACCCTGAGTACGGCTTTTGAGAATGCTGTTGTCCATCACCATTTGGTCATATTCTTTGAGGCGTGCCGGCATGTAATCGAGAAAAGCGCGAATCATTTTTTCCCAACCTTTTGGCAAATCCTGCGCGACACCACCGATGCGGAACCAACTCCCATGCATCCTTGCTCCGGTGATCGCTTCAATGATTTCAAATAGCTTTTCGCGATCAATGAACATATAAAAGATCGGGGAAAGCTGTCCCACATCCTGGGAAAACGTACCGTAAAACACTAGGTGGCTAGCAATACGGTAAAGCTCAGCCATCATCACACGAATGACTTTGACTCGCTCCGGCACCTCAATTCCAGCAAGTTTTTCAACCGCCATAACGTAGGGGAAATTATTCATCACGCCGCCGAGATAGTCGACTCGGTCGGTGTAGGGGACAAAGGTATGCCAGGATTGTCGTTCACCCATTTTTTCTGCTGCACGGTGGTGATAGCCGATATCCGGTACGGCGTCGACTATCTCTTCACCATCCAATTGCAGCGCAATACGGAACACGCCATGGACGCTAGGATGGTTCGGACCCAGATTAAGGAACATATACTGACTATTTTCCGATTCACGTTGCATCCCCCAGTCTTCCGGGCGAAACCGCAATGCCTCCTGCTCAAAATCAGTTTTATCCTCATCCAAACTAAAGGGTTCCATTTCGGTCGCTCGCGCCGGATGGTTTTTCTGCAGCGCATGCCCCTGCCAAGTTGGCGGACACAGAATTCGACGCAGATTGGGGTGGCCTTCGAATTCAATGCCAAACATGTCCCAAGCCTCTCGTTCATACCAATTGGCATTGGGCCACAAAGCGGTTATCGAAGGTAATTTTGGGTCCGCTTCCACCAGCGGTACTTTTATTCGAATATCCTGGTTACGCTGAAACGAGATGAGGTGATACATCACCGTGAAATCGCTGGGAGGTTGATAGTTGCGACGACTGCGCACCCGCTCATCAATACCGGTTAGGTCATAGAGCATGGCGAAGGGTTGTGAAATGTCATGCTTGAGGTGGGATAACACTCGGCTTACTTTATCACGCACTACCCAAATCGTGGTAATACCATCGAGAGTAGGCTGTTCCGCCAGAATAGCATCGCCAAACTGAAAGCGCAGCTCATGAGCTAAGTCAGGTTTTTGCTGTACTTCGGTCAGCACCCGCATCCCCTTTTACTGACACCTATAATCCACATCACCTAAATCTCATCCGGTGAACGCAATATCGTTGTCGTTTGCCGCTGCGCCATCAGCCTATCCCGCTGGCTGGTCTTTGGCGCCTTTTGCACTCCCTGATCACCCACCACCCAACTGAGCGGACGCTTTTCCTGGCCGATGGCGTCCTGCAACAGCATCAAACCTTGCAGTAAGGCTTCAGGTCGGGGCGGACAACCCGGCACGTAGACATCCACCGGCAGAAATTTATCGACCCCCTGCACCACGCTGTAAACATCAAACATACCACCGGAATTAGCACAGGAGCCCATCGAAATCACCCAACGAGGCTCTAACAACTGATCGTATAGGCGCTGAATGACCGGAGCCATTTTTCTAAAGACAGTTCCAGAAATAACAATCAGATCGGCTTGGCGGGGGGTGGCGCGAATGACTTCAGCACCGAAACGAGCGATATCATGTCGACTGGTAAAAGCAGTCGCCATTTCGACGTAACAGCAAGACAACCCAAAGTTGAAGGGCCAGATCGAGTTTTTACGCCCCCAATTGACCAAATCATCCAATTTGGCCATAAAAAGATTGCGTTTAATCTCCTCATCAAAGGATTCATGACGCAATCCTTCTCCGGGGCCGGAATCAGCGTTACTGAGGCTCCATCGCATACTTACACCTATTGGTTAAGTGGCGTTAACTCGTTTTTATTTTGTCGCTCGTTTTTGTTCTTATTGCTGGTTCTTTTTTCCAGTCCAACGCGCCCAATCGCCAGAGATAGATAAGCGCGGCAATCAAAATAGTGATAAAGACAATCACTTCAATAAAGCCTAACCAGCCAACTTCGCGAAAAGCAATGGCCCAGGCAAACAGAAATACAGCTTCCAGATCGAAAATAACAAATAAAATGGCGACCAGATAAAAAGGAATAGCGACGTGATAACGAGCGCCGCCTACCGAAACGATACCCGATTCAAAGGGTTGGTCGGTAGCACGATCGTGCCTACGCGGTCCCAGCAAGTGGGACAATAAAAGCATGGCAACCACCAACCCCATTACTGCAAAAAAATAAATGAGGAGTGGCCCAAGAACAGCGGTTTCTGCAGATGTTGCATTCACGACATAAGCTCCCACCACAACCAGCTTGCACCATTAGTTTTTTTCTAGGATGAAGCAACCACTTAGAAGCTGCTACCGCATCATGATAAAAGTGCAAAGCGAAAAGATAGGCATCAACTTATCATAAGAAGTTGGGGGAATGCCAGAAAAAGTATTTTTGTGATCGAATGATCGGAAAATTCAGTGGGCTATTTTTCTTGCGGACGAAATGGCGCCAGTGGCATTGTCGTTACTTTTGAGTTACCGACTTCGCTAATTTTAGCAACGCCTTCTTTTTCCACTTCATCGATACGAATAATAGAATGTAAAGGTACGTAGCTGCGTGTAACAGAGTCAAACTCCGTTTTTAGTTTTTCTTCGTTGGGATCCACTACCAACTGACTGCGTTCACCAAAAATAATTTCTTCAATTTCAATGAATCCATAAAGATCACTTTGGTAGATTTGCCGCGCAAACACTTCGTAGACTTTGTCTTTGTTGTAAAAAACAACTTTATAAATTTGCCGTTTAGCCATGGAGCCAGTTAAAACCGATTAAAAAAGGGGGCGCAAGAATACCACAACCGCCAAATATTTCGACCCTTTCTTGCAATGAATTCTTAAGGAAGTTCTGATTAATGCCTTAACGCTATTCTATGCCGCGAGCCAATTGAAAGATACTGATAATTTATACCCTTTAGCGCAGGCTAAACCACACCATTCGCTTGCAGCCCGGCGATTTTCTCTGCCGAATAATCTAATACCTCTGTCAACACTTCCTGCAAATTAGCACCCAATAAGGGTGGCGCTTGCGGCTTTTGAATAGGTGTTTTTGAATATTTTATGGGGTTAGCCACCAATGGTGTCCGCTCGGCAAAAGGGTGATCCACTTCAACCTGCATTTCTCGCGCCTTCACCTGTGCATTGTCAAAAACCTGATCAATGGTATTAATCGGCCCACAAGGCACAGAAACAGCTTCAAGTTCATCCAACCATTGCTGGCTATCGCGTGTTTTTAGCAGGTCAGTAATTTTCTCACATAGCTCTGTGCGGTTGTTCACTCTGGCTGCATTAGTGGCATAGTTGGTATCCTCAGCCCATTCATTTTGACCAGCCACTTGGCAAAATTTACGGAATTGTTCGTCATTGCCGATGGCCAGAATAATATGTCCGTCCGCGGTAGCAAAGGCTTGATAAGGCACAATATTAGGGTGGGCATTGCCCAGTCGCCGGGGTGCCTGACCACCAATCAGATAATTCATCGCTTGATTGGCTAAACAGGCGACCTGCACATCCAGCAGTGACAAGTCGATATGCTGGCCGGTTCCACTTTTTTCACGTTCAATCAGAGCGCCCTGAATTGCGGTGGTTGCATACATGCCGGTCAAAATATCGGTCAAAGCAACACCCACCTTTTGCGGGCCGCCACCGGGCAAATGATCCTGTTCGCCAGTAACACTCATCAACCCTCCCATTCCTTGAATTAGAAAGTCGTAACCTGCCCGGTGAGCATATGGACCCGTCTGGCCAAAGCCCGTGATTGAACAGTACACCAGTTGAGGGTTGAGTTTGCTTAGGGCAGCATAATCTAATTGATATTTCGCCAACCCACCGACCTTATAATTTTCGATCAAGACGTCGCATTGCTGCACCAAATCTCTTACTACCTGCTGCCCCTCAGGGGTCGAAATATTAAGGGTTATAGATTTTTTACCACGATTAGCAGAAAGGTAATAAGCGGCTTCAGAAGTATCCTGACCACTACCATCTTTCAAATAAGGAGGCCCCCAATGGCGCGTATCATCTCCGGTTCTCGGTCGTTCGACTTTGATCACCTCAGCACCCAAATCCGCTAATAACTGGCCAGCCCAGGGGCCTGCCAAAATACGACTTAATTCAAGTACACGGATATGCGACAGCGGAGCATTCATGGGCACCTCTGGTGACGAAATATCTGGAATGGAGAGATGCAGCGCCAAGTGCAATCATCGTTGCACTTGGCGTACATATTGACGTTAAACTCTTGCCTAGTAGAAAGCCTGCAATCCGGTTTGCGCTCGACCTAGGATCAAGGCATGAATATCGTGAGTACCTTCATAGGTATTCACAGTTTCCAGGTTAACCATGTGCCGCATTACGGGGAACTCATCGGAAATACCGTTACCGCCGTGCATATCACGCGCCATCCGAGCCACTTCCAACGCCTTGCCACAAGAGTTACGTTTAAGTAATGAAATCAGTTCAGGCGCTAAACGACCTTCTTCACGCAAACGAGTTGCCCGCAGACAGCCTTGCAATGCCAATCCGATTTCAGTTTGCATATTAGCCAGTTTCAATTGAATCAGCTGGTTTTGCGCCAGCGGACGGCCAAACTGCTTACGATCCATTGTGTACTCACGCGCTGCGTGCCAGCAGGCTTCCGCTGCACCCAAAGAACCCCAGGCGATACCTAAGCGAGCGTTATTCAAACAACCGAAAGGGCCTTTCAAACCCTGGACGTTTGGCATCAGATTCTCTTCGGGAACGAATACTTCGTCCATGACCACTTCACCCGTGATAGAAGCTCGCAGTGAAAGCTTACCTTCTATTTTTGGTGCGCTCAGCCCTTTCCAACCTTTTTCCAGAATAAAACCACGAATCACGTTATCTTCAGTTTTTCCCCATACCACGAAAACATCCGCGATCGGCGAATTGGAAATCCACATTTTGGTGCCGCTCAGTTTGTAGCCGCCATCCACTTTCTTCGCTCGGGTTAACATGCTAGCCGGATCAGATCCTGCATTGGGCTCTGTCAGGCCAAAACAACCAATCCACTCACCGGTAGCCAATTTCGGCAGATATTTCTCCTTTTGCTCTTCCGTGCCGTAGGCATAGATGGGGTACATCACCAGGCTGGACTGTACGCTCATCATTGACCGGTAGCCCGAATCAATGCGCTCGACTTCACGCGCAATCAAACCGTAAGCGGTATAGCTCACACCGGAACAACCATAACCTTCAATAGTTGGGCCGAGCAAACCCAGCTCGCCCATTTCACGGAAAATCGACGGGTCAGTGGCTTCGTTCTGATAGGCTTCACGTACGCGCGGTGCCAGCTTATCCTGCGCATACTGGAAGGCTGTATCGCGCACCATACGCTCTTCTTCAGTTAATTGGTCTTCAAGTAAAAAAGGGTCTTCCCATTTGAAGGAGCCCCAGGAAGTTGGTGATACCATAAAATTTATCCTCCCATCAGTTGATGGTTGTTAGGTTACAGGTTGCCTGAAAAACTGCTAAATTTCAGACTTAAAAAGTGGCGCCACTTTAGCAAGTCATGTTATATATGTGAAATATATTATATTTATATTTTCTATATATTTAATTTATGGATATTCGACAACTCCAAATTTTCCGCAGCGTTGCTCAACAGCTCAATTTCAGCAAAGCCGCCGAAGAATTATTTATTGCCCAACCAGCAATTAGTATTGCGATTAAAAAACTGGAAACTGAATTAGACACCCCTTTGTTTAATCGCGCCAGCAAAAAAGTGAGCCTTACGCCGGAAGGTAAAGCACTGCTAAACCATGCCAACACCATCCTCAAACAGGTCGCCGACGCGAAAACAGAAATGCATTCACTGCGCGGCCTCGAGCGCGGAGAAGTGCGAATCGCCATGCCCGCCATGCTGGGAGCCTACCATTTCCCCGCGCTGTTTGACCACTTTATGCGCCAACATCCGAGTTTGCAAATTTATGTCGAGGAGGAAGGTACCAGACAAATCGAGCAGCATCTTTTAGATGGCTCCATCGATTTGGGCGTCGTGATCATGGAGCAAGCTCCTGAAACCTTAGAAGTACACCCCCTCATCAATGAAGAAATGGTGGTTTGCACCTCCCCCTCTCATCGTTTTGCCAAGCGCGGTAAAATTAGTGCTGAAGAATTTTTCGAAGAAAACCTGATTCTTATTAAACAAGGCTACTTCCTGAGAGAAACGATAGACCGGTTAAGCCTGCAGTTACAAAAGACCCCAAAAATAATATTCGAAACCAATTTGATGTTGTTGATTAAGCGACTGGTCCTCAGCGGCAAAGGGATCAGCACCTGTTTACAGTTCGTGTTAAAGGAAGAAACCGAATTAAAAGGAATATCTTTTGACCCACCGATTTTTTTACCCATGGGGTTAGCTTGGAAAAAGGATCATTATCTGTCAGCTGCGAACCGCGCTATCGTTAATTTTTTGCTCAATCCATCCCGTCTTAATAAGGAGTCGGTGCTGACGCAACCTCCTGAATAGTGCGATAATGCGCCGCTTTACAGACAATCAACGCAATCAGAGGCCACTTTCCACCAATGAAACTTAAGCTCGGCATCCCCAAAGGTAGCTTGCAGGAATCGACCCTAAAAATATTTAAACAGGCTGGCTACGATATCGGCGTTACCAGCCGCAACTATTACCCATCCATTAACGACGACGAAATCGAATGCATGCTAATCCGTGCCCAGGAAATGGCACGCTATGTCGAACATGGCCAGCTCGATTGCGGTTTGACCGGGTTGGACTGGATTAAAGAGAATCGTGCCGATGTGGTCGAAGTCTGTGAACTGGTGTACGCCAAAGCGAGTTTTCGACCCATCAAATGGGTGCTAGCGGTAAAAGAGGGTTCTTCATATAAATCTGCAAAAGACCTCCAGGGTAAAACTATCGCTACGGAGGTTGTTAATCTCACTACAGACTATTTGGCCTTACATGGCGTTAGTGCAAACGTGGAATATAGCTGGGGGGCGACTGAAGTTAAAGTCCCTGACCTAGCAGATGCCATTGTTGAAATTACCGAAACCGGTTCTTCGCTACGCGCCAACAACCTAACCATTATCGACACGGTGCTGGAAACCACTACCCGCTTTATTGCCAATAAAGCGGCGTACCAAGACCCGCAAAAAAGAGCAAAAATTGAAAGTATCGTAATGATGCTGCAGTCTGTGATTAATGCGGTACCTAAAGTCTGCATCATGCTAAATGCGCCAGAGGCAAGACTAACAGAGATATTAGAGGTACTGCCCTGCGAAATGCCGACAGTGTCGCACCTGAGCAAGGGAGACTGGGTGGATATTACCGCAGTGATAGACAAAAACACCCTACGCGATGTATTGCCTCTGCTTAAAGCTCAGGGAGCCAGATCGATTATTGAGCTGCCCATTAGCAAAATTATCGATTAGACAATCGTATTCCCCCTGCCATTAGGGGTCGCTGCCCGACCCCTAAATATTATTAACTTTCTTCCTCAATCGAGACACCGCTCCAATCATATTAACTCCTTAAAAATTAACCTACTGATTTCCGCAATTCCAGGGAAGTATCTTTTGGATACACAACGCAAAAACTTATGTGTTGCCGAATATTACTCACTCAATTCAGTACTCAAGAAGCGGTCAACATTTTTGAATTGTTTGCCACCGTCGTTTTATTCCGTCCAGATTTTTTTGACTCGTATAGTGCATTATCAACTCGTTTCAACCATGCCTCTGCAGTTTCCCCCTCCTCCAACTCTGCAACACCTAAAGAAATGGTGACCCCATACGACTCTAAAGGCTGATCCTGTAGTACTGCAATACGCAGTTTCTCGGCGATCATCAACGCATCAGCTAATGCTGAACCTCGCAATATGACAATAAACTCCTCACCTCCATAGCGATAAAGTCTATCGGTTAAGCGGATATTACCGCTAATCACATGACATATTCGCACCAAGAGATTATCACCAATTGAGTGCCCATGTATGTCGTTAGCCTTTTTAAAATGATCAAGGTCTAGCAAAATCGCAGCAATAGGCTCTTGACTCCGTTTTTTAATTTCTATGGATTCCTTTAATTTTTGCGATAGCGCACGCCGATTCTTAACCCCAGTCAGGTGATCCACTGTTGCGATTTTCGCTAACAGGTCGCGCTGATGGTAGGTTCGGGAGGCAAAAATATAAGCAACAACATTTGTCATGAAGACAGCGCCAAAGAAAGTTGACACTTCACCAGGATCGTTGTCTCGCAGAATAACCGGTAAAAGGGCCATTAAGCCCATGCCATTGATCCAACAGGCATGATTTAACTTTGTTACAAAAAAAGACAGCAGCATTACCGGAAATAACCAAAGCACCAATACCGCTCCCTTCGAATAAACCACGGCAATCACCGCCAACATGGAACAAATGCTCACCAACCAACGGGTTGTTCTTACATTACCGGTACACCATGTCACCGCGCCAATTGCTGATAACCCCACAAAGATCATGAGGTCAATTAGCGCAAGCCGATAATCCCCTTCAATAAGCCTAAATAGAGCAAAAGGCAGGACAATGAGTGAGATGGCGAGACAGCTGGAAGATATAATCAACTCTTCCGTTGATCGCTTCTGACCATTCTCATTAACCATAGTCATATCGAGTCCAGCGTTTTAAATATCAAAGATATAAACAGTGTCTTAATGGTTAAGCTTAGTTTTAATGATCTTCTTATAACTATTTAAAAATTAAATAATTCATCATTTCTTGATGCAATACAGAGGTCTGCACCCGAATCGTCACAGAATATAGGCTTCTACAAATAGAAGGAGTATAATGCCGCTCCTTTTTGAAATGGCGCAACACACCCAGATTTATGGCGAAAAAACTCTTTATTAAAACCCATGGCTGTCAGATGAATGAATATGATTCGTCACGTATGGCGGATTTACTGGGTGTCAGCCATGCCCTGGAAGTCACTGATAATGAAGCCGAAGCTGATGTAATTTTACTCAACACCTGCTCTATTCGCGAAAAAGCGCAGGAAAAAGTGTTCCATCAATTAGGCCGCTGGAAAAAACTCAAAGAAAAAAATCCAGATTTATTAATCGGTGTCGGCGGCTGCGTCGCCAGCCAGGAAGGCAAGGCAATACGCGATCGTGCTCCCTATGTGGATATGGTTTTCGGCCCGCAAACCCTGCACCGTGTACCCGAAATGATTGATGCTACGCGCAAAAACCACATCCCCGTAGTCGATATCTCTTTTCCGGAAATCGAAAAATTTGACCGTTTACCAGAGCCCAAGGTGGACGGCCCAAGCGCCTTCGTTTCAATTATGGAAGGCTGTAGCAAATATTGCACTTTTTGCGTAGTTCCCTACACCAGAGGCGAAGAGGTTAGCCGCCCCTTCGACGATGTCATTGCAGAAATAGCTCACTTAGCAGCGCAAGGCGTACGTGAAGTCAACCTGCTCGGACAAAACGTCAATGCTTACCGGGGTTTATCCCACGATGGCAATCAGGTCGATCTGGCTGAACTGATAACCTATATCGCCGCCATTGACGGCATAGATCGCATCCGTTACACCACTTCTCATCCGGTGGAGTTTACAGATCGTTTAATTGATGTTTACGGGCAAGTGCCAGAACTCGTCAGCCACTTACATTTGCCAGTACAGAGTGGTTCCAACCGAATTCTCGCCGCCATGAAACGTGGCCATACGGTGGAAGAATACAGCGACAAAATTCGCCGACTACGTAATATTCGTCCGGATATTTGCATGTCTTCAGATTTTATTGTCGGTTTCCCCGGTGAAACCGCTGAAGATTTTGCCGATACCATGCAACTCATCCAAGAAATTGGCTACGATAATTCCTTTAGTTTTGTTTACAGCGCGCGTCCAGGAACCCCCGCCGCCGAATTAAAATGCGACACAGAGGAAGCAGAGAAGAAGCAAAGGCTGCAGATTCTGCAAAGCCGCATTATTCAGCAGACTATGGCGATCAGCGCAGCCATGGTAGGTAGTACTCAACGGATTCTCGTTAGTGGGCCTTCAAAGAAAGATCCTGGCAAATGGCAGGGTAGGACTGAGAATAATAGAGTTGTCATTTTTCAATCTGACAATAAAGATCTCATTGGGAAGTTTGTCGATGTACAAATTACGGAGGCACTACCTCATTCCCTGCGTGCTGAAATAACAGCGAATTTCACAGCCTATTAATACTTTATTGAATATTAAATGTTTCATTTAATGTGTTTTGCTATAACTGATCAGTAAGATTATCTTTTCATCAAAGCCCAAATCAATATACTGACAGGTAACACCCTAAATTAATGGAGAGTAAATAACCACTTTGGATACTGAGTTACAGTCAGTGACCCACAATTTGTCGCTGCAACCGGATGATAGCAAACGCCTTGCCAGCCTGTGTGGGCAACTAGATGAAAACCTGAGGCTTATAGAACGTCGCCTTGGTATTGAGATATCCAATCGGGGCAACAACTTTCAGTTATTTGGCAGCGCCGACAAAGTTCAGACAGCCAATACACTGCTGGAAAACCTTTACCTATCAACCAAGAATAGTCAGATCACTCCCCATGAAATCCACTTGGCTTTACAGGATAACGAAGCAGCGTCTATGCCCGCGAATTCTGAAAAATCCTGGGTGATCCAGACTAAGCGATCTACGATCAAACCGCGTGGCGTGAATCAGCGCAATTATGTCAAGAATATTCATGAGCTTGATATTAATTTTGGTATTGGTCCGGCTGGCACCGGTAAAACTTATCTCGCTGTCGCCTGTGCAGTGCATGCTTTAGAGAAGGATGAAGTGCGCCGAATCGTATTAGTGCGTCCGGCGGTAGAAGCAGGAGAAAAACTTGGCTTTCTCCCTGGCGATTTGGCACAAAAAGTCGACCCTTATTTACGCCCACTCTATGACGCGCTCTATGAAATGCTTGGATTTGAGCAGGTGGCACGCCTGATAGATCGTAATATCATAGAAGTTGCGCCCCTAGCATACATGCGCGGACGCACACTTAATGACGCCTTTATTATTCTGGACGAAAGCCAAAATACCACTCAAGAACAAATGAAAATGTTTCTAACCCGCATTGGCTTTGGCGCGAAGGCGGTTATCACCGGCGATATTACTCAGGTCGATTTGCCACAGGGGAAAAAATCCGGCTTGATGCATGCCATTAAAGTACTCAACAATATCAAGGGAATAGGTTTCACTCATTTCAAAGCTCAAGATGTCGTGCGCCATTCACTCGTACAAAAAATCGTCGAAGCCTATGACGAGTTCGATCAGCAAAACAATAACCGTGACTAGCCATGACCGAAATTTTCGTTGATATCCAGCGTTCATCTGATGCGCCCGGTACCCCGAGCGACGAGGAGATTGAGTCGTGGATTCATCAGGCGTTGCAAGATCAACTCAGTGATATCCGGGAAATAGAACTCTGTATTCGCTTGGTGGACAATGACGAAAGCGCAACACTTAACCAAACCTATCGCAACAAGGCTGGCGCCACCAATGTTTTATCTTTCCCATTTGAAGCTCCTCCGGGCTTTCCACAAACGACAAACCATCGTCTATTAGGCGACATCATCATTTGTGTGCCTTTGGTGGCGCAGGAAGCGAGCGATCAGAACAAAAGCGTAAACGCACACTGGGCACATTTGGTTGTTCATGGCATATTGCACTTACTAGGCTACGACCATCAAGATACAAACGACGCTAAAGCCATGGAGCGCCAGGAAATCCACATCCTCTCTCATTTCAACATTGCTGATCCCTATCAAGAGCTTACCATTACTCACCCGAATGAAACCGACTAAACCATGAACGACGACAAACTGCTCGACAGCCAGGAACCGAAATCCTGGTTGCAAAAAATTACCCAAGTTTTTAGTAACGAACCAAAAGGCAAGGAGGATATCCTCGCCTTTCTGAGAGAAGCTCAGGATAAACAGCTTCTGGATGGTGTTGTTTTTAATATTATCCAAGGCGCGCTTGAAGTCACGGACATGAAAGTTCGAGACATAATGATTCCGCGTCCCCAAATGGTCGTTGTAAAGGCCCACCAGACACCTGAAGAATTTTTACCCACGATTACGGCTTCCGGGCACTCACGCTTCCCTGTGATCGGAGAAAGCTTCGACGAAATCCTCGGCATCCTACTAGCCAAAGATTTATTGCCTCTACTGTTAAATACCAATTTAGAAAAATTCCGGCTCAAAGATATTTTACGTCCAGTGACGGTCATTCCTGAAAGCAAGCGTCTGAGTACCTTACTGAACGAGTTTCGTTCCAACCGCAACCATATGGCTGTGGTCATCGACGAATACGGCGGAGTATCCGGCTTGGTAACCATTGAAGACGTATTGGAAGAAATAGTAGGCGAAATTGAAGACGAATTTGATATTGATGCGGAAGATGCCTGGATCCGGGAGACAGAAGACGGACGCTGCATTGTGAACGCACTGACGCCCATCGATGAGTTTAATGAACACTTCAATCTCGAGTTTAGCGATGAGGAGTTTGATACTATTGGCGGTATCGTTATGCAGCATTTTGGCCGGTTACCCGAGCGCCATGAAGCTGTTGAAATTGCAGGGCTTACCTTTAAGGTGTTGGCTGCTGATAACCGACGAATTCGCTCTCTTAAGGTAACTCCCTGTAACAGGCAAACCTCTCCCGCCTAGCATGGTATTTCGACTAAGCCAACCACCAAGCAGCATTCTCGCAACTGTTGCTGGCGGGCTAGCACCTTTGTCATTCGCCCCCTTTAAGATTTGGCCAATGGGGGTTATTTCTCTATTTTTTTTCCTAATGGCACTGGCTTCCTCCACCCCAAAGCAAGCCTTTTTCCGAGGCTGGTTATATGGTCTTGGCTTCTTCGGCGTTGGCGCTTCTTGGATATACTTTAGTATCCATGAGTATGGCTTCACATCGGTTCTATTTGCGCTCTTACTTACTGGACTATTTGTCGCTGGTTTAGCATTGCTGCTAAGCGCAACCTTTGCTTATCTCTATGTTAAGATTTTCAGCCAGCGCGAATACTGCGTATTAGTCTCATTTCCCGCCCTTTGGGTGCTATTCGAATGGCTCCGCAGCTGGCTATTAACTGGTTTTCCCTGGCTGTATCTCGGCAATGCGCATATCGATACTTGGCTGTCGGGATGGGCCCCGATTATGGGTGTTTATGGGCTCAGTTTCATTGTCGCAGCGACGGCTGCACTCATGTTCCAATGTTTGAAAAAGCCCTTTAGCCAATGGCGATGGGAGCATTACGTAGCCATTCTGCTCATACTGTCTACCTGGAGCGTTGGCTTAACCTTACAATCTATACACTGGTCGCACGCCTATGGCGAACCACTTCAAGTCACCTTAGTACAACCCAATATAAGTCAGCATATTAAGTGGCGCCCTGAGCAACAACCCATCACCCTTAGGTTGCTAGAAAGCACATCCGCACAGCACCAAGATAGCGACATCATCGTTTGGCCGGAGAATGCGATTCCGCTTTTTGCTCATCAAGCCACTCGTTATCTGAACCGCTTAAATATTCTTGGCGAAGAAAGTCATACCACCTTTATCTCCGGTATCCCCTATTGGCAACCCGAAACCACGAACAACCCACGCAAACTGCATAATAGCGTGATTACCTTTGGCGACGGTACCGACAGCATCTACCACAAACAAAAATTAGTACCTTTTGGAGAGTACGTACCGTTCCAACACCTTTTACGCGGCTTGATTCAATTTTTTGATCTTCCTATGTCTGATTTTGGGCCCGGCCCCAAAAACCAACAACCCTTGCGTATCAAAAAAGACGGTTACTCCATCCTCATCGCCCCCTATATCTGCTATGAGATTGTTTACCCAGACTTCGTCCGCCACTTGGCAAAATCGAGTGATTTTTTATTAACCATTAGTGATGATAGTTGGTTTGGCAGTTCTATCGGCCCACACCAGCACTTGGAAATGGCACGTATGCGTGCGCTGGAAAATCAGCGTTATTTAATTCGCGGCACCAACACCGGCATCACCGCAATTGTGGATCAGTCTGGGCGGACTCTTGATCAAGCTGAGCAGTTTCAGCAAACCAGCTTGACTGGACAAGTGAGGCTCATGTCTGGATTAACCCCTTTCACCCGCTGGGGTTCAACGCCTATTTTATTGTTATGCCTGATTTTTCTTATTGTTTCCTGTAGCCGCCGCTCCCGGCAATAACACCTGATTACTAAATAGGTAATTGTACAATTTTTAATTGCAGCGTAGCCTAATTTTTCCCTCTTAACTATCCGGAGAATCCCATGTTCAATATTGGTTTTGTTCTCTATACACCAGGAGATGAACCTGGCAGCCTCAATGCAAAATGGTGCCATCCCTTTTTTAGCAAGGGTGTTTATGGCACAGGCAAAGCCACTGGAGGCCCGGCACAGGGATATACCGGAACCTATCAAATCCGTTATTTTGATAAGGGTGGAGCAGAAGTAGGCGGTTTCGAATTGGAAATAAAGAAAGTCGGCGACTATTACGAATTAGCCTGGATTGATAATGGCGAAATCATGGATCGCGGCATTGGCATGGAAGTGGCGGAAGGTCTAGCTGCCGGTTGGCGACGAGTTTCGGACACACCACCGCAAGCCTTTGAAACTCAGAAATAGCCTTGAATCTGCGCTAGCCCACCTAGCCAACTTCCAGTTGATATGCTGTGTGTCTATGGTCTGTGCCAAAAGCACTAATATTACCTTTTGATCGTTCCAAAAAATGGAACGGATTTTGCCATTCAATGCCCTTCCCTGTCTTAATCACTCGGGTTATGCTTAACTGTCATGCCCTATTTGACAGGTATTATTTCCATCTAATTAAATAGTTACAGTCAACCCCATGCTATTCAAAAGAGTCTATTCAAAGACCTTAGGAGAAACCACATGAACATGATCAGAAAACAACACAAAATTCTTTTCTGGGGTTTAATGTTGGTCGCTCAGGTATGCGCCTTTATATTGTTTAAGGATTTGGCGGATATCAGCCAGTGGTGGGTACAATCCTCTCGCAAATTCACTATGGCGGTTTGGTACCTGCGCTGGCCCTTGGCAATTATTACTCTGGCGGCATTGGCGGGGAGTATTTGGCTATGGCGAAATAACAAACTGCTCATAAAAACGCCACTCATGGCATTACTTATTTTTGTGTGTTTATTCAACTGGTACTCCGGCTTTCTTAATACCAAACTCATGTTTCGCCCGAAACTCGGTGACGACGCCATGTTTGTAAGCGTTGACGATGCTCCTAAATATATGCAGGAGATGCTGCATGCCAGCTACGAGAAAGACCACTTTAATAACGTCGACGAAATCAATGTTATGGTGTTGGAAACCGATCAGGGAGCCCGCGCTTATACCGATTATTACATGCTGCAACCCCATGTGGCCAATGCTGGCACCATCAATGGCGAAGAGGTAGTAATGACTTATTGCGGCTTAACCAATATGGGAATTGCCTACTCCCCTGTGATTGGCGATCAGCCCCTCAAGCTGCGCGCTATGACACAATTGCGTAATAACCTAGTCATGGTTGACAGCAATACCGGCGAGCCTATTCAGCAATTCTGGGGAACTCTTGAACGTGATGGCGAACATGGTCCCGCGATGAAAGAATGGGCAACCATTCGAATGCCCTTTGGCTCATTCCGCACACTCTACCCCGACGGCAAAGTATTCATCAACGGCATCCGCCAACAGAGCGATAACGCCCTGGTGAGGGCTTTCGATACGGCCATTCGGGACGGCATCATGGTCCATGCCGTCCGCACACTGCAATGGCAGTCCAATGAGCCCGCGTTCCCAACCATCAAAGAATTTGACGACCGACTGCCGCGCAAACAGCTCGTCTACGGCATCAACGTCGGCAACGATTTTGTTGCCTACACCAAAGCCTTTATCCAAGAGCAGGGCAACCTGTTAAATGTTGAAATAGGTAATCGGCCCGTGGTTATTTTTTACGACGCCGACTATGATTCCGTGGCTGCGTATTACAATGATAGCGGCAATGCCGTCAGCTCTGTGGATCTTTTTGGGAACAGCGATCAGGGCAAATTAGCACGTCTGGAAACTCTGAAGAATGCGGTGTTTTGGTTTATTTGGTATGACTTCAACAAGAGTACCGACGTCAATCGAGTTTAATGCTACGCCTGACGGAGAATATACTGCGCACTTTCAGCATTGAGCATCACCAAAAGAACGCTATTTTTCGGCTATGGATCCAGCCAAAGTATTGGCGATTTTAGTTATCTCTCGTACCGAGCAAACGGCCCTGGGCGACTGAGCAGGTTTAATTCAGAGTGACACAAATTGACGCTTTAATCTTCATTTTTGGGTAACTCCTGTTCACTTACCTTGCCACGTAACTCGCTGGGAGAAATGCCAAAACGCTCGCGAAATGCTCTGCTAAAATGTGCTGAGTCGTTAAAACCCCGACCAAAGGAAATTTCACTCACGCGCAGATTGATTTTAGAAGGGTCGAGCAAGTCTTCGCGTGTGGCTTTAAGGCGTCTCTCCCGAATCCACTTGCCTACGGTCGTGCCTGAGTTTTGAAACAGGCTGTGCAGGTAGCGCGTTGAAATACCATTAGCCTCAGCAATTTTTTCCGGGGTAACGGCACAATCACAATAATGTTTTTCCATGTAAGCCAAGATGCGGCGAAACAATGCTGATCGTTGCGAAATCTGAGGGTTAATACCTTCTAAATTCGAACGTATCACCGCCGCCACCAGCTCTAAAAAACTTTCAGCGAGCGTATGTTGCTCAGTTTCACTAAGCTTTTCTGCCCCTAAAACCAAGGCTTTAAGCATGTCGGTAACAATAGCGACGAGGCCGCCACCGCGTAAGAGTTGAGCATGAAAATCACATTCATCCTTACTCAGAATACGTTCATGAAAAACCGTATGAGGGATACGTAATATCAAGCGCCGGGCATGTTTAGGGTACTCTATTGAATAGGGCAAGCCCCCCGCCATCAGTGCTAAATCTCCAGGCCCCTGACTAAACTCCGTATCGCCCTGGCTGACCAATGCGGTTCCTTCAAGTTGCGTGGTTAAAAAATAGTCATCCACCGCATCCTGAATAATATCTTCAGGCAGCCGGTGCACCGTTATGGGTTCTGTCACAATATCACAGACGCTTAATTTTCCTAAGGGCAACTGCTTATAGCTGCCACTGTCGGCATTGGATATGTGCGCACGCGTATCATCGGCAACAAAGGAGGCATGATAGAGCGTACCCTGTTGGTTTTTTGCGGTATCCATGGTTTTATTTACTGTCACTGATTCGTTTACTGCCGATATTCTATTGTTAACGCCAAACAGTGCGCAGAGTTCTAGCCAGTTCAGCCAGACTTTCCAAATTATGCACCGGGAGAAAATAATCCAGATAAGGCAGGGCGGTCTGCATACCTCTACAGATAGGTTGATAATCCGAACCACCTAGCAGCGGATTAAGCCACATCAGTTTATGCACGCGACTATGCAGATGCTCCATTTCTTCGCGCATCAGATAGGCATCGCCCCTGTCCCAGCCGTCACTCAGGATAATCACCACCGAGCGAGAGTGCAACATTTCACGTGCAAATCTGTCATTAAATTCACGTAAACAGCCTCCGATATTGGTGCCCCCCGCCCAGTCATGTACCTGTGCCGACACTTGCGCCAGCGACTCCTCTACCGTTTTGGCTTTAAGCAACTCAGTGATCATCGTCATACGTGTGGAAAAAACCGCCACCTCCAAGTCGGGTAATTCCGCTTTCAAGGCATAGATAAATTCGATAAAAAAAGTGCTATACCTTTCCATCGAACCACTAACGTCACAGAGCAAAACCAGTTTGGTTTTTTTTATTCTTCGCGCTTTATAGGCCATGTTTAAACCCACCTGTTCAAACAGAGCATTACGGCGCATCATTCGACGAAAATCCAGCCGGGCACGTTTTTTATCCGCCACATAACGGCGGCTTTTATAGTTGGCGATAATGGCGACAAACTCCTTGATCATTTGGCGCGCACGCTCAACCTCAATCGCCGACATTTCACTCAAGTCCTTTTGCATAAGCACTTCATCAGCACTATACGCGAGTTCGGATAGCGTCTCATGAGCCGCCTGATCTCCGCCCTCGTCGTCATCCGCCTGTAGCTGTTTTTGCATTTTTTCCTGATTGTCTTCCTCTTCCTCACCGTCCAGGTTATCGGATGCATCTTTCTTTTCGGCGCTCAGAAGTACTTTATCGGGCTGTTGCCAGAATTGTATAAAAAGCTCATCAAACCGTTCGATATCGGCCTGGTTAGAGACGAGGGTAGCGCGGGCGGTCGCGTAAAAATCTTCGCGATTGCTAATATCTATGAATTCAAAACAACGGCAAAGATCAATTAGATTTGCTGAATTGACGGCTAACCCGGCTTCATGCAGAACACGGAAAAACAGAACAACCTGATCAAGTAATATTTTTTCATACCTGATCTGGGCTTGTGTCGTTAGATTGGCCACCATTAATACCCGAAAGGGAACACTAACCCTTAATTTGACTGCGGTCCGGATGAATAGCTTGAACCACTTGTCTCGCCCGTGAGGAGCGCACGGTCAACCAATTGGCGCAAATTGGCTTCCTGCACTTTTTCCATGTCGCCTTTAAACTTCAGTATACAGCCCAAGGTGGCATAAACCACATCAGGATCAAGTTCATCAGCACTCAGTGATAACAACGCCCGCGCCCAGTCGATGGTCTCCGCAATACCCGGGCGTTTATAGAGATCTTCCTGGCGGATCAATTCCATAAAACGGCATACCTGCCGCGACAGACGTTCTTTGATGCCGGGCACACGCGCCGCCACAATCCGCATTTCCTTTTGAAAAGAGGGGTAATCGATCCAGTGATACAGACAACGACGTTTAAGTGCATCATGTAATTCACGAGTACGGTTCGAGGTCAACACGACCACCGGACGCAACTTCGATTTGATGGTGCCGATTTCAGGAATAGTGATTTGAAAATCAGACAGTATCTCCAGCAAAAACGCCTCAAATTCCTCATCAGAACGGTCAATCTCATCGATCAACAGCACCGGAGGTACTTCACCCTCCGCCTGAATGGCGCTGAGTAATGGCCGCTTTAACAAAAATTCTTCGCTAAAGATATTGCGTCCGATCTGCTCCTTCTCAATACCTCTGGCTTCCTGTAACCGCACCTCCAACATCTGTCTGGGATAATTCCACTCGTACATGGCTGTGTGCGTGTCGAGCCCCTCATAGCATTGTAAGCGAATCAGCTCCGATCCCAACACCGTCGACATGACTTTGGCAATTTCAGTTTTACCAACACCGGGTTCGCCTTCCAAAAATATGGGTTTGCCCAGTACGGTTGATAAATAAACGGTCGTGGCCAGCATTCTATCGGTGATATAACCCTGATCGGCAAATTTTTTTTCGATATCTTCAATGGAGTCAAATAATGGGTTACCACCACGCATGGACAATTACCTCTGGATTCAGATCGACATACAAAATATTAAGGAATCTCTACTTAATTCTTTAATGATAATTATACGTATTTAAATGCTCTCATGTTACCTGTAGTTGCTGTAATTTAGAGGGTTTTCGGTTAATGGCTTGACACCTCAGTGCTTACAGGACATTTATAGCCTCTTTACAAGACAAGGCAGCATTGTACGGCAATGCCAAGACCTTGCAAAAAAAAGGGAGCGGCCACGGCTGCTCCCCATCATTTAAACATTTAGTTTCTGCGTATTATCGCGACGACACCTCAACAAACTCTACCCGATTTGGCTTTCTCATCGCCTCTAAAAGAATCGACGGCGAGTTGTGTGACTGATTCACAATCACGCCCTCAGCAAACAAAGCATCCTGAACCGCAGCGGATACCGTATGCAGCGGCGCACCGCCGCCCTCGCCACAACCCTTGGCGCCGTTATAGCTGAAGGGTGATGGCGTTTCAATTGCAGCAGTTTTGAACGCCGGCATATTCATGGATGTCATCGGAGCATAATCCGTAAAGGTGCCAGTGATCATGTTGCCGCTGGCGTCAAACTGGAATTGCTCCTGCATCGCAGCGCCAATACCATGACAAACAGCACCATGTACTTGTCCCCCAACAATTTTCGGGTTAATCGCCACACCACAGTCATCCACCACCACATAATCCAGGATTTTAGGCTGGGCACTAATGCGGTCGACTTCGATCACCGCAATATGGATCTGCGCAGAGTAGGTTAAGGTTTGATTACCATATCTTTTAACCGGATCTGGCATTTCAAAAGGCGGTCGATAGACGTATTGCACATTCAGATCGATATTTCGTAACGCTTCCGGTAAACGGGCGTTATTAGAATTCACCAGATTGGACAACATCCAATAATTAATGGCCTTATCCGGCGAACCTTTTACCCTGACCTCAGGCCCCATACCTCCGATGCCTAATTCAAGATCGTCTTCATTCGCCTCCAGCGCAAAACCTGCCAACTGTTTGAGTTCCTTCTTGATCTGCTCCGCCGCGCCATGTGCTGCGGATAATCCTGTTACGACAAACTGGCTGGCAATAGTGCCGGAAAGTCCGGCATAGGTGTTCCAATTTGAATCAAATCCTGGCCGTACTGTGACCATATCAGGGCTGATATTTAAATCATCCGCAACAACTTGCGCCACAACGGTTTCGTGACCCTGACCTTGGGGCACCGAACCCATCATAACGATAACAGAGCCGTCCAAGCCAATTTTTATACGCGCCGCTTCCGCATTTCCGGAAAAAACGGAATCTGGATTAACATAGACTGATTGACCAAAGTTATTGGTTCCTGAGTCAACTGTCGAGCCGATACCAATACCTACCAGCCGGCCTTGAGCGCGCCATTCAGCCTGTTTTTTTATCCAATCATCATAGCCGATAAGCGTCTTCGCTTTCTGCAACATCTGCGGATAATCGCCAGAGTCGTAAATATTGCCGTTCGGTGTCGTATAAGGGAACTGGTCAGGCTGAATATAGTTTCGCAGACGCATCTCATCCGCAGGGATATTCAACTCATGCCCACAGATATCCAATACCCGCTCCATAAACCAAAGATGCTGTAACCGCGAGTAACCGCGGTTTGGTGTACAGGGCGGCTTGTTAGCAACTACCTGAGTAAAGTCAATTTTAATATTACGTATGGTATACATGGCATTGTATACCTGAGCCCAAATGGAAGCTCCGAGCGGTTCATAACGCGTGTAGCCACCGCAATCGTCCAGATGACGCGAACGCAGACCGATGATAACGCCGTTCTTGTCCAGCGCCACTTCGGTATCCAAAAAAGTGCGCTCTCCACCATGGAAAGACTGTAAATTTTCGCTGCGCGTTTCAATCCACTTGACCGGTCGGCCGCCAACATTTTTAGAGGCCAGCGCGGTCAAACCAACAAAGGGGAAGGTTACTGTTTTAGTACCAAAGTTACCACCAACATCAATGCTGCGGGAACGAATTTGCTCGGTGCTGACACCCAGATAAGGTCCGATCATTTGCGATGCGATAGCCGGTAGACCAGTGTTCGACAGAATATCTACTTCACCCTGACGCGACCAGCTCACTACCGCACCCGCTGTTTCTATTGGCGTACTGGAGAAACGGTGGAAATGTAGACGTCCGATTTTGACGACATGAGCCGCTTCTTCAAAAGCTTTATCCACATCACCATGATCCCAGACACCGCTGAAGATAACATTGGTACCTACTTCTTCATGCAAAATAATTTCGTCTTTGAGCGCATCTTCCGATTCCACCACGGCCGGCAGACCTTCATAGGTCACATCAATCATTTCGGCGGCGTCTTCAATTTCGCGTGCCGAGGTCGCGACAATCATGACTACCGGTTCGCCTTGATAACGAACACGATCAACGGCGATACCATAATCGACCAGCTGATTACCCGGCGCAGCGCCTACCTGCATAAAGGGCTGCGTCTGCTCGGCAACCTGCTTGCCGGTCATAATCAAAACAACGCCCGGCAAAGCTTCAGCTTCGGAGACATCAATCGCGCCAACTTTGGCGTGAGCATAAGGCGAACGCACAAAGCCCACGTGCAGCATGTCTGCGGATTGCTCATCATCGACAAAATGTCCGCGGCCTCGAATCAAACGGGCATCCTCTTTGCGGCGCAAGCGTTGTCCGACCCAATTCTGAGTAATATCACCATCCACATCAATACTATGTGACATCGGTTTGAACGGTAACAGAGTGTCTTTATGCAGTGGTTTAGTTGCAGCAGTTTTCGGTGCAGCAACGGCTTCCGCTTCAGTTTCCGTCTCACTTTCATCCTTCGGTCCCGCACCAAACAGTCCCTTGAAGAAGTTGATCAGGCCGGTAAAGATATTTTCTGGTGGCTTGGCATGCGCTTGCGCCACGACTTCTTCAAAGTGTTCCTTACTACTTAACGCATCCTGTAAACTACCGATAAGTTTATTGATTTCACTCTCGGCATAACCACGCATACCGCCGCCAGCGAGGGAAAGAATCTTGCCATAGATTTGAGATGTGCCACGCCATTTAATCAAAGTACCGCCGCTGGGCGAGTCCTCTAAATCAAAGGAAGCAATAGTGCTGTAGGCACCGCCCATGACTTTACCGGTACAGGTAAAACTGGCTCGCTTAGGTGCTATGCACTCATCCAGAAACATTTCCGTCGTGGCGATGCCATGTACTTTACCAATACCAACTTTTACCTTAACGATATGAATGTCGTCTTCACCTTCCTTCATTTTCATACTATGGAAGGTTGGAAAAATCGGTGCGAATTTGCGCACATCACTAAGCAATGCAAAGGTCTCTTCGCGTGGAATGGCTACTTCAAATTCGCCATCAAATGACATTTCCATCGGTTAGCCCTCCTTAATTTGTTTAGCCGCAGCATCAACGGCTTTAATAATGTTGACATAACCAGTGCAGCGGCACACATTACCTGCAATGCCTTTACAGATATCATCCCGGTTTGGTGCGGGGTTTTCTTCCAGCAAACTATAACTGGCCATCAGCATCCCCGGCGTACAATAACCGCATTGCAATCCATGATGTTCAGAAAACGCCGTTTGCAACGGGTGTAACTCACCATTTTTCTCCAAGCCCTCAACCGTCATCACTTCGCCGCCGTCGGCTTGAACCGCCAGTGCGGTACAGGACTTAACCAACTTGCCATTCAGCAACACGCTACAGGCACCGCAGTAACTGGTGTCGCAACCGATATGGGTACCTGTCAGGCTCAGCTCCTCGCGAATAAACTCAACCAACAGCATCCGCGGTTCAATATTTCGGCTATATTTATTGCCGTTCACAGTGACTTCAATCGTCACCAACTGAGCAGAATTAGGCATAACGATGTCCTCCTTTAATTTCTTCACCGCGTGCACGCGCTACTGCACGTTCGGCAGATTCAACCACCAATGAACGCAGCATGGCACGTTTGAACTCTTCCGAGCCGCGTGCATCGGCCGGCGGTTTCGAGGCGGCAACAATAACCTCAGCCGCTTTGGTAAGATTTTCGCGCGTCAACGGTTGGCCTTTTAATAAATTTTCAGCCTCTTCTGAAACAATGGATTTAGAACCCGATGCGCCTAACGCCATTCGAATATTGTCACAGTTATCACCGTTCATAGTCAGTTGCACGGCAACGGTGCTGGTGGGATATGCCGGCGCGGCGCGTTTAAAGGCCACATAGGCACCGCCACTATTGGCAGGCGGTACTTTTATCTGCACCTCGGTCACCAACTCGCCGTCACGCAAATCAGCCGTGTATGAGTCGATTATAAAATCCTTAAGATCAACGTTGCGGGTTCCGTTTGGCCCTGTGCAGACGATCAGCGTATCTAACACGCGCAATCCGGTCGGCCAATCACCACTCGGGTCGGCAAC
Source organism: Pseudomonadales bacterium (assembly GCA_024234615.1). Lineage (NCBI taxonomy): Bacteria > Pseudomonadati > Pseudomonadota > Gammaproteobacteria > Pseudomonadales > Pseudomonadales bacterium. The sequence continues at coordinate 667,318 of JACKNY010000002.1, forward strand.
ACTGAGTCCACCACCGATAGTGCCACGGTTTCGGACCTGTTTGTCGGCAATGCCGCCACCACAATCCTTTAACAGGGGAATGACTTTGGCGGCGTCTGAATTGGCGATGTCCGCATGAGTCGCCAACGCGCCGATATGAATCGTATCTCCCCTCTGCTCTATGTAGGAAAGATCAGGCAAACGTCCTATATCTATTAAATAAGACATATCGCCCAAACGCATTTTTAACATGGGAAGCAATGTTTGCCCCCCGGCGATGACTTTGGCTTCGTCACCAAGTTTAGTCAAAAGCCCAATAGCCTCCTGTAGAGACTCCGGTCGGTAGTATTGAAAGGGTGCAGGATACATGCTTTTTCCTCGTTTACGCTTAGTTACCGCTATTACGAAAAGTTACCGCTGTTACGAAAATGTTGCGTTCAAACAAACAGGCGCAACTTACCATTCTATTCTTATAGGCCGCAAGCGCTATGGATATAGCGAACTCGCTGGCAGAATCACGCAATAATTTTGTGGATAAAGGAGGTTACCATTCTTTGTGCCCGCTAAAAACGAGCTAGTTATTTTTATATTTGCTGCGCATTTAAAGAAAGACTCTTTCGGACGTTCCCCTACGTAACGTTTCCGAAGGCGTCTCCCCATACTTTTCTTTATACTGATTCGCAAACCAGCCTAGCTGTTTAAAGCCGCAGGCCATAGCGGCAGTCGTCACTGAAGTATGGATATCGCCTCGAACTAATTTAGTTCGAACCTGCTCCAGCCTCAGATCTTTAAGGTACTGCATGGGGGTAATCCCATGAGCCCTTTTAAAACCATACTGAAGGCTACGAGGACTCACGCCAGTTAGCTTCGCCAGTTCGTTTAGTGTGACCGACTCGCTTAAACTTGCCTGCAAATATTCTTCCACTCTTTTCACGTACCAGGGCGCGAGTTGATAGCTGCGAGGGGCTTCCAGCGCATCTGAATAATTATGAGTTTGGCAGCGTAAAATATTCTGAATTAACAGTCTTTCTAATGGCTCATTAATCAGCTGTTGTGGGCCATCCATATCCGCGTTGCGCAACTCTTCCATCACATAATTAACAGTGCGCCACCAGGAAGCTCCTTTGCTGCTATGAATATCCAAAGTGGTATCAAAATGGATTGGTGCGGTCGCTTTAATCCCTCTATATTCTTCCAAGTGCTGCATCAGCACATTGGGGTTAAACTTCACCACCAGCTGCCGGTAGTTGTTGCGCATCACCTTTTGAAAACCTACTCCAGAATTTTGAATAACGGCATATCCAGGCTCACAAAATATTCGTTGACCACCGCTATTGACCTCTAATTGTCCGGTAAGCGGCATTAGCACATAAACGCCTGAACCTTCCTCGACTGTTGCCACCACATCAGAACTGTACTGCACCAGACTGAAACTCACGGAATTTAGCGCAGCCACATGCAGGCTAATATCTACTTTACGACGCGCGCCAATGGTGTCCAATTGGTGAGAGTCATAAGCATTAGAAATAGTGTCTCGCGCTTCATCAAGATTACGGCTGCGGAACCAGAGATACTGATCCGGCAGAAACTGCTGTGGATGTTGTGATGGGAATTGCTGCATAAGAACTATCTATGTGCGAAAACCTAGAGTCTACCTAGTACGTCGCATTATTCCTAATGGAGCCAGTTTTTATTCGTCTGTCTGACAAGTTAGTTTCACCAAGACTACCGCTAAACGAGCATTCTAGCAAGTTAACTGTTTATGGATAGTTTTGACGCTGCAAATGCGAGAATACCTGACAAAAGTTGACTCAAATCAAACAAATAAAGTCTGCAAGCGCCGTCGTTGATATTATATTTTTGCCGTCTGGATACGTGTCTTAATCGCCGTACGACAGGCGGCATGCAAGTAACAGGTTTGCTCACCCATTCGGAGCAACCGTTGGGTATTTTCCAGCGACTCCCGAGTCTGTAAAAACACCTGTGTATCAACAGCGCTGCTGGTTGCTGGCTCTTGTTTTGCCGAGATTGCGTACGGCAAGCTAAAATGAGCATCCTGCACTATTCGATAACTTTGCAGTTCTTGTTTTGCCACCTGCGCATAGCGACCGAGCTGTGTCATAAAACAATAGGATAACCCCGCCGCCAGATAGACGAGCCCAGAGGGAGCGCGCTCCTGTCCACCGCAAAGGATAGAATCGTCACTCAACAATTGAAACACGCTACCCACTGGGGTAAAGCAGGCCACTCTCACCTCTTTCATGCCATCGGACCGCAGCTTACCCACGCCCCGCACATGCAACTGGCGTTTTTGATTCTCCGACAAGCCCACATTACCGGCGCTCTTAATTGCGCCTAATTTGTCTCCACCCAAAGACTCAACAGCCTCCAGTTTTTCTAATATATCTTCCGCTATCAGCTCGCTCTTACTAGGTATCGTTTTGTTAAACAGGGTTTCCGGATCTTCTACCGCCGCTCCCGCTGATGCCAATACTTCTGCAACCTTTACCTGCTCTGAGTTGCGATTCAAACTAAATGTACTTCGTTGTGCTTCACGTAAATAGGCATCTGCGGGGGAAGTCGCGACAGCGAGATAAGACAATTGATTGAGCTGATTTATATCAGCATCAGCATTAACGCTGAAGGTAACGTGAACGGGTAAAGCACTGCCGGTCATGGTTCCTTTTAAGAGCGACCCCTCCATGCTGTAATGATTGTCCACCATTACTTGCAATTGGCGAATCACCAGCCCCTGATGTTTAGCATGACTTAGATATTCAGACAGGTAGGAAGCGACCAGTCCAGCGCTAAAAAATCCTAAGGGAAAGGGGGCCAGGTCTGTGCCATTCAGCCAGGGCCCTTCATCACAAACTGTCCGCCAAACCGAGCCTTCATGACCATAACAGACAATAGCTTCCTTTTGCATGCCCGCCAGCGCGCGCGTAGCGGTACGAACAGAAATACGGCCATCTACCTCTGGTGCTTGTAACAAACTTTGCTGATCCGCTTTGAATACTAGCGGAAACTCACTTGCTTCAATACTATCCATTGTCAACTTCTACTATGCCTTTTGAGGTGAAGATAAAACTACAGACATGTTTTTATAAAACGAAAGTCGTATAGATTCGTCTGCGGCCACTCTTTCTCGTTAATTTTCAACTGGCACGCCATTGTCGAAACCGCGTCAGCAATGATCTGATCGCTACTTATTCCTGTTTTACTGAAACAACTTTTAAACAGATCGGCGCTGGCAGTAACAAACCGGCCTTGAAAGTTAAAGTACTTCATCAGCACCTGTTGCAGTAGTTCAGCATCGGACTGAATCAAACTAAGGCTCTGCTGGAAAATGTTCACTATCAACGCAACCTTTTCAGGCGCTGTTCGCAACAATGAATCTGTTACCGCCAATCCTGTAGTGGGTACGCGCAGACGGTCTGCAAAAAAGATTAACTGCTGAAAACCCTTGCTTGCCACGAGTTCAACAGGCATTGCTGAACTTATCACCGCAGCGGCCACATCTCCTGACATTAGCAAACCTAATCGCGCAACATCATCTCTAGCTGCTTCAATTCTTAACTGCTCACCCTGCAACCCATCTTGAGTCAGAATGGCCTGAAGCAAATTTGCGGGCGGAGCATTAATCGGGTAGCTTGCAATCCGCCTGTCAGCCAAGCCGGTTATTTCCGTTATCTCGCTTCTACTGTAGAGCCAAAATAATGGCTTATCCGTCGCCACTAAAACAACTTTCAGCGCAGCTCCCTGCAGCCAGCCGGATAGCGCCGCACCACAGGCTACTTGGAAGCAAGTATCCGGTAAACTTTCAGATGGCACAAAATTGGTATCCAGCAATTTAACTTGGACACCAAACTTCTCATAGAGCCCAGCTTGTTGCGCCACAAAATGACATAATAATTCATGCGCATCAAAGGCCTTAAATCCCAGGCATATCTCAGTCATATTGAGCTCTAAACTTAAATTAATAGACAAACAACGTTAATCGATAAAGTGCGGCATAACTTGCTCTGCAAATGTTTGCATGTAGGGATAAGGGTCTGCCATTCCGGCTGGCATAACAAACCCATTAACACCCATGTCGATAATTTTCTGAAAGCGGGGAATAGCTTCTTCAGGCGTGCCAGCAATAGCGATCGAATCAATAATTCGATCGGACAATAATTCTTTATGTTTCGCTCGATTACTGCCATGCTCGGCATAATCATACTGCGATTTAAAACGATCAAGCTCCTGCCAGAGCGTTTCGTCGAAATACTCCTTGGGCACAGTTTTAAAGGTAGTGCCAGCAGCAACGGCAGCATAGCCTTTCACTTCCTCACGCGCCTGCTGACGGTCCTGCGAGACAGCGCAGGCAACCCTCATATAGAGCTTAATATCTTCAAGTTTTCTACCCGATGCCTCAGCGCCGATACGAATATTATCAATTGCATATTGTACAAAAGATGGATTTGACCCCACTTGAAATAAGATACCATCGGCCAAACCACCACCCAGCTGGAGCGAACGAGGACCGGAACAAGCCATCACAATTGGCACATCAAATTGCGACCAAGCCATTTGTATTTCTTTACCCTCGTACTCAATCGCCTTACCCTGTATTAGCGCACGAATCACCCTCACCTTATTATCAAATGTCGCTAATTTCTCCGGCTTCAGCCCCAGGTTAACAACCGCACTTTCACCCACTCCGATCCCCAAAATACCGCGACCTCCAGACAACTCATGTAAACTTGCCCAACTATTGGCAAGTACTGCCGGGTGACGGGTTACGGTATGAGTGACGCCCGCTGCAAGCTTAATTCGATGAGTCTGCACCGCTAGTACCGCTAATATGGCATAGGCATCTCGCATGACCGAATGCGAGTCCGCAATCCAGACCCCGCCATAGCCGAATTGCTCAGCTGCAATACCCATACGTATGCAGTCCTGAATGGGGCGATTCGGTAATATGCCCAGATCAAATGAAATACTCATATTTAATACCTCAGCACATTTTCGGCGATGATCCTACCCGCGCTAACTAAGAATAAAACAATAGTTGTATTTTACAACTATTGTTTTATTCTTACAATATATTCTTAACTGCCTTGTTCATGATAAAAGTCACAATATGAACGCAAAGACAAAGTAACATAGGCTCGATACGGTAGAGTTGAAACAGGGAATTAAGAAGCTTATGCTTAGCTTATCCGAACAAGAAAAAGCATAAAGCGATCAGACCTAAGGGATCAAAATATTGGATAAGAGCGCCTCAGAAACGAATGATTTAAGGAGCTTTACCTGCTTCGAAGATTACGATAGAGTTCCTGGCTTTGTGATCAGCCAAACCGCTTACGCTATCCGCAAGTCAATCGCCAAAAATATCAAAAATGCTGGTTTTGATATTACCCCTCAAGAGTTCGCGATACTCAATCGACTAGCAACCCATCCGACGCTCAATCAGCGTATGCTCGCGGAACTAACCTATAAGGACCGACCGGCGGTTACGAGGATGTTAACCCATCTGATGACTAAAGGATTAGTAGAAAAACAGACATGCGGTAATGACCGCCGTGCTTATTTAGTTAGACTGACAAAAAAGGGCAAGGACATTCGGGACCTTATTGTTCCAATAGCTCAAAAGGTGCTCCATCAGGCCCTTGACGGCACCAAAATTAAAGACCTGGAAACCACCATCAAAACACTGCATAAGATTACCACCAACCTCAACCCCCAAGACAGCTAAACATATCGTGCAAACAGCACTTTATCTGAAGGGCTAGCTACGGCGCAGAAGACTACATTGACCCAAGCAAGCACTAAAGCCGTGTCCCTGATATCGACGAAATACCTAACGGTTTTGCTTCCACACCCCCACCAGCTTTATTCTTTTTATGTGAGGAGCGTAATTTCTGCAAGCAGCGTTCAGAATGCTCATCCACAGGAAAACCACACTCAATTCTAAGCTCCTGCAAGGTGATATCCTGTGGTGCTCCTAGAGTGGCAATCGTTGTAAATAGCTTTAATTCCAATTCATCATTTTTTAAATGGATAGGTTTGAGCAACTGCGGCAGGCCATTCCAAGACTGCGCTGAAGCCGTTTCATTTTCATCCGGATAAGTACAAATTTCATCCCAAAGTGCTCGCATCTTTTTATCCTGCGGATCAGAATTAAGCGCGCGCGAAACACGACTGGCCATATAAAGCTCAAATTCAACAATATTTTCAATGTGTTTTCTCCACCCCCTTGGATGTAGTACCAAGCGCATGAGATTAATTCCCGCCTGGTCGAGCATGCTCTTATCATCAATAAAAATTTCTGTAATTCGCTGCATCGCTTCATTAGCCATCAGAATATTCCAATAGCGGTCGATAATCATCACGGGATAAGGCTCTGTCGCTCGGCAGATAAACTCTAAGGTTTTACGCACCTGCTCCATTTCAGGCTCGGAGAGCCCTGTTTCGCTATAACAGGAAGCGAAGCCTGCCGATTCTAACAACGCATTACGGGCTCGCAAGGGAATCTCTAAGACATCTGCTAACCGTAGCAACAAGCCTTTGCTAGGTCGACCGCGGCCTGTTTCAATAAAGCTCAGGTGTCGTGCCGAAGTTTCCGCGCGCACCGCCAAATCTAATTGACTTAAATTGCGCATCGAGCGCCATTTTTTCAATAGTTCGCCCAAATTTGTCGGTTCTTGCGCCGCCATTATTTAATTACCTCCTAGTTCCTAGATTGAGCTTGAGAGATATGTAACCTTAAAACAGGGTGTAATCTAGCACAGTCTTTAACTAAAATAGTAATATTTATCATTACTAATCTTCTTTTAACAGGACTCTGCATGACGTCGCGAATGACGGCAAAGAATAGTTTTAGGATGCTGGGAAGTTTGCGCGCCAGGCTACGCGTCGATACAATCTAAGTTATTGATAATACGATGCGGGTGTGTGAACACAGTTGCACGCTCACCACGGACAAAACCACAGAGCGTCACTCCGAACCGCTCAGCAACATCTATCGCCAGGGAAGTAGGGGCACTCACAGCGGCAATCACTTCCAAACCTGAGCGCACCGCCTTAACCGCCATTTCCAAACTCAATCGACTCGATAACAGGACACCACAGCGTTTGAAGCTTTTGTTTTCGAGCAAATGCCGGCCAATGACCTTATCTAAAGCATTGTGACGACCCAAGTCTTCCGCCACCGAATAGATTTGCCCTTCCGCCGAAAAAATTGCCGCCGCATGACTGCCACCGGTATGTTGGAATATCTCTTGTCCTTGTTTCATTTGTTCCATCAACTTGGCAAAGCCTTCCGAGCCCATGCGCATTTCATCGGTAACGTTCGACAATCCGTAAGCATTATTTTCAACAATATCGCGTTTTCCACAAATACCGCAGGAGCTCGTAATGATGACATCACGGCGGCGTACAACGGCAGCTTCTGGATTGGTTAACTGCATTTGAACTACTTCCGGTTCATCCGGACACACCGCCATGGTTTTGATATCGTCAAGACCGCTTATAATGCCTTCTGTAAAGGCAAAACCCGCCGCCAACGCCAAAGCTTCAGGGTTTTCTGATTCACCTAAAATTCCATCAACATCTGTAAAACCGATAGCACCATCAACCTTCTCTGTTGGTGTCCACATCAGGGTATATTTACCAATACCTTCAATATCAATAGTTAATGCATCTTCCTCAACCACCTGACAAAGTTCTTTAATCGCTGGCTCGCCCGGTTTTGGAATATGGAATGCGGATACAAGATGTACGCCCCGCCGAGGCACTGGGCATGAGAGGTTTTTCTCGGTAGAAGGATGATTTTTCATAAGCGGATACCCGAAACGGGATCGACCGCTATCGGGGAGTGTCCACAGCTCCGTGACGGGGCTGTGGACAAAAAGTTTAAAGGCTAGCCGTTCTTGGTTTAAAACTAAGAATCGGTTCGTATAAAGCTGCTTTAAATACTAAAACACGATAGGTAAAGAAGCCAGCTAAAATGGCTAATGCGGCCAAAACAACCAGCAGATAACTCGTTCCACCCAGCCACAACAGCAACGCAGGAACTGCGATACCCACTCCCATCACCAGGCCAATAAAGGCTTGGGAGTAAACCCCTTTCACCAATAAACCTACAGATTGGCGGCCACCAGTTGTGCCGTGATATGCGCCGTGCAACAAACTCATAATTATTGCCAAATCAACTAGCAACATGAGCAGGGTAAAGTTCACTAGCAGTTGTCTTACCCCTGGCTGTTGTGCAAGAAATCCGTCCCAACCTAGCACAAGCAAGGCCGCCAACCCAGTAGTTATCGCATAAGACACACTACTAATTGGCATTAAACCCGTATTCCATAATGCGAAAGCGCTGGAGTGCGCCATCGCAAAACCTTGATATGCCATCACCACCACGCCAGCAACAAAAGCTAATATCCGTGCTAATTCGGTAAAGAAACTACCAAGCGTCTCGCCAAAAATGGCGGTTAACAATCCATATTCCAGCTGTAACAGGTAGGCTACTCCAGCCCCCACAAATAACATAATTGCAATCAGGCCGCGGCTAATCCAGGACCGATCCGGCCTCAGCATCGCACGCCATGCTCTGGAAGGGACTCCCATGTGTGCTAGATGGAAATAAGGTTTGCCGACACCGGCGAACACTAATCCAACCAGCATCCCCAGCTTAAACCCAAAATACTGAGACAACATAAACAGCCCCGCCCCCAGTTCGCAGCAGAAAAAAGCAGCAGCCATGGAGGTGTCCCAGTAACGTTGGAATCGATACCCTACTTTAAAGGTATCACCTACGATAATATTTTCATTTGCCATGATAGTTACCAAGTCGATAAATTAATGGTCTTGTGTCTATACAGGTACTACGAATTAATCCACGTAATAGACTTTAGGTTTAGTGTTTTTATCAGAGAGGGCTGGCATGCCTCCGCGCTCCCTGATGAGTTTGTTCGGAGCAGAATTCGGGTCATCCAGATCACCAAATATTCGCGCATCTGTGGGGCAAGTCACCACACAGGCTGGCTCCAGGCCAGCATCGACACGCTGACTACAGAAGTCACACTTAGTAACGGTGCCCGGCGTCCAACGACCATAGCCTTGCTTTTCAAAATCGGTCAGATTACCACCGCCATACATACCATTTTTTAGGTTATCCGCATCCATCTGCGTGCGCTGATCGTAAGGGCAGGCTACCGCACAGGTACCACAACCAATACATAAGGCATCGTCCACCATGACGATACCATCATCGCGTGTATAGGTTGCGCCACTGGGACAGACTTTCTCACAAGGAGCATCCTCACAATGGTTACAGAGTGTTGGGATATAAACTCGATTAGCCGCAGGATAAACACCGTATTCTTCACTCAACGTTTTAGTGAAAAATACCCCATCGGGTAACGAATTTTCCTGTTTACAGGCCACTACACAGGCATTACAGCCAATGCAACGACGCAAATCAAAGACCATACCTCGTTTCATTAGTGATGCTCCCCTTTGCCTTTTGCAGTTTCTAGTTCTTGCACGAAATCGTAGATGGACCCACCTTGCTTGAGGAAATCCGGCCAGTCATCCAGTTTCGTCAATTTAACCTTTGTCGTGGTTTCCGGTTGCCCACTTGCAGCGTCAGTGTTTGCCATATCATAAGGCAGCATATCGTTAAAATGCCCACCAGACATGGCGACATAGGTATTTTCGCTCTTAGTTCGAGACAACGCATTCGATACACCAATGGTTTCAGGGTGCATGCCCTCCGTCGTTGCTAGGCGACCATAGAGATGTCCGTATGGCGACTCTACTTTCACAACATCCCCGGCAGCCAATCCCATTTTCGCTGCAGTTGCCGTGTTAATCAGCAAACCAGTGTGAACTGGGTCGCGGAAGACGATATCTCGAATCCAGGGATTACTTAAACTTTCCCCAAAGTTCAGCTGAATATCCTTAAAAGTTATCGCGTAAAGATTGTATTCCTCTGGCAAGGTGTGCAGCGTATCCAATCGGGCGGTCGGTAACGGTTGGAAATCTTCAAACGGCCAATCCTTAATATAAGGCGTCTTCATCGCTTCCATTTTGGCCTTCAGTCCGTCACGCTCTTTCAGCATATCTTCGATATAGAAGTTCAAACGCATACCTTCCCAAGGACGATACCATTTGTCGAGGCGACGCTCTGTTACTGAGTGACCATGCTCCATATACCAGTCGATATCTTTACCATTCCACAGTAAGCCTTTGCGGCGCGCAATTTCACGATCAGTGTATTTTTTATCCAGGTCTAACTTAAGCTCCGGCTTCTGCTCAAAACCAAGAATCATATTAATAACGCTGTTGTAAGCTTCTAACACACCCAGACGTTCGGAGAGTTCATAGAAAATTTCCTCTTCGCTCTTGGTGTTGTAGATCGGTTCTGTGACTGGCTGGCGGAAACATTGGCCTTCCGTATGCGGCGGCTCGATCATGGTACAGTTCCAGGTTTCAAGCACATCGCTGGAAGGTAGGATAACATCGGCGAAATCCGTCATTTCATTTGGCACAACATCAACACAAACGATAAAACGCATCTCCTTCAAGAATTGTATCCACTTTTCTCTCGGCCCTTGAATTGACCAAACCGGGTTAGAGTGACAGTTCACTATGACATCCGGGGTAAATTCAACACCAAAATACTCCCGGTTCTGATGCACCAACAAATTTAAGTGAGGTGCGTTAACCCCATTCGGGAAGTGCGACGCCAAATGATATTCGTTAGTTGGATAGGCAAACTCCGGCATATGACCGAGCTGGTGAGGCGTACCCAATAACTGACCGCATTCACCCATGGCTACATGGTTATTATCAACTTGGCCATCATCAATAGTGACCCCCATATGACCTCCCGGGGTGTCAATATTTCCAATCAATATGTTGACCAGTTTGAAGGCCTGATTTGTCTGCGCACCCAACTTACGGCCCTGGGCACCGCGATAATAATTGTATGCAGCTGGCCGGAGGGGAATGGTGCGTCCGTCTTCAATGGTAATGTTAGTACCAATCTGTGCCGCCTTTGCGAACTCTCTGGCTATACGACGAATCGTATCCGCCGGCACAGTAGTCACTTTTTCCATTTCTTCAGGTGAACAGTCTGCCAAAATATCTTTATAAACCTGGAATGCCGGACGACAGGCGACACCATTAACAGTGTAATTACCTTCCAGGGCAAGATTTTCACTCGCCAGTGTGGGGTCGTTCCACAACTTAGCGCAATCGTCTTTACTATCCCAAACATAAATCTGCTTATTATCATCCCTGACGAAGTACCCATCCGGGCCGACCAGATAGGGTGCATTAGTATCTTTCCTCAGGAAAACAAAATCACATAGGCCTTCGTTCACCAAGACATGCGACATGCCCATTGCAAAGTGTCTATCCGTCGCAGGACGAATCGGTACCCACTCATCTGCTTTCGCAGAACCAATAGACAAACGTGGCTCAACAGAAACTACGCGCATGCCACGATCAATACGAGCTTTTGCGACCCAGTTGGACTGTGCCGCTGCGTGCAGGTGAGAAGAAAAACCGTCGCCCGTACCATTATTGATCCAATAGTTACAGTACTTGGCATCATTCGCGCAACCAAAAGATGAATGGATATAACCGTTCATCGGGTGATAGGCGCCACCGCACATGGTGCCGCCAGACTGATAAAAGTTATGGCAGCCAATCGCCAACGGCCAAAACCAGATATGCATCTTTTGGAAGTCTTCCAGAGACGGCAAAATTTTTCGTGGATCCTCATCCAGTGATTTCTTAATTTCCCTGGCCGTAATTTCAAATGCCTCATCCCAGCTAATAGGCACCCATTTCGGGTCGACCCCTGGCCCTTTCTCAGGATTGGTGCGCTTCAACGGCTCTTTGAAACGCTTTGGGTCATAATGGCGCATAATGGCAGAATTACCCTTAGGGCAAAGCTTGCCGTTATTGGAAGGATTGGTCGGGTCACCTTCGATTTTGTTAATAATTCCGTCATCAGTAACGTGAATTATGTTAGAGCAAGAATGCAGACACATCTTACAAGTAGAACGCACCCAGCGTCCTGACTTGAGCGAATTTGCGGTCGGGGATGGATTTGTCATCACTGTTCCTCGCGAATTTTAGGAATTAATTAAGAAATTTTGAGACAGAACTGTAATTTTTTATAGTTATAGCTAAATTAACTGTAAATTTAACAATTAATTTAATAAATGTAAACCCTAACACTCTGAATAAACTGGATCAATTGCCAATTTTATCCCATATAAAATACATTAAATAAGAATAGGATTAATTTTAGGTTGAGAATCGCGGATAAAGACACTATTGAACTCTCCACTTTGATAAAAATAGACAACTCAAAAATCATAACGGCAATGAACATTTGAATATATTCACCACCTTCTAGGGATATGGCAAGTAAGTGTACTACTGCTGCTACCAAAAAGAAACAAACCAAAATTTGGTTTTACCAGTCAATGAATCTAGCTCAGAATACGCTGTTTTTATGGAAAAGCAGGCCCTAACTGTTACACTTTCTCACTCACCATTTTATAATCGCTGCCAAGTACCGGTAAAAATAACCTACGGATACGCCTAACTCAGAACAAAAATAATTCGCTAGTTTTTATATCTAAAATAGGTCTACTTGAAAGTGCTCAAACACTACGCAAAGTCTGGACAAAAACGTCCCATCAATCGGAGAAAACTACTTTGACAACCAAAACAAAAACAACCGGGGCGCATTTGCAGAAAGAATGGCACCTAGCTACTAATGACCGCGAAATCAAATTCACCGACTTCGAGTTTGCCATTATTCGCGCCGCTGCCGCATTTGATCGCTGGCAAAAAGATTGCTTAGCCTGCTGCCTCGAAGGGGGGCTGTCCGCTATGGAAAACGCGGTACTACATATCATTCGTATGCATAATCGCCCTAAAAGTATTTCCGATATCGCACGCTTGATGAATCGTGATGATATCTCAAATTTGCAATATTCATTGCGTAAACTCAATACCGCGCAACTGATTAAACGCTCCGACAAGCGTGACAGTAAGCGCTCAGCGACCTACACTATTACCGGAAAAGGCAAGCAGATCAGTGATCAATTCGCGGAATTCCGTCGGGATTTACTGCTGAACCTGACAGATTCAATTAAGGATTTCGATACAGATGTAGTCGTCGCCTCAAAAATACTAAATATCATCGCCGGCTTGTATGACCACGCCTCAAGCATCGCATCTGCGCACCCACGGGCTTAGGAAAGAGCTTGCATTATCGCTTTAAAGGGCAATAAAACGCAGTCATGGCGGCTTTTGTAAGCCGCCACTGGCTGAAATAAAGCCAACGATTCCCAACCGGGAACTGGCCAGTTTTCAACCTGCTCGCCTTTGAGCATATGTTGTAAACCATCGACAACCATCTCTAGGTCGGTGGCGGAGGCTCCAACAACCGCTTGGGCAATCGCGTTCGCAGATGCCCGACAAAGCAAACAGCCTTTTACCTGGTGCGTTAGCGCAATAACACACCCATCCTTCAGGTTCAAAGCAACAGTGACGCGATCACCGCATAGCGGATTATCTAAGGTAACTTTACAATCCGGCTGCTCTAGCTTTTGTTCAGCTACCGGAATATTAGCAAGCGCCTTGATGTCTTCATGGTAAATATTGCCACTCATCTCAGCACCTCAACTACCTTATGTAGCGCCACAACTAAGGTCTCAATATCCTCTTGACTGGTAAAAACCGCCATGCTGGCACGAGTGGTCGCCATCACACCGACTGCATCCATCAATGGCTGCGCGCAATGGTGTCCACCACGCAACGCAACTCCATATTGATCAGCAATATGGCAAATATCATGAGGGTGGCAACCTTCAATATCAAAGGAAATTATAGGCATTCTTGGCTGATTCAAATCAGAGCCTATCGTACGTAACCCAGAAATGGTATTTAGATCCCGAAATAATTGGTTCATCAGCCTAGCTTCATGCTCTCGGATTTCGCCCCAGGGCAATTGTTCTAGCCACTCCACAGCAGCACCTAACCCGATGGCTTGAGCAATAGGTGGCGTGCCCGCCTCTAAACGCTGATTTGACGTCAAAAAGGTGGTACCAGAAACCGTTACCCGTTCCACCATTCCACCACCCACCATAAACTCCGGTAGCTGCTCCAGCCATTCAGATTTCCCCCATAATACCCCTACTCCGGTAGGTCCATAGCATTTATGTCCGGAAAAAGCGTAAAAGTCGATATCCAGCGCCTGTACATCTACCGGCCCATGCGGCACCGCCTGCGCACCATCCACCACCAATTTGGCACCAACGCGTTTGGCAGCCGCCGAAATTGTTCGTAGCTCCGAAATATCTCCTGTGACATTGGATACTTGTGTGACCGCAATAATACGACATCGCTCTCCAACCAACTCACCTATTGCAGATAAATCCAATATACCCTCTGAGCTGACCGGGATAAGCCTGAGTGTTGCACCAGTTCTTTGACAGAGCATTTGCCAGGGCACAAAATTACTGTGATGCTCCAGCGTAGAGACTAAGATTTCATCACCCGGATTGATGCTGCCCTCCAGGCCAAAGGCAAGTTGATTAATCGAGCCTGTCGTGCCCGAGGTAAAAACAACTTCATTGACATCTTTTGCGTTAATATATTTGGCCACACTAGCCCGAGCCGACTCGTAAGCATCAGTGGCTTCAGATGCCAAACGATGTACCCCGCGCGCCACGTTTGCACGGTAACCGGTTTCAAATTCACGCACCTTATCCAGCACCACAGTGGGCGAAAAAGTAGTCGCCGCATTGTCAAGGTAACACAGGGGGTAGCCATTTACTTCTCGACCGAGAATAGGGAACTGGCGGCGGATATCGAAAATATTAAACTTCATTCTTTCTTATCCTGCTGCATTAACAAGATCCAGCTCTTCCTGTGTATCAATATCGGCGAAGATGGACTCATCACTGATGGGCACTTCCCAGACGTTGGCAGCGTATTCTTTTAAAATCGTTTTGGCGCCAGTGTCACCAGTCAATTTCTGCATCGCAGGAAAATAACGTCGCGACCAGAGCACTGGATTGCCGCGACGACCATCCTTAACCGGCATCACGATATCACGCTCCAATACCGGATCAAATTCTGCAATAAGTTCATTAATTTGTGATTTGGTGACGAAAGGCATATCACCAAGTAGCACTATCGCGCCATCAACCTCATCAGACAGACTTGCAATACCTATTTTTACTGAGCTAGCAATACCTGAGTTATAATCAGGATTATGCACGAATTTCAAATTACGCCCAGCCAACAAAGTTTCCAGCGCTTCGGATTCATGCCCCGTCACTAAGGTGATGGATTCAACATTGGACGCTAGTGCCGCATTAGCAACACTGACTACCATCGGCACACCTTTGACCTGAGACAGCAATTTATTTTGTTCGCCCATGCGCCGGGAACTACCAGCGGCAAGTATAATCGCCGCAATTCGGGGCTTGCTCTGATGTTTAGGCTGAACTGCCCGACGATGCCGTCGCTCCGAGTGGGCAACATCTTTAATGAGACCACCGACACCCATCGCCATAATATGCTCTGGTTTAACCTCAATACCCGCAAGAATACGCTGTAATACCCAGTCCAAGCCATTGAGCTTAGGTGAACGACTACAGCCCGGGAGATTAATAATATTCGTCTTGCCGAGTTTCGCGAGAAGCAGCATATTACCCGGCTCAACTGGCATTCCAAACTGGACAATCTCGCCGCCACACTCTTTGATAGCGGTTGGGATCACATCGCCAATATCAACCGTAATTCCAGCACCGCAAACCATAATCGGGTTACAACCTTGAGTGAGTGCCTGCTTAAGCGCTGCACTAATTTCATCAATTTTATGCTCGCAACGCTGATGAAAAACCACCTGACTGTCATAAGCGCGCATACGCCCTTGCGTGACCTCAAAGGTCGAATCAAGCACAGACTCTTTCAGGGCAGCCGATTTAGTTAAAATAAGAGCGCCATGGTGAGGCTGAAATGGCATCACTTCGATTGCCGGTTTCTCATCTGCCAAAATATTTAGGCAATGTTCAAGCAGACGCTCTGAAACCGCAAAGGGAATAATTTTGATTGAAGCCACCGCCTGATCGGCATGCGCCTCGGCACTATTGGGCAAAGTTGCGATTGCAATCGCACCATCAGACAGGTTAATCGCGTTGATTTTTGCACTATCTATTTGCGTTAAGCCATGCTGTTTCGCGTACAGATTACAGCGCCCGGCAATCGGCTTACCTATATTTAAATGGAGCCCCGCTAATTGTTTTGCAATCTGCTCAGCCGCAGTATCTTCGTCCACATCACCGGGCTCCAAACGCACTCCGGTCACAAATTCAACCTTGGCCTGCTCAAGCAGCAACAGATGTTCAGCGTTTAGTTCAGTACCTTTTTTAAGTGTGACAGCGTCTAAACGCAAGGTATGTGCAAGAATAACACCCAGCGCCTCTACACGTTTATACTGTGCAAAAATCACTAGCCCTTCCTCGCGTAGCGCGCCTGGATAATCTGTGCCAAAGTAGCAACCGCGACTTCTGCGGGGGAACGTCCTCCTAAGTTAATGCCTACCGGAGCACAAATACGATCCAATTGCTCTGCCAAACCGAGTTCAGTTAATCGTTCAACACGCTTGGCATGGGTTCGCGTGCTGCCCAAGCAACCAATATAAAAGGCATCGCTGTTCAGCGCCTCGATAATGGCCGGGTCATCAATTTTTGGATCATGCGTGAGTGTCACTACCGCCGTTTGACTATCCGGCTGCAACCGCTCAAAGGCTTCATCCGGCCATTCGCAAAGTAAATCGACACCAGGGAATCTTTCAGTAGTGGCAAAGGCGCGGCGAGGATCGATCACACTAACTTGATAACCGACCTCCATGGCTAATATCGCAAGTTTTTGTGCTATATGAACTGCGCCCACAATGAGTAGTCGGTAATCAGGTACGTAGCTCCGCACAAAGAGTTCGTCCTCAGGACCAGCTATTTTTCCACTACGCCCGCTGTGCAGCATGTCTTTTGCCTGCTGACTTTGTTCGGCAGTTAAAACTAAATGTCCAAAGGGTTCACGGTTTTGATAAAGAAGCGTCTGCAAGCCATCTCGCAGTCTCGTCACCAAAGCAACCGGATGTTTATTTTCTCGATCTTGAAAAAGCCGTGCGAAAATTGCTGTATTCATTGCAATGGCTCCACATAAATCTGGATTGCCCCGCCGCAGGTTAGACCTACCTCCCAAGCTTCTTCGTTACTCACGCCGAATTCAAGCAGTTTAGGCTTGCCTTCGGCAATAACCTCAAGCGCTTCAGCAACAACGGCGCCCTCTATACAACCACCTGAAACTGATCCGACAAAATTTGACTGTGTATCAATCACCAAATGACTACCAGTAGAGCGAGGCGAAGATCCCCAGGTTTGCACCACTGTAGCCAATGCTACCTGACGACCTTCTTCAAGCCATTGCTTAAGCGTGACCAACTCATCTGGTAAGCCTGCGCCACTATCATATTTAGTAAGGGTATCATCCATCGTCATTCACTCAATGAAAAAATCTGAGGTTATTATTACCAGCGTTACGGCGAAATGCCAGCTATGTTTAAAACAAAGGAACGGGTATCAGATTGGACAACAGAACTGGGGAAAGGATGGAAAACTCCCCGCAACCGTACGGGGAGTTTTTCCGGTTCGAGCCGCTAAGCCCTATTTAAGCTAGGCAGTAGCTGCCTTTTCTCTGATAGCCTTAAGGATTTTCTCTGGTGTAATAGGTCCTTGGGTAAACTGGATGCCAGTCGCTTGGTAAATCGCATTAGCGACCGCACCAACTGGAGTAACCAAGCCAGCCTCCCCCACACTCTTAGCCCCAAAAGGCCCATAAGGATCGGGATTTTCAACCAGAATATTGGTCATTTTCGGCATATCCGAAGAACCTAACATCTTGTAATCCGTAAAGCTGTTATTTTTTACCTTACCATCGACGTCGAAATAAATTTCCTCCGTCAACGCCATGCCCAAACCTTGCTGTGCACCGCCCTCCATTTGACCCTCACAGATCGCCGGGTGAATGGCACGACCGATATCATGAGCACTGACCAGCTCCAACACCTTCACTTCGCCGGTTTCCATATCTA
This sequence comes from Pseudomonadales bacterium, assembly GCA_024234615.1. Lineage (NCBI taxonomy): Bacteria > Pseudomonadati > Pseudomonadota > Gammaproteobacteria > Pseudomonadales > Pseudomonadales bacterium. The sequence continues at coordinate 685,478 of JACKNY010000002.1, forward strand.
CCTCAACCTCAACAAAGGTACAGAAGAATGGCGGCGAGTTATGATCCGGCATATAGCTGACATAACTTTGAATTTGGCCGATTTCCCCATTACGTTCGCCAGTTAAATGGTCGACGAAATTATAAACGCCGGTTTCGCATATTTCTTTGGCAGAAATAGATTTGCTCGGCGAACCTTTAACGAAAATTTCCTTCTCATCGTTAATATCTAAATCATCGACATTCGCTTCCAGCTTTTTCGCGGCACGCTCAAACAACTGACGTCGTGCGTCTTCACATGCCTGCTTGACGGCGTTACCACCAACATAGAGCGTTCGACTCGCGTGCGCACCAATATCAAAACCATTGGCGTCAGAATCACCAACATCAAGGTGTACGTCATCAATCGGGAAACCCAAAGATTCAGCGGCGATTTGACGTAAAGTAGTGTGCGACCCTTGCCCCAAATCAGAACAGGCCAGCAGTAATTCTGCCGACGCATCTTCATTTAAACGTACGGTACAGGTCGTATGCTCCAATATCATCGGTGCCGCGCCACTGGTATGCTGTCCTACCGACAGACCAATACCACGACGCTTGACGCCAGTTTGATTCGCATACTTGGCGCGCTTTTCTTTCCAGCCGATCGCTTCTGCACCTTTATCCAAACATTCATCCAACGCACAGCTACTATATTGGGTAAAGCCAATCCAGCTGTTATCACCAACTGTTTTGTGCCACTTTTTACGCCACTCGAGCGGATCAACATTCAATTCATTACAGGCGCGATCAACCAGCTGCTCTAGCACAAAGTTAGTTTGCGGGTTACCGTAACCACGATAGGCACCGCACACCGGCTGGTTGGTAAAATAGGATTCACCACGATAACGTAGGTTTTCGACCTTGTACATGCCCTGCAACCAGAAGCCCGTCGTACTCGCCAGCGCAGAACCGTCGAGATAGTATCCACCTTTAAAGTTCTTGCTGATGGCGTCTATCGCTACGGGTGTACCATCTTTCTTAAAACCCATTTTCATCCAATAATCTGATGGATGACGACTTGGTGAGCTCAGCCAATCTTCTTCACGAGGCTGCAACAGTTTTACCGGGCGCCCGGGTACTGCAATTGCTAACGCACACACTTCGGGCTCCATGACCAAACCCAAGCGCGCGCCAAAACCACCACCGACAACGGTTTGATTGAACTTAACTCGTGACATGGGCATTTCAAATAAACGTGCTAACTTGACGTGCGCCAGTTTCGGCATTTGACAGGAGGACCAGCAATTGAGTCGGCCTTCGTCATCATAAAGCGCAATATAGTTATTGGGCTCCATTTGACACTGCTTTTGCTTCGGCGTGTAGAATCGATCTTCGACAACCACATCCGCCTCTTTAAAAGCTTCATCGACATCACCCCAGCCTAAACAGTTGTTTGGAAACATTTCTGCTGGCAACTGAAAAGCTCGATTACCCGGCTTGCCCTCTACAAACTGGATTGCATCGGGTGCTGATGACTGCTCTGGGGTCAAATAAACCGGTAGTGCTTCATACTCAACCTTAACTTTCGCCGCTGCACGTTCCGCCTGTTCTTCAGTTTCGGCAATAATCGCGCCAATGCCATCACCATAGAATTTTACGTGCTTGGTGAAGATATTTTGCTCTTCGATATCACCCATCCACTTAGCTTCCTGCTCGGAAGCCATCAGATCGATAACCGATTGGTTATAGGTTTTAGCTGTGACATCCTCTGGGCCCAGCGTTTTAATGACGCCAGGCATCTTCTTAGCTTCGGAAAAATCAATGCTCTTCACTTTCGCATGAGCATACTCCAGACAGCGAATGATTTTGCCGTAAACCATGCCAGGCATATCGATATCTCCGGCATATTTTGCACGACCGGTTACCTTCGCGCGAATATCAACTCGCGTTACATTCTTACCAACTGATTTAAATTCACCCATCTCTAATCCTCCGTTAACCGACTGCCTTAACACCGGCATTGGTCATTTTTTTGCTCGCTGATTTCACAGCAGCAACGATTTTTTCATAGCCAGTACAACGACAGATATTACCCTCTAACCAGTGACGTATTTCCGCCTCACTTGGGTCCGGGGATTGTTCAAGCAACCCAACTGTCTTAATCACCATGCCAGGAATACAGTAGCCACACTGAACCGCTGTTTCCTCAACAAAAGCTTTTTGTACTGGATGCAACTGGCCATCTTTTTCTAGACCTATTGCGGTGGTGATCGCTTTGCCATCCGCTGCCGCTGCCAAAGTTAAACAGGAATTAATAACTTTGCCATCAATCAAAACCGTGCAGGCACCACACTCGCCAGTACCACACCCGTACTTGGTATCTGGCAAATCTAGCTGATCCCGTAAAACTTCTAATAGCGTTTTATTTGACGCCACGCTCAGGTCGTAATCTCGACCATTAACCTTTAAGTTAACTGCTAATTTATTCATCGCTTAATCCTCAACTCTAGTTACGCGCGTTGACGTGCTTGTTCAATGGTGCGCTTAACAATAACACCTGACACCATTTTTCGATATTCGGCAGTTGAGCGCTGATCGTCGATCGGGGTAATTTCTGCCTCTACCGCGCTCATCACTTTCGCCAACGACTCATCATTAATTTCAGCACCTTTGAGCAGGGCTTCTGCCTGCTTTAAACGAACTAGCGTCGCCGCAACGCAGCCCATAGCCACTCGCGCATCTTCGCAAACATTACCCTTCATGGTCATGCTGACGGCCACATTCAACTTCGCCAAATCCTCATTCACTCGCGTCAAGCGTTTAAAAGCATTGATGTTACCGGCACTCGGTGCCGGAATTCTAAGCTCAAGCGCCAACTCATTTGGTTTACGTGCAGTGGTAGCGTAGCCAACCCATAGATCATCGATATCAACTTCGCGTTCACCTTCTTTGCTAGTAAATACCAGAGAGCCGCCTAAAGCATAAACGGCACAACTGCCATCTCCAGCGGGTGAACCTCTCAATAAATTTCCCACCAAGGTAGCCGTATTACGAATTTGAGGTGTAGCAAATGTTACCGCTGCCTCCCAAATCGCTGGATAATATTTTTTAACATCGGGGGAATCCAATAATTGAGCGATAGTTGTTTTAGAACCGACACGCAACCCTTTCTGCGCATCAAATGACAACCCATCCAAACCTGAGAGTTTGGCTAAACTCATTGCATTTTCATTTTCAAAATTAAACTTCATTGCCACTAGCACGTCGGTGCCACCAGAGATAACAGTGACTTTATCGCGCAAACGGTCAAGAATATCCAACGCTTCATCTACCGTCGACGGGATAAGCAAATTGAAATCGCTTAATATACGGGTGCTCATTTATATCCTCCGATCACATTATCGTTTTGCGGTTGTCAGGCAAGAATCGATTCATACCAGCCAATATGACAATCAGTATGCGCTTAATCGAAATAAGAATCGCCCAATTTTTTCAGGGAATGGGATAACCCGGGAATTCGTTTGCCCATTAGGATTCTATCCTAAATACGAATTGACAGGTTAACAATTACCAAGTTAGTAATCTGTTATTACAATACTTTTGTAAAATTGCACTCTTTATTAGAAAACACCATAAGCAGCCTAGACTTCGTCACAAAACTATCTACCTACTCTTTCTTTATCGGGATGCCTTCAGCGCTTCTGTTACAAATTTGGTTACTATCTTTGGTTGCATGACGGGGATAAAAAAGGGCAGCCCTGATAGGTGATGAAGCACCAGGAGGAGGCGGGCTGCCCTTGTATAACATCTTAAGCTATTAGCGTCCGGCTTTTCTCAAGTTCTGTACTGAAAACAAACTTGGTTGGTTTTGCTCATCCGTAATCAAACTCTTGAATTGCAGAGTAGTACAGTGTTTTGCCTGCACATCCAGCAGTACCGCAAAGTCATCCAACGCCACACCTTTGCCTTTGTTAGCGGCTAGGTGATAATCGGAATGTGACTTACCAATGGGGAACCAGCGCCACATATCGCCTTTACGGTCATAAACCACCAAAGTAGCCATGGTCATGGTTTGCGCATCCAGGTTAATCACTCGCTTGCTTAGCGGGTGATTAGGGTCCTTAGGCGTGCCGATCAACGTGAACGTCTTGCGCAACTGATAAGTCACGTTAGGGAAACAATCACCTTTGCCATGCGCAGCCACGAAACGGAAGCCATCAGGGTCATCAGCCGGTTCATCGGAAACCTGCTCTAACTGGTTGTGGTAGTAAAACGGCAATAACAAGTCACGAGTACCGCCATATTCCCAGTTATAATCAGAGACTCGGCCATTATAGCCCTCGAAGTCCTCGATCATAAGATCAGTACCCAGGAAGGCGTCAGTGATTTGACCGGTAGCCAAGCGACGCACACGGCGCTGAAAGCCGAGGTACAACCAAGCGTTATCGCGCTTAGTGTCATCTTCATAGCGGTGAATCAATAATTGCGTGTTAGCCAAATCGTAAGGTTCTTTCACGAAGGAATAGATGCCGCGATAGATTTCAGATGGGTTATTGTCGAACTTTGGCTTCGGATCAAAAGTCACCCGGTGTGAGAAGTTCATAAAATGCCAATCAAACTTCAACACTCGCTCAACTTTACCGGTGTTCATGTTTCTGAAGGTCCACCAAAATGGATAGATGGTTTCAGAGTCACCCGAGTTAAAGCCGTACTGGTAGTTCCACACCAGCTTTAAACCCGCTTTCGGATCATTAGCGTCAGGCTCTTTCGGGAACGCACGACCTGCCACATAGTTATCCAACGTGCCTTTCTCATTCACCGTCACATTACCAGCGTATTGACGTGTGGCATTAACATAGTCATCTGTTAAGGGAAAATCCGTGGTTGGCGCTGTTTTTACCGTCACCCAGCCATCTTTCACAAACCGGTATAAGGCTTCATCCATGATCGCTTTATATTGATCAGCATTATCCTGATTTACCTCAATACCGGGCGTATAACCCTGATAAGTGGGAGTGCCATTTTTATAAGGATAAAATGACCCTTCAATATCGGCGTCGGTAAACGACTCTGCGCTTAACCCTCCCGCCAACATCAGCGTGCCGCTTAGCGCGACTACTTGCGTTAAATTTTTCACTTTACGTCCTCCTAATTACTTAAAACTGATAACGAACGGTTAATTGGAATTCGTCTTCGTTGATAGCGTTGCCGATAGGACCAGCGCGGAAACGGCCTAAAGGCTCAATCGCTTTTTTACCTAAGCTACTAAATGACGAAAAGCATTCTGGCGCCCCACCCAACAACATGGGAGGCGGACAGGTAAATGGCGCAAAAATATTGGCCGACAAGTTGTCGTCATATTCACGACCACCTTCACCCCACTTAATATTGAAGCCAGCAGTCACCACCCAATTGTTATCCGGTTTCCAGGTGACTGTAGGCGCAACCGCACCGCTACGCGCACCGAAGTCCCAAGCGGTAATAATCTGCGGCGTGACACGGTCATTCATGTAGTTAGCTTGCAGCAACAGCGTAAAGATGTAGTTGTTTTCCCAGTCGGGCATGCCGATTTTACGCCCGGTCGGAATCCCAGCCGAGTTGACTGAGGCCTCTTCATGATCCAGCAAATGCTGACCGAATAACTGTGCAGAAACCAAAATTGAGCGATTTTTATTCAGGAAAGGAATAAAAGTCGGTCGGTCTATACCTACGACCCATCGTACCACATCGGATTCTGAGAACAGACGTTCTTCCATCGTATTAGCAAACTCTTCACCGGAAGTGTAAGCCAACTCAATTCGGAACGCTGATTTGATGGACTCAACGTAGAAATCAGCCGAACCACCAACTAGATCAATACGCGGGAACTCAATATCGAAACCGAAATTGTAGGGGTAGAACTGTGCTTCTGGAGACGGCGTAAAGGGATTATCCGCTAACACACCACCACGTAATGAAGGTAGCTGAGAAAAATAGGTCATTGCGTTCAAGGAGAAGCCAACACCTTTTAACACACCTTCAACACGGAAACCAACTTCTTTGAAGGCATCGCTAGGACGATTAACATCCCGGATACCAATCACATTGGTTGGAAAATCTACGGCTAACCCTGTGCCTGGGAAGTTCCAAAAAGTACAGCCATTATCCCAGCAATTTGATAATGCACGGAACAGATTGCCAGCACCCAAAATAGCGTAGGGCTGACCACCTTGACCAAGATTATGCGGGCGCGGTTTTTCCAGTTTCCATACCAATTGGAAGTTTAAGTCATCAAATGCACCAACGCTGCCCATACGGTATTCAGTGGTGAGCATCAGCATTGGGATACGAGCATCTTCCAACTCTTCAAAAATATTATTAGCTGAAAAATCTACCGGGTTGACGATATCCAGTACGCGGAACAAATCCGTGCGCCCCCAAACTACCTGCTTGCGACCGATACTAACGCCTAACTCATGTCCATTGCTAAAGGGAATCGTCGCGTCGATATACAGCTCACGCAAAAAGTCGAGATTATCGTTAAAATCCGGCATCCGTAGCTCATCTAGATCTGCATCCATATAATCGTTTAGGCAGCCACGAGAATCGTCATCACAAGGCCGGGAAGGATAAGCCAGCACACCGCCACCATAGGGGTTGTTATGCACATCAGCGCCTAAAAACTTTAATCCCTCATTGGGGTTATTCATTAGCGTACCACCAGGCAGACCTGGCAAAGGAATCGCACCATCAAGACCAAGGGCGCCTGGGCCAAAGGTACCCGAATAGGAGATATTGGTCGGCGGCGCAAATGGTGAAACACCTCCGTTCAAATAATCAAAAAAAGCTGGATTACCTGGCGCGGGAAACATTAAAGAGTCACCCGAATCATCCCCAAACTCATCATCATTTAAATCGTAAACGCCATCATAGGTGGCGCGAATGGTGCCGTTGATGCTGACATTAGAGAAAATACCACGATCTCCAGCATCCATATTAAACTCAAACTGCACCCGATTACGAAAGCGTGTCAACCCGATGCCATCACGGACATGAGATGAATGTTCCACAAATCCCCGCGTTTCGACGGATTCAGCGGCCGATACTTGAGCGCCGCTAAAGCCTAGCATTGCGACGGCGCCAGCCAATAGGCTTCGGCGTAAAACTCTCCTATTTCTCATAGGGTTACCCTCCTGTTGTACTTGTAATTTAACTCTTAAGACAATTCCCAGCAGCATTTACAACTGGTGATTATCGAGCCCCTTACTACTTTTTTTAACTTACTACCTAATAGAAAAACGTGAACTGACACAGCCCCACAACTTCCTATATTCCTTTGCAATTCCTCAGTGGAATTTTCCAGCTACGCCTTAACATAAGCTGAAGTAATAAAGTTAGGTTTGAACTTCAACACCCACGCTGGCACCAGCATCATCGCCGCTACAGCATTGAGCAGCAGCATTACAATCAATAATAACGCCGCATCCGCCTGGAAACGTAAATCAGATAAAAATACCCACATAATCACGCCGCCAATCAAGGTCATCGCAGTAAACCCAATCGCCACGCCTGTCGTGCTAATAGCCTGAGTTACCGCATCCACCAAATTGCCACTCTCCTCCATTTCGGAGCGAATACGATCCATAATGTAAATGGAGTAATCGATACCCACACCAATACCCACGGCAATAATAGGCACGGTATTCACATTAATGCCAATGCCGGTAATTCCCATGTAGGCATAAGAAAGCGTTGTCGCAAACGACATCGCCAACATCATGATCCAGCCCGCGTGCAGCGACCAATAGAAAAAAGTAACAGACCCGAAAATCAACGCCAACACCAGAGGAATAACCACAATATTGGTTTCGTAAGCAGCCTCATCGATCGCTGCGGTGACACCGATAGGCCCACCCGCTAGCTTAAGCGTAAAACCTTCCACCTGCGCGGCGGCGGTTTTTTTCCATTCTTTAACCATGTGAATAGCACGGCGAATGGTTTCACCCTTATGATCCTTATAATAGAACACCATGTTTGCATTCTGCTCGTCTGGGTCGAGGTATTCTAATAATGCACCTGGAATCGGGCTCGACATCATGTACATAAACATCAACCCACCGGCAACTCTGGGATCATCAGGAATAGTCATCCAGCGGGGATCATCATAGTGCGTCATGCGGTTCACTGCCGTGACCAAATTTGGCACACCTTTAGCACCGCCCAACTCGGGGTCGGTTAACATATAGGCTTGAAAATCCGCTAACGCTTTAAGCACATCCGGTCGTTTTAACCCGGCCTTCTCTTCTGTATAGCCGATAACATACAGCTCTTCTGAACCAGGGAAGGCATCGTTAATAGCTTTCGACGAAACGTTGTAATCATGGTCCAGATACAATAAGGGAGAGCCGGGTTCCGCCTCACCAATCTGCACCCAAGAAGACAAATATCCACCACCGATATAAAGCACAACAGTTGCTGCCAGAATAGTACTGACACCTCTACCGCTGGTTACTTTGGCCGCTAAGCGTGGCAAAATTTTACGCAACAGACCATGACGTATTTCAGTGTTACGCGGCGGTGGCAGTAGCTCCAGCAAAACCGGTACCGTGATTAATACAGTGATAATGACTGATAATGCCCACAGCGACGCATAAACCGCTAATTTATCGTTAATCGGGACTGATCCCAAAGAAATCAACAATAACCCGATGGCATCGGAAATCACACCTAACGAACCCGGACGGAATATACTTTCAAACGCCTTGCGCGCTGCCAGGCTGCTATCTTTTAACTCGGCCAGTTCATAATAAAAACGTTCTACCAGCTGAATACCGTGCGACATAGCCCGTGCTGAGATCAGGAAGGGCACCACCATCATCAAAGGATCAAGATTGTAGCCCAACAAGGACAACATCCCTAAGCCCCAAATACTGGTCAACACAATGCCCATAATCGGCAACAGAATTCCGTATGCCTTACGGAAATAAGCTATCAGCAATACCAGCATGATAAGAATGGTGTACAAGAAAATGATGACGATCTGATCAACATAACTGGAAACCCAACCAACCAATACCGGGTTGCCCGTCGCATGGATAGTGACACCAGGTGCCGCTTCGGCTTGACGAATCGCCTGCAACTCATCAAATACTTTTTCGTAATCCAGCTCGCCCTCATTAAGCGTTCCGCGGATCAACGCAGAACGTAAATCCGGAGAAACCATCAAGCCAAAAACACGCGGATTGGCTATGACATCGGCCTTCATCTCGTCTAACTCGACATCCGAATAGCCACCTTTGCCGGGATTATAATGAGGGGTCGACTTTACCGTGCCCTCTTCGTTTAACCAAACTTTACGCGTATTACGGTGCGTTAAACTGGACACCAGATTGTGGTTAATATTTGATATGGAGTCCACTGCCTGGGTAAGGCGATGAAGCCTATCCAGTGTATCGTTGGTAAATATCGTCCCTTCATCCACTTCCACTGAAAGAATAATATTGTTGGCGCCACCAAAGGTATCGCGAATACCATTGTGCAACTTGATATAAGGGTGCTCCTGCGGCAGCAGGTCCGCAAAATCCGACACCATACGTACAGCAGGAATTTGAAATGCAAAAAAGATCGTCGCCGCAAGCACTAAACATAAAGTAGTCTTCGGCGCAGCAAAGATAAACTTGTCAAGCCGATGTAATCCTTCGGTAAACTTATTCACTCTGCCTCCTGGAAAGCCAACGCATGACCGCTATTGTTATTTTTTAAATCTACCAGCGTAATGCTATGTAATGCGCCAGCATCACCCGCTATCCAAAGTTTATCGCCTGCCGCAGCGATACCTCTCAAATAAAAGCGGATAGGCAATCCGTGGTTAAAACGCTTCCAACCTGAAGCACCTGACTGGTCACTAATACAAGCGTTACAGGTAAGTACCAGGCCATTTCCTCCTACCGCATAAAGCGAATCGCCAATGGCGACAATACTATAGATGGGCTCGCTGGTTCCAGTATCCTGATCTTGCCAATTATTACCGCCATCCTCCGTGTAATATACGGTACCGTTTAAACCAACAACCCAGCCTCTATCGATGGTTTGAAACCAAGCGTCTTGTGGATAAAACTCTTCGGGGATCGGCTCAAGCATTTCCCAGTTTTCACCACCATCATTGGTTCGTGCAACGACCCCAAATTCACCAGCCACAAGGCCGTTATCCGCATCGACAAACTGCACAAAGGTAAAATGAAGGTCATCACCTAAGGAATTTTCCGTCCAACTGTCGCCTTGATCGTCGCTCCGCAGAATGCTGCTAAAACCGCCGACAACCCAAATCCGACCTTGCGCATCACAGCTCACCGTCTGAGGTGTTTCCGTCGTATCAATAGGTTTCGCACGCCAATCAGCACCTTCAGCATTCGCCATCCAAAGGTTATGCTGATAGTCGATTGCGACAAAGGATTTATCAGGACAGGTATCCGCTGCCATCAAGAATGGAGCGCCGGGTAATTCGGTGCGAGTCCAACTCAGACCGGCATCAGAAGACGCAGCAACGGTACCTCTGCTACCAACAACAATAAGTGTGGAGCCATTATAAGCCATTGATTGAAGGTTATCTGAACGACGTACAGCGTTGCGCTTAGCCTGTTCTACGCCATCTAAAACCAAAGGGGCTTCGCAGCCGGTTAGGATTAGCGCCGCCAACACAGCTAGTGCAGACAGCCTCTTCCTCAACGAAGAGCTGATTAACTGATTCAAGTTTTTCTCCCTCCAAGCACTTTTTCAGTACCCGGCTTATTGGTAAAGTTAGATCCTGCCTGCACGCACTTACTCTGACCAAGAAACTAATCCCGGTTAAATCAATGGACGTCAGTACCGACCTTTTATTATCCCAATTTACAAATGATGTAGAATCCTTGTTATTTTGTACAGAATGAGTACTACTCAGTCCGCAACCCCTATAGATCCATCAATCTCTGTAATTTATTTTAATGGTAAAAATATAGCCACATAGTAAATAGAGAGTGCCAGCTAAAACAATTACTAAGTTGGTAATCTGTTATTACAATATGCTTAAAACCAACATTTCTTTATTACTATAACAAATAAATACCTTAGGATCTGTATGGTTAATCTTTTATGACCTGTTTGTCAGGCAACAGCAACCCCAATGTTATTGCCGCAAAACTGACAATGATTGCCATAGAGCCTAATACGGACATCAACTTGGCAAGCAAGCCAAAGGACATAGCCTGCAGCAAAACCCCTAAAGGAAAAACTGCCGACCCGATGACTAACACCAAGGCCAACACCAAGCGAATGGACTCAGTATAACTCACGCGCTCAAATGCCATTCCGAGCGCCAAGAGAACCAACCCCAGAGTAATCCAATGGGAATGAGCATGCACCTCACGTACATACTCAGCATTGATGGCGCTGAATTGTTCCAGCGCCGCATAAGCACTCGGCAAATTCCTATCCGCTGCCTGGACGAACCCATCAGCCAACGCGCTTCCCATACTTTCCAGCGTTTGATGCTCATCAAACACCGCATACCACAACCCATAAATCATACCAATAACGGCCAGCAATAATCCCGCAATCACCAGAAGTTTGCGTGACTGACTCATTTCTCACCTCCAGCCGCATCGGTACGGCCACTATTGCGCAACACCCCGAACATCATCGCAATAACGGCAATAATCATTAATAGCCCACAGGTATCAGCGACACCTCCAGCTAGCAACCCAAATTTTAGCTCCGAAAACACTGCCACTGGCAATCCAATCGCACCGACCAACATCACAATAGCCCATCGTCGTTTCCAACTTTGCGAGAGGAAGATAAACGGTTGCACAAAGGCAAGTAGAAGCAGCAGTATCCCCAGCTCATTAACATGCGCATGTGCGGCAATCTTTATTCCCCGCTCCGCCATCACAGCGCCATAGCTTCCTAACTGCACAGCCACTTCCGTCATGTTATTGAGTGCCGCCTCACCCACCAAGGCTTTTAATATTTCCAACTCTCTGACCGCCAACTGCTCAAAACTAGTGGCGGCATAATAAACGCCAAACAGAAAACCAGATAGCAACAAAATTGCGCCTCCAGCTAATAGCAGGCGGCTTATGGTACCACTACAGTTCAACTGCACATCCTGCGTATCAGCCGGATAACACCCTCGCGTATAGCGGTATAACCCCACTAACTGTACGACGCAGGCTATGATAATAAACAGTCCCCCTAGATCAGCAAAAACACTTGCCCAGCCAATTGATTTCAACGGACTAAAAGCCAATCCAATATAGTGGATCGTAAACACTGAAGGCGGCAACATAACAGCTCCGAATAAAAATAGCTGTGCCATGCGAAGCTTAACGCGGCGTCCGAGCGCTACGTAAGGTTGCGCTAACGCAAGCAAAAGTGCGAGATATCCGAAGTTGATAATATGACTATGGGCATCAACCTTGGTGCCACGATTCTCCAGGAAGCCACCTATATTTTGAAAATGAGTTATTATAGTCGCGGCATCCTGTGTCGCAACAGCCTGAGTTGCAGCAAATAGCTCCTGGCCGATATGCGTATTATTGGGGTGTAAAATAAAGACGGCAAAAATATCACCAAATATCATACCTGCCACAATCAGTAACAGCCCGCCGATAACAAGCACCCGCTGTGGCCCGACCTTAAAAGGCGCATGCAAACAATTTGCTGATTCGGTCATCTGAGTCATGCCAACTCCTTATAATTATTTTACCGAGGCTTGAGAATTTAGACCTATAAATCTAAGGTTGCAACTATCCCTTCAAAGCCAAAATTTATTCTTCACAGCAATCACTGCACTCTAATATTCAAGACAAAACCACGACAATCTAATCCGCCTTACGACGACCGATCAGGTTGCCCACCACCAGCCAAATTCCCAGGCACACCAGAACAGCGCCAACAAAATGATAACCGTACACCTTCTCGCCAAGAAAAGTAACCGCCAGCAAAGCGCCAAAAACAGGAATCAAGTTAATAAAAATAGCCGCTCGGTTAGGGCCAACGATACGATTGCCTTGGTTCCACATGAGGTTTCCAAATACCGTCACTAATAGGGCCAACTCAATCACCACCCATAACGTTGACGCTGACACCGGAACGGGCGCGTAATACACCGATTCCAACACATAAAAGGGCAGCAACATCAGACTCCCCGCGATGGTGATACCAAACAGTGATTCTGTGACGGACAATTCACCGGGTAGTTTTTTAAGATTAAGCGCGTAACTGGAAAAACCAATCATAGCAACCAAGGCGACAAGGTCACCAAAACTAAATTCCAGCCCCGTAATGACCGACCAGCTGGCTTTTGACACCATGATGACCACACCGAGTAGAGCCGAGCAGATTCCTAGCAGACCTATCTTGCTGACCCGATCCTTTAGAAACAAAATCGCTAATAACAGCGTTAGCGTTGGCTGCACCGCGTTTACCAAAGAGACATTAATTGCGGTAGTGAAGTTTAAGGACACCAGGATTAAGGTGGTGCTTCCCACCATCAGAAATCCCAATAATGCGTAGACCTTAAGGTAAGCGAAAAAAATTGGTGCTGTGGTTTTAATCCTCGGCAAGATGAAAGGGGCCAACATAAGTGCACCTGCAGCCCAGCGCCAAAAAGATAAGCCTATGGGCGGGATAACACCATGTACACTGCGACCAATAACATGATTGCTGGCCAAAAAAAATGCCGTCAACGCCAACATAAGATAAGCGCCGAGAACTGTATCGGCCGAAAGTTTAAATGTCGCTTTGCGCTGAGCTATGCGTGGTTGCATCAAATTCCCTGATCAAGCGCTTGGTGTTATAGTCCTGGCTAGGGCTAGAGGCTAACAACCTGTATATCTGGGTCTCGATGTGCGCCCGCTTTACGCAGCTGCACTAAATAATCTTCCCAATAGACTTGCTGATGCTGACAAAGATCGTAGAGATATTCCCAGGAATAAATACCGGAATCATGGCCATCACTAAAAACTAACTGAATAGCGTAGTTGCCGACAGAAACGATATTCTTAATACTGACGTTAATCTTGCCACTTTGCAGTTTTTCCTGACCAGCACCATGCCCCCTTACTTCCGCCGATGGCGACATTACCCGTAGAAATTCACAGCTTAATTGATAGCTTTCATCGTCCGAATAAACTAATTCCAACTTTTTAGAATTTTGGTGCAGTTTAATATCTACGGGTATGGGTGAATCATTACTCATCTTTCAAACCTTAACTGACTGAAATAGAGCCATCACATTATGTCTACACGCTAAGTTTACACACTAAGCAATGGCCCCGAATAGGAGCCATCTATATTACACCAAAACTGCGCGATTATACCTGCGGTTCACCGGTAATTTTTATACCAGCACCGGCAATCTTGTATTTCTTATTCATAAATATCAGCACCGATGTCAGCGCTTCAGCAACGACCGAATTATTAATGGATCCGGCGTGCCAAGCTTTCATACCGATTGCCTGGGCAAACTGCACCACCTGTTCGCGCGCATCCGCATCATTGCCAGTCACCAGCACATCGCAATCATCAAAATGACCTTCATCCGCCTGTAAATGTGCAGCGGCAACATTTTGAAACGCCGAGACCACACGCACATTTTCACCCAGATACTCTTGCGCAATCATGCCTGCACTGCCACCAGCCGGCAGTTGGACTCGCATCACCTTAGGTGGCACCAAGGGCACTGTCGCATCGACAAAAACTTTACCCTGCACCGCTTCACGTATGGTTTCCAGGGTTGGCATTTGGTTGGCAAATGGCACCGTCATCACCACAATATCCGCCAATGCAGCAGCAGCTGGATTATCCGCACCTTGCACGGCAACGCCACCTGCTCGCTCGCTCAAAGCCTTTGCCGCCGTTTCACCTTTTTCCGTGGTACGTGAGCCGACAATGACGGAGTAACCCGCTTTTACGAGCTGCCAAGCAAGGCCGCCACCAAGGTCGCCAGTGCCGCCGAGAACGGCAATCGTTGGTTTTGAATCAGTCATATTTAACCTTCTAAATTCGTTTTATTATTCGGCCGTCTGCCCATTAATCTGGTTACGACGGCCGAATTTATATTTTTAATGTTTTCTTCCACCTGCTGCTACAGCGGCAGCATCTTTCACTCTGAATACTGGCCGCTGCATCTAACTAAAAACAGACTTAAGAAGCTGGTTTCAGCTGTGGCATGACCGCTTCGCCAAACAAACGCACGCTTTCCAGATTGTCCGCTTCGCTCGCACCAACCACTTCCAACAACGGCAGGTTGAGGCCCGCATCAATCAGCTCCTGGGTGATTTCCGCACACTCATCCGGCGTACCTGAAATCACGGTAAACTTACGCTGCATTTCATCGGTGACCAAGTGTGTGACGTTATCGTCTGTACCTTCTTTAATCGCTTTGCGGAACGGATCCCAAGCTTCGTCGGGCAAACCAGAACCCGCTAGAATTACGTCATTCTTAATGTTGCGTAGCTTGTTCACCACATAGGTACCCGTAGAACGACGTGTCGCGTCTTTTGCTCGCTTGCCGTCTTTACTACAGGCCGCCAGTATCACACCACCAACCGGGAAGTCTGCGTCCAGGCTACGTCCTTTCTTCTCAGCACCCGCTTTCATGTTGTCGATCGCGTACTTAACAAAAGCCGGTGAGGTCAGTCCTGCTAACAGCATACCGTCACTGGAGCGTCCCGCCAGTTTTTGCATGAAAGGTCCCGTGGCACCAACGTAGATAGGAATATCGGTTCGCAGACCATCCGCAACTCGGTCATAGGCAGGCATGGTGGATTCAAAGAAGTCACCTTTGTAGGCGTACTTTTCACCACTGAATACTTTACGCATGATGTCCATGGATTCCTGGTGAATTCGAACCGGGGGCATTTCTGCAATATCGTATTCCAGGTATTCGATACCCACTTTACCCACACCGATACCCATGATGAAACGACCATCAGAAAGCTCGTCCATACCGACCGCTTCAGCGGCTAATACGGTGGGGTGACGAATATACGGCGAGGTAATACCTAAGCCGATCGGAATGTTCTTGGTGGCGCTAATCGCGGCCGCCAACGTACCGAAACAACCTCGCGCTTCCAAACCATACTGACGGAACCAGTGATAGGCTTCCGCTATCCAGAAACCACCTTGATAACCCATCTCTTCAGTCAATGCCGCATACTTCTTAATCGCCGACATCGGCTCATAGGATTTAAAAATTACACCTACTTTTACATCACTCATGTTTTACGCTCCCAATTAATTTATGTTATTGCTCAAAAATTTACTTAATACCACCATCCGACATTACAGCGCAGCCGCAACAATCGTCTTGAATTCATCATCCGTCAGCAAACGCTGTGCCGCTGTCGCGGTTGTTTTCACGACGCTTAGAATCTCTGCATACTTTTCTGCTGGTACGTTCAGGCCCAAATCATCTGACTTGATCCGAATACTGTCCAAACCGCTTTTCTTACCTAGAACAATACGACGTTCAGCCGCAACGATTTCAGCAGAATATGGCTCAATCGCTTCTGGTGTATGGAACTGACTGGCTACTGCGCCGCTTTCACGGGTATAGAGATATTCGCCGACCACAGGCTTCCAGCCATCAACTGTATAACCACCAGCCTGCTGAACCAGTTTTGACACTTCGCGCGCTTTCGATAAATCCATTTCCACCGGCACGTTGTAAAGCAACTGCAACGCCAAAGCAACTTCACAAATATCGGCATTTCCAGCGCGTTCACCCATACCGTTAATCGTACCTTGAATCCAGTCGGCACCACCGCGCACCGCTGCGACCGCTGCTGCTGTCGCCATACCGAAATCGTTGTGTCCATGCCAGTGCACCGGCACATCACCGACCCAGCTTTTCACTTCGCGAATCAGGTATTCAACCGCTTCTGGCGCGCAAGCACCAATAGTATCTACCACCGAAATTTCATCAGCGCCCGCTTCAATGGCGGTGAGATAGACTTTTTTCAGGAAATCCAAATCACTGCGGGTACTGTCGACCGCAAAGAAATTGACCTGCTTAATGCCATTGGCTTTAGCATGCTTAACCGAACCGGCCACCTTCTCTAATACTTTTTCGCGAGTAAAGCCGTAGGCCTTCATCTTACTTTCACTGGTAGAGATTTCGATCAGAATCGCTTCAGTGCCCAGCTCAATATGCGCATCGATATCGGCCTGCACACAGCGTGCGAAACCCCAGATTTTGGAACGATAACTAGACGCCAGCAATCCTTCAACCGCTTTAGTGTCTTCCGGCGACACCCGTGGAAAACCTGATTCGATTCGGCCAACGCCCAGTTCGTTAATTTTATTGCCGATAGCAACTTTCTCTTCCGGCGTAAAACAAACACCTACGGACTGCTCGCCGTCACGTAAAGTGGTATCGTAAAACCTGATCGTTTTGGTGCGATCGAATCCGGACTGGACTTCTTCGCGGTTATTCAGTTCGCTGGTCCAAATTTTATCTTTTGAAATAGTGGTCATAACAATAATTTCCAGTAGCTATTGATCGTGAGAAACAATGGCGCCGCTTCGCATTGGCAGCCATTGCCTATTAGGGTTAAATAGCGCCGCAGTAAGTACGCTCTAACATCCTCAGCATTAGGCTAACATACTATGCCAGCCACGCTTTTCTGTCTTGTCTGCGAGCGCCTAATGAATTGACTGGGAATGAAACCGAGGGCCAAGTAGCTTAAGCTCGACTGCCCTGTGCGTACCAGTCATAGATTTCTTCGGCCGTAGCGAACCACACATCCTCATGCTTGATAATATGATCCAGCGCCGCTTCAAAGTAACCTATGCGGTGTGGCACCCCCATAATGTAAGGGTGTACGCTCATAGACATGACCCGCGGTTGGTTTGCACCTTCTGCATAGAGCCGGTCAAACTGTCCTGTCACGCGATCCAACCAAACCTGAGATTGATGATGATGCACAACCATCATCGGCAAATCACTTAACTCGAAGCTGTACGGCATTGATACTATCGGCTTCGAGCTGGTGCGCATTTCCAATGGCTGCTCATCCATTGGCCAATCGCAGGTGTATTTGAAGCCGGCTTCAGCGAGGTAGTCCAAGGTTTCCAGCGTTTCATGCAGGCCTGGCCCTAACCAGCCTTTAGGGTCTTTGCCGGTGTAGGCTGCCAGTAACGCGAAAGATTTACGGATATTGTCGCGCTGATCTTCCACCGTATGCAACGCCGCTTGGTGATAGCCATGGCCCATAAACTCCCAACCTGCCTCTAACATTGCCTTGGCAACCGGCTCACCCGCGCCTTTGCAAACACAGGCATTAATAGCGGCAGTGGCTTTCAAGTTACGTTTCGCCATCGCCTCCATGATGCGCCAAATACCAACTCGCATACCATACTCATGCCATGCCCAGTTTGGCACATTAGGCACAGTCACCACTCCCGCAGGAGAAGTGACGTATTCACGCGCGATAGGTTTTTCAATATTCCATTCTTCGATATTGACGACCGTATAGACGGCCACTTTGGCCCCATTAGGAAGTTCCCAGCGATCACGTTGGGGTAACGCAGAATAATCAAAACGTTGTTCAGGGCGCTTCATGTTAAAACCTCATGCTATTCGCTTTTAATTTTGGACCAAGTCGGCAAAGGCCAACTCCTATCAGACTGATAATCTTGCCGCGATGTTCTCAACACCCGCTGGGCGAGCCAGTGTTCCGACGCCCGGGCCGCCAAGAAGATGATATCTGGTATCGCGCTGTTGTGCTCGCCTACCAACGGATTCGATAAGCGCTGTCATTTGTGCCGGGTTCATCTCCTGGCCATGGGCCGCACCGGCAGCACGACTAATACTTTCATCCATCAGGGTACCACCGAGATCATTAACGCCCGCCCGCAAGCAGGCTTTGACACCTTCCTGACCCATTTTCACCCAGGAGGCCTGGATGTTATTTATATGTGGGTAGAGTGTCAACCGAGCCACAGCGTGCATTAGTACCGCTTCTCTGAAAGTGGGCCCGCGGCGCGATTTGCCTTTGCGATACAGCGGCGCCTCCATATGCACGTACGGTAACGGCACAAACTCAGTAAAACCACCAGTCTCTTCCTGCAAATCACGCAGGTGCAACAAATGTCGCGCCCAATGCACCGGCCGCTCTACATGGCCGTACATAATAGTGGAAGTGGTCGGCAAGCCAATCGAATGGGCCGCCCTAATAACATCCAGCCATTCCTGGGTATTCAATTTGTCATGGCAAATAATGTTGCGAATTTCATCGTCCAGAATCTCCGCCGCCGTGCCTGGCAAAGTACCCAAACCAACCGCTTTCAGTTGTTTCAAAAAATCCAGCACGGGAATCCCCAAAGTTTGGGCACCCTGGGTAATTTCCAGCGCTGAAAACGCATGGACATGCATATTTGGTTGTGCCTGTTTAACCGCCTTGACAATATCAATATAAGTCTGCCCGGTATAGCTGGGGTGAATACCACCTTGCAGACAAACCTCGATAGCACCTCGATCCCAGCCATCGGTAACTCGTTGCTGTATTTCTTCCAGCGGTAAATCATAGCCTTTGCCGCGCAGACTATCGTTCGACCGTCCCTTAGAAAAGGCACAAAACTGGCAGCGAAAATAACAAACATTGGTGTAATTGATATTACGGTTGACGATGTAAGTCACAGTATCGCCATTCACCGCCTTGCGCAGCTCATCGGCAGCGACACAGAGATTTTCATAGTCGCGGCCACGCGCACTGAACAGAGTGCTGATCTCCTGTTCGTCGAGACGTGCCCCGCTCGTCGCTTTATCCACCAACCGACTGACCTTGGTTTTAACAGCTGGCGCACCAGCAATAACTTCGGCACCGATCAACCGTATCGGTTTCGCCGCTACAATGTCAGAGCTAACGCCCGGTGACCAATTTCCGGTACGGGCAAAGCCTTCGGCATCCATTTGATCCAGAACGTATTTATGCAACTTAGGATCAACCCATTTATCGAGGTTTTGCGTATATTCTGGATACAGCGGTAACCGCGGAATTAAGGTTTTACCTTCCGTCTCGCACGCTCTGGAAAGAATACCCAAATGCGGCCAAGGCGCTTCCGGATTGACATGATCCGGGGTTACCGGCGAAATGCCACCCCAGTCATTAATTCCGGCTCGGATAATTTCGGGTAGCGCCTCCGGGGATAAGTTCGGTGGTGCTTGAATGTTTACGTTGCCACCAAAAATGATGCGCGCTACCGCAATTGTCCAGAGCAAATCTTCACGTGAAGGCTCTGGCGCATTGCGCATTTTGGTATCCGCTTTACGCTTGAAATTTTGAATGATCAATTCCTGCAAATGCCCATAGCTATCATTCAATTCACGCAGTGAAAGCAGTGATTCAATACGTTCTTGCCGAGTTTCGCCGATACCGATCAAAATCCCAGAGGTCATCGGCACATTGACAGCACCAGCGGCGGCTAACGATCCCAATCGAACGTAGGGATGTTTATCTGGCGAACCGTAATGCGGCATACCCTTTTCAGCAAGCCGTTCAGAACCACTTTCCAGCATCATGCCCTGAGAGATAGAAACTGTGCGTAGTTGTGCTAACTCATTACGATTTAAAACACCGGGGTTCAAATGCGGTAATAACCCGGTTTCATCGAGCACTAGTTGCGCCATTTCCGCCAGATAAGAAATGGTCGTTTCATGCCTCAGCTCCCGCAAAGCTTGTCGCGCTGTTTTGTAACGCAGCTCTGGCTTGTCACCCAGCGTAAACAGCGCTTCATGACAACCCGCTTCAACCCCGGCACGGGCAATCGTCAAAATCTCTTCGGCACTCAGGTACGCGCTCTCACCAAGTCGCGGCGGATTGGCAAAAGTACAATAGTGACAGACATCACGACAAAGATGGGTTAGGGGAATAAAAACTTTCGGAGAGTAGGTAATAACAGCGCCATGGCCGCTATCTCTAATCTGTGTTGCCGCTGCCAGCAGCTCATCCAATTGATCAAAATTGGCTAATGAAAGGGCTTCTTCTTGATTAATAGGCAGTCCTTGCGTTGCCTTATCAATGACCTGCTCGGGGTTCAACATCACGACCACCTACTTTTTGTATGTGCCTGTCAACGGATACGCACGCTCCCACCGCCTAGACAACCACATGAAATGAAAAGACTAAGCTACCAGACAAGACTGTCTGGCAGCTTATTTCGTTGCTGGATTTGTTTATTCAACAACACCACAGATTTGCATCATACACTGGATGTAAACCTTAATAATATCCAGCATATCGTCGATATGCACTGCTTCACCCTGGTGCGTAGAGAAACCGCCACCTCCGGTACGAATACGCCCAGCAGAACCATAGTTCACGGTTGGAATACCGTAACGGTTCATATGCGCAGCATCAGACATCCAGACTTCGGTTGCACGCTTAGGCGCCTCACCCAATTGATCCGTATGCGCTTGCACAATGTTCTGTATCAATTCATGCCCTTCAGGAATTGAAGTGCCGGGAGTGGTCATAAATGTTTCCACTTTGGTGCCCTGCAACTCGGGGTTTTTTGCTACCAGCCCTTCAACCAGACGGCGCACTTCATTGTAGGCTTCCAGCGGGAATTTATCCGGCAGAGTACGTACATCCATATAGATAACACAGTTATCCGGAGTTCGCGCACCACGCCATGACCAACCGCCCTCAATAGCGGAAACGTTTACCTTGGGCTGAAAGCCGTCAGCCAAGGTATTACGATCAAGATAATCGGGGATCCATTCGTGAATAGCGTCCAATACTTTACGCGATTTGTTAATAGCGTTTTTATCCACATCCGACCATGCCGTGTGAATCAGGTGTCCCGGCACAGTAATCTTAACCCAACAGCTACCGCAATGCTGCGCGATCAACATCAGGTTAGTGGGTTCGCCCAAAATACAAAAATCGGCAATCGCACCATGGGTGATGGCAAATTTAGTACCCACACCATAACCTTGATACATTGGGCCTTCATGATCATTCACCGGCGCTTTTTCGATTTCGCCGGCAACACCAGCAATCACGACATCACCACCCAGCTTGATACCGGCCTTTTGGATACATTCGGAGGCCATGATGTAAGTAGCCATCGCGCTCTTCATGTTGAAAGAGCCCATACCGTAAATCCACTCATTATCAACCAGAGTACCTTTACACTGGTAACCGAGACCACGGTGCGCCTGCTCAGGGCCGAAAGACGTATCCAGGTGGCCGTTAAACATCAAGGATTTACCGCCGCCCTGACCCTGCCAGCGACCAACGGCGTTGTAACGCTCGTCACCGATTGGTTGTAATACTGCATCATAATTGGCTTCGCCCAGCATCTGATGAACGGCGCGGGCGCAATCGCCCTCGTATCCGGTAGGGCTTGGAATATCGACCAGATCCATCACCATTTTTATCAAACGGTCACGGTCAATCTGCTCAACAGCCTTGGCGACAAGATTTTTGTCCACTGTAGCCATAACTCTGTCCTCTGTGAAATTTGAAATTGCGTAGGTACCGCCCACAGATTGCAGACGGTACCGCTTACGAAAGGGTTTAATCGATGATTGGCGTTGCCAGTGTACCCAGCTTTTCAACGGTACATTCCACCAGGTCGCCCGGCTTCAACCAAACCGGGTTTTCCATACCTGAAATGACCCCCGGAGGTGAGCCTGTAGTAATGATATCGCCCGGCTCCAAGGTCATTTCAGACCACCAGGAAACCAGCTGCTGGACGTTGTAATGGGTCTGCGCCATATTGGAATCCTGACGCACCTCACCATTTAAACGTAGCTTCATTTCTAAATTGTTGACGTCACCGATTTCATCTTTGGTCACCAGCCAAGGGCCGAAGGGGCATGAACCGTCAAAGCTCTTACCCATCAAAATCACTTTATTGGCGTGTTCACGAGCTTGAATATCACGAGCCGATACGTCATTAAAAATGGTTAAACCAGCGACGTAATCCAATGCTTCTTCTGGCGTCACACATTTAGCTCTTTTACCGATCACGATGCCCACTTCAATTTCAAAATCGAGCTGCTTGGTAAAACGTGGAATTTGAATTCCCTGACCATTTGCCACCACACAGGAAGGTGCTTCAAGGAAGCCTGTCGGGTGCTCAAAGTGGAAGTCACCCCAACCATGATCCTGCCATTCAGGCGCTTGCCAGCCCGTTAATTCTTTCAGGTGCGCATCGAAGTTACAGGAAGTGTGAATAATTTTGCCAGGACGCGGCACGGGCGCCATTTGTACCACTTCATCTTCAGAATATAGACAATTACCCTTGCAACTGACGACATCTTTTTCCGCCAATGCTTGACGCGCACGAGCCATTGTCGCTTCGCCACCATTGAGGAAATCAATCATATTGTTAGGCAATTCACCGCCAGTAATCGCCACCAGATCCACATAACCATTCTCGGTATAAGCACCGATAGTTTGCGCACCTGTTGCTTTAATTTTAAAGGTTACTAATTTCATTACTTTATGTTCCTTTCACTATTCAACAACCCCGGTACTAACCGGGGTTTTAAACTTGGTTGACTCGAAGGCCTTAAGAAGCTGGTTTCAGCTGTGGCATGACCGCTTCGCCAAACAAACGCACGCTTTCCAGATTGTCCGCTTCGCTCGCACCAACCACTTCCAACAACGGCAGGTTGAGGCCCGCATCAATCAGCTCCTGGGTGATTTCCGCACACTCATCCGGCGTACCTGAAATCACGGTAAACTTACGCTGCATTTCATCGGTGACCAAGTGTGTGACGTTATCGTCTGTACCTTCTTTAATCGCTTTGCGGAACGGATCCCAAGCTTCGTCGGGCAAACCAGAACCCGCTAGAATTACGTCATTCTTAATGTTGCGTAGCTTGTTCACCACATAGGTACCCGTAGAACGACGTGTCGCGTCTTTTGCTCGCTTGCCGTCTTTACTACAGGCCGCCAGTATCACACCACCAACCGGGAAGTCTGCGTCCAGGCTACGTCCTTTCTTCTCAGCACCCGCTTTCATGTTGTCGATCGCGTACTTAACAAAAGCCGGTGAGGTCAGTCCTGCTAACAGCATACCGTCACTGGAGCGTCCCGCCAGTTTTTGCATGAAAGGTCCCGTGGCACCAACGTAGATAGGAATATCGGTTCGCAGACCATCCGCAACTCGGTCATAGGCAGGCATGGTGGATTCAAAGAAGTCACCTTTGTAGGCGTACTTTTCACCACTGAATACTTTACGCATGATGTCCATGGATTCCTGGTGAATTCGAACCGGGGGCATTTCTGCAATATCGTATTCCAGGTATTCGATACCCACTTTACCCACACCGATACCCATGATGAAACGACCATCAGAAAGCTCGTCCATACCGACCGCTTCAGCGGCTAATACGGTGGGGTGACGAATATACGGCGAGGTAATACCTAAGCCGATCGGAATGTTCTTGGTGGCGCTAATCGCGGCCGCCAACGTACCGAAACAACCTCGCGCTTCCAAACCATACTGACGGAACCAGTGATAGGCTTCCGCTATCCAGAAACCACCTTGATAACCCATCTCTTCAGTCAATGCCGCATACTTCTTAATCGCCGACATCGGCTCATAGGATTTAAAAATTACACCTACTTTTACATCACTCATGTTGATCTCCTGTATATGAATTTTTAGGGTCATCAGCGGCCATTGTAGACTTAACTCTGACGACAAATTATAAAATAATCGAGGCTGAGAATGTTAATTGGCAGGCCGATACTTGTCTTGCCTAGCAACGTGCAACTAGTTGACTTTCAGCGCACCTTACTGATCACCGCTAACATTGGCAGAATTAAACCACCGATTTTTAAATCTTTTCATTTTTATTGAGGGGCTTTAAACTTCACCTAGTTTGCTTGACAACCCTGTCGGCACCCCTCTCTTCCATCAACCTATGCTCATCTGTTAAACGCATTAAACTCCTGATTGCTCCACCTTTCAAGCGTCCTGCGCTAACAGTCAACCAGTTATGCATTCCCAGGCAAGACAGCGAGCCGACCTATTACTATTATGCCGAGATGGATAATGAGTGTCGCGCGAGCATAAATTTGCTCCGAACCATAGGCCGACAAATTATAATGCTCAGCTACGCTTCTAAAAAACTGCTTCGGCTCGGCATTGCCGCCTCATAGATTGGTGATATCGCTTTTCTCACCAGCACCCTGTCTCTCTACCGCTGTCTTGCAAGGGTTGCGTAGGATGGCTGTTTGCCAAGTAAGTGTGTCGAGCGCAACTTACTGATTTACATGATTTAACCTTTTAACTATTAGTCTTTTAACCTTAAAAACCAAGTTGGTATGTCGACATGAGAGAAATTAAAAAAGTTTGTATCGTTGGCGCGGGTGCGATTGGCAGCCTGTTTGTTGGGCATTTAGGCAGCATCATCGAGACCTGCGTACTGACCCGTCGTGAAAATCACGCCCAGGATTTGAATAAAAACGGCTTAAAAGTCAGCGGCAAATCAAACCTGCATGCCAAAGTTACTGCCTCAACTAACGCGGCGGATCTTGGTGATGTTGATTTGGTCATTATCGCAACCAAAACCAATGCTGTAGAAGCCAGCGCCAAAAGCCTACAAGGCCACTTCCCGAATGCTTCGATTCTGATGGTACAAAACGGTCTGGGCTGTGAAGAAGTCGTGCGTCGCTACGGCGACTGGCCAATTATTTCCGGGGTCACCTTCATGAGCGGTGTACGTCATTCAGATACCCATGTGGAATATGAACTGGATACCGCTACTTGGATGGGTCCCTGGGAAGGCGGCGGCCCCGATTTTGATTTCGTACAGCAGGCGGAAGCATTGATTAACAAATCCGGTCTGATCGCAGAAGCCTATGAAGACCTGCGCCCACACCTATGGTCCAAGCTAATATTTAACTCCGCCGTCAATGCGATTTCTGCGGTGACCAACCTGCCACACGTACCCGCTTACGCAAAACGCGATAATATCGAAGACCTGGGCAATCTGGTACATGATATGATGATGGAAGGTATCCGTATCGCAGAAGCACAGGGCATCAAACTAAGCGGCAACCCCTGGGAAATGAACTGCAAAGCGGTTAGCCAAGGCACCAGTGGCGGCGAAGAGTACGCCCATATCACTTCCATGCTTAACGATGTTCGCAGCAAGAGCTTAACCGAGGTAGACTGGATTACCGGATCAATAGTGAGGGCGGCCAAAAAAGTCGGTGTTCCAGCGCCTTACCATGAAACACTATACCGTCTAGTTAAAGGTGTAGAATTGAGCTGGTCACAAAAAGAATCCAGCCATTAAAAACAACCATATTGATCATCATTTAAACGATAGAGGAAACTAACATGAAAGTATGTATTATCGGCTGCGGCGCCATCGGCAGCCTGTTTGCAGCGCATCTCGGCAAGCTCGACGATGTTGAAGTCTGGGCCTACGACCCCTTTCAGGCGCATGTCGACGCCATCAACCAAAATGGCTTACGCCTAACCGGGCAAAGTGATTTCGTGGCAAAAATTAATGCCCGCTCTAATGCTCAGGAAATTCCGCCCTGCGATTTTGGCATCATTGCTGCGAAAACTCTGCACACCCGTTCCGCCATGGAAGCCACAGCCCACATCTTTAAAGATGGCGCAGTCTGTTCGGTACAAAATGGTGTCGGTAGCGAAGAGATCATTGCTGAATATGTGCCCCGCGTAATCATGGGTACCACTTTCCCCGCTGGGCATATTACCGGCCCAGGGATCTGCAACCATGACACCAAAGGCCTTACCACGATTGGCCCATTCCTGGACAAACCCGCTTCCTTCGAAGAATGCCAAAAATTGGCCGAAGCGTTGACCCGAGGTGGCCAGCACACAGTAGCAGTTGAAGACCCACGCGGCCCAATGTGGACCAAAGTTATTTTTAACTGTGCTTCGAACGGTATCGGCGCATTAACCCGTCTACCGCACGGTATCGCTTGCGAGCAGGTACGTGAAGTCATGAGTGCTGTAGCCCAAGAAGGTATCGCAGTTGCTAAAGCGCTGGGTATCACGCTGGAAAAGGATCCCGAAGAAATGATCGACTATGGCCGTGAAGTCGCCTATCGCCACAAACCTAGTATGCTGCAAGATATTGAAGCCAAGCGACCTACCGAAATTGATTCGCTGAACGGCGGCGTTGCCGCAATGGGTGAAAAAGTCGGCGTTCACTGCCCCTTAAATAAAGCGGTGGCAGATATGGTAAAAGGCGTGGAGTTTTCCTGGACACTGGAAGATTAATACCGCGCAACAAACTGGCGTTATAGCACTAAACGCATATTAAGCAATTCTGACTATTGAGACAAAAGAGGTTTATCACATGACTGATTACGTAAATCGTTTTCGCCCGAGCCAGGCTGAAATAGATCGCCGCTACACTAACGTGCGAAAAGCAATGGAAGAACACGGCCTGGACGCACTGGTTGTCAGCAGCAGTGAGTACAGCGGCTTTGAAGGCGCAGTCCGTTATATGGCGGGCTTTCATATCCTTCACCGCTATGCCTATGTGGTGATAACACCTAATGCGGATCCAGTCATGGTGTGTCCTCGCGAAGCCTTTTGGGTTGGTGACCACAATGAATCCTTTTTGCAGGAAAGAGCTTATCCACCACATTGCGGTGAGTGGATGGCTGATTTTCTGAAAGATCAGGGCGCTAAAAAAGTAGGTATCTACGGTCTGGAATATATTATTAACGTACGTGATTACAGCGCGCTGGCAAAAGCCGGTTTTGATATCGTTGATTTTGAAATACCCTTTGATTACGCCCGTGCACAGAAATCCGAAGAGGAAATTTTATCGGTGCGTGACTCGATGGCCATAAACAAAGCTGGTGTTTTGGCGGTAATGAAAGCGTACGAGCCTGGCAAAACTGAAGCGGAATTGATGGGCGTTGCCGAGAATGTATTTAGCGCCGCCGGTTGTCGCCGTAACACCATGGACATGGTACAAATCGGCGTTAACGGTTCGTTAGAACCACAAATGGTGTTCCCCTCACGCCGTCCGGTTCAAGCCTCTGACGGACTCATGTATGGCCTTGAAATATCCGGCGAAGGTGGTCACTGGGTTGAATATTCACGCCCACTGTTCCCTAATGGTATGGACGCCATCACCAAGGACATGATGGATGCACACATCGAGTTCCATGAACTGGTACGTGAAAACATGAAAGCAGGCCGCACGGCTGAAGAAGTCCATAAAATTTGCATGAAGCCAATAGAAGATCGCGGCTATGTCTCCGGTCACGTCTGTGGTCATTCTATCGGTATGACCATGATTGAAATGCCGCGTATCGGCGAAGGTTTCGACTTTGTTCTGCCGGAAAATATGGTTTGCTCGATGCATCCGCACATTATGAACAAAGAGAAAACCCATTCGCTTTATTTCCAGGAAACCTACCGGGTTACAGCAACAGGCGGCGAGCCTTTATCAGGCACCAAAATTAAAGCCTATGATGGTACGGAAACTGAGCTGGAAGCCCTTTAATATTGAAGTGAAATACTCAGCTATATCAAGGGTCGGAGTCGCTGTAGCGGCTCCGACCCTTTGCTTTTAACGGTCCGTTTGTCCGGCAGCAAATTTTTTCCTGATAATTTCTCACTCGCACTCTCTCCCCCGCCAATATCCTGATATCAAAAAAGGTTTTCCTTGCAAAAGTAGCAAATTCAGGCACAGCCCAATACGATTGGACTTAAAGTTTCAAATTACTTTCCAGTTCCCTGCGACAATTTGCCGCATTCCCGAATGAATTTTTCTGATTGATAATCCAGCCATAAAAATGACTAACGAGAGAGGCTATGAGAAGGTTGGGTTTTCACTTTCCAAAAATAACATTTCTGTGTGCGTGCACATTACTCAATACACTATCACTGCCCATTTTGGCAGAACAAACCAGACCAACCAAGATCGAAGAAGTCCAGGTGTGGGGCCAAGGCACACCGGTTAGACAAACTAATTTTAACAGTCCATCCAGTCTATTAACCCAAGAGGATTTCGTTAGTATTAATGCCGCAACGACTGAAGACCTGGTTAACTATGAACCCAGTTTGGTCATTCGCAGGCGTTTTATCGGTGACGCCAATGGCACGATGGGAATTCGCGGCTCAAATATGTTTCAAACAAGCCGATCTATGGTATTCGCCGATGGCGTCCCTCTCCATTATTTTCTACAAACACGCTGGTCCGGTGCTCCTCGATGGTCACTGGTTTCCGCCGACGAAATTGCTCAGATCCAAGTAGTCTACGGTCCCTATTCAGCAGAGCACAGCGGCAATGCAATGGGTGGCGTGGTGAATATTGAGACATCCATCCCTGCCAAACGTCGCTTCCATGCTGAGGGCTCTCTATTTAGTCAACGCTATGATGAACTTGGTTTTGACAAAGATTTAAACGGGTTTAAAGGTTTCATGTCCTACGGCGATAAATTTGGTGATTTCAGTCTCTATGCCTCCTATAACCATCTGGAAAACGACAGCCAACCTCAGACTTTCCGGTATAGCCAAATTAGCGAATCAGTACAGGGTGGAGAAACCCAAGTATCTGGTGCAATTCTGGATGAGGACCGTTATGGTAACTCCGCACTCTATTTTGCTGATAGCGGTTCTGTTAATACCACCACAGACCACCTTAAACTCAAACTCGGTTATGAACTGGAAGACTGGTTCACCTTAATCAATATTGCTTATGAAAAACGCAAATCAGCCACTGATTCGCCGGGTAATTATTTAAAAAATAATGTTGGCGCCCCGGTATGGAACGGCAACGTAGTACAGGATGGTAATGTTTTTGATGTCAGCAGTCGCAATTTCACCATCAGCGATGATGACCGGCAAAGCCTTTTATTAGGTGGCCGCGTACAGGGGAGCCTGACCGAAGATTGGTGGATGGAGCTAAGTCTGAGTTATTTTGAAATACTCGAGGATGAAACCCGTAGCTCCAACGCTCACCCTGAGGACCCTTCCTATACAGCTGCCGGACAGGTCACTGATTATGAGGATACTGGCTGGGAGACTGCTGAGCTCAGGTTTCAAAATGATCGCTTCTTTAGCAATGACTCATTGAGCCTGCTGGCAGGACTACGTCACGAACATTACAGCCTTGAAATCAATAATTACCTTTCCGACGATTTCCAGTCTGGTGCGAAAACCAGCCTGACCAATAGCAGCGGCGGAGAAACGATGATTTCGGCCCTCTTTACACAACTGGGCTGGCAAATAACAGATTATTGGGATACCGCATTCGGTGTACGTTATGAACACTGGGAAAGCGACAATGGCTTTTACGGCAGTGTTGATCATATTGACCGCTCGGAAAGCCGCACCTCCCCCAAGTTTTCGTTAGGTTTTAACCCAAACGAACTTTGGAAATTTCGCTACTCTCTAGCCAAGGCTTATCGCTTTCCCATCGTAGAAGAATTATTTCAGAATGAACACACCACCAATGGTACATCATTAGCGAATGCCAACCTCGAACCAGAAGATGGGTTACATCAAAACCTATCCATTGAACGCCGCATTGAGAGTGGCTATGTCCGTTTGAATTTGTTCCATGAAAACATTGATGACGTTATTTTTGCGCAATCCATCATCGTGGATAACCACTCTCTCAATACTTTCATTCCCATTGACACCGTGAAAACACAAGGAGTCGAGTTAGCATATAACCAGTTCAATTTGATGAACGGCCACCTCGACGTCCGGTTTAATATTACTTTTACGGAATCAGAGATTACCAAAAACAGCGCCAATCTGAGTCTGGAGGGAAAAACTTTTCCCAGAATACCAGCGTGGAGAGGCAACCTGTTATTGACCTATCATGTCAATGACCGCTGGGATATTGGCGGTGGAGTGCGCTATGCCAGTGATAGTTATGACGACCTGGAAAACAGGGATAAAGCGGATAATGTCTTTGGCGCTCAAGACAGTTATACCTTTATCAACCTGAAGACCAGCTATCGTTTCAATGATAACTACCGTCTGAGTCTTGGCGTAGACAACCTCACCGATGAGATTGCCTTTGTTGCCCACCCTTGGCCGGGAAGAACTTTTTTCCTTGAAGGAACGGTTGATTTTTAGTTTTCAAAAATGCACTGCCTGGCACTTGTAAAGACGATGGGTTATGACACGATCAAATCGATTTAACTTTGGACGCACTGTGCTCTTTGGGGTTCTTGGCTGGAGCCTTGCCCTCTATTCGGACGCGGAGGCAACGCTTTCTGCCGGCGCTGTTTCCGCCGAAATAAAACAAACACAGGCTGAGGAATGTTCCTCTCTCGTTTCAGTGCATTGCGGCGCTGCTCCCAGCGGCGCCTTTGATGAGGATGGCCGCTACTGGGTTGTCTTTGTCCAGCAAGAATATCTGTACCTGAGCTATTCCGATAATCAAGGCGTTAAATTTTCCACCCCTATCAAAGTCAATTCCACGCCTGAGCCTATCTATACCGACGGCGAAAACCGCCCCAAGTTGGCTATCGGGACTGACCATGAAATCTATGTGTCCTGGACTAAACGCTCGCCGGAAAGGTTTAGTGGCGATATCCGGTTCAGCCGCTCCATTGACCAAGGAAAAAGCTTCAGTCCGGCACAAACCATTAATGATGACGGACTAGTCACCAGCCACCGCTTTGACGCCCTGCTCACTGATCATCGCGGCGATGTCTATTTAGCCTGGCTGGATAAGCGCGACCGGCAGGCAGCACTAGCCCAAAATAGCACCTATACGGGTGCGGCGCTCTACTATGCTGTCTCCACAGATAAAGGCGTCAGTTTCTCACCAAATCAAAAAGTGGCAGATCATTCCTGTGAATGCTGCCGTATTGCGATCAGCCGACCGGAGGGCTCTGGCGCAGCTATCCTTTGGCGGCATATCTTTGCAACCAATACCCGTGATCATGCTTTTGTTATCCTTGGGCCAAAGGCCGTCACTCAAGCGCCCCAAAGAGCGACAGTGGATAACTGGCAAATTGATGCCTGCCCGCACCACGGGCCAGCAATGACCGATGCTGACAATGGTCATTATGCTATGGCTTGGTTTACCAATAGCCCTCAGCGTAAAGGTATCTATTTTGGCAGCTACGATGCCGAGACCGGCATAATGACGCATCAGACATCTCTCAGCCATTCACCTGGCGCAAGCCACCCTCAACTATTACGGCCACACCAAGGATTGTTATTAGCCGCCTGGAAAGTTTTTGATGGACAAAAAACCCTTATCCTGTTGGCGGCCTCTGAAGATAACGGTATTAACTGGCACCCCCCTCAGGTTGTTGCCAAAACTGAGGAGGCCTCAGACCATCCTTTGTTAGTCCAGAAAGGGAGTCAGGCCTATCTTAGCTGGCATACCAAAAATGAAGGATTCCGGTTAATACCCCTTTCCATTCAGCAGGAAGGATAGAACGGATGATTAAAAAACCTTTCTTATACACTGGACTATTAACACTCTCACTAATGTTGGCGGTTCCCGCTGCGGCTGAGCAACAAGCGTTTTCTGAAGACAGTATCGCTGTGATCGAAAACCACTATGCAAATGAACCTTTCCTATTAGTCATGTGGTCGATAGAGTGTCCTCCCTGCAGAGAGGAGTTGGCATTATTCAGTCAATTAAAACGTACTGGCGAAAAATTCAACCTGGTCTTAATCTCAACGGACAATCTTAGCCAACAAGATACCCTTAATGCGACACTTACAGAATTTGGGTTGGAGGCTGTGGATAGTTGGATCTTTGCCAGCGACAATGTCGAAAAACTTCGCTACCATCTTGACCCTGAATGGTTCGGCGAAATGCCACGCAGTTATTTTTATGACCGATTCCATCACCGTATCGCGGTGAGCGGTAAATTAACGCACCAAAATATCAAAGCATGGTTAACCGACAAAGGCACCTGAAAAAAGGGGTTATTTTGGTAAAAAATATCAACCCCCTTTACTTTAGCCTGCTCTCATCTTCTTTTTTTGCTGTACCAAGGGCGGCAAAATCAACAACAGGCTCAGCGCAAATAACACCATACCCAGCCAGATTACACTACTATAGTTGTCCTTCATAATGACTGAGGCGGCCAATGCCGGACCAATAGCCAGCCCCAACATCTGGCCAGCAACACCGTACACGACAAGTTTGCCGCTACCATCAAAACTGGCCATCGCGGCTAACAGGAAAGGGTGCGCCAGATTCCAGGCATAATTAAAAACGCACACCGCAATAGCGTATAGGAGCACATTCATCTCTGCGAATAAAAGAGCCAATGAAACAATGCTACCCGTGACCCCAGCTATCAACGGAATTATTCGACCCCATCGAATACCCAAAGTAGCCGCAGTGAAGGCACCCGCCACGCCCCCAAACTGAGACAGCGTTAATCCATTGGAAACTTCCTGCTCTGAACCACCGCCACTGACGCCAATTAAAAACAAATAAGCCCAAACGGCTCCCTGAGCCAGAAAGTAGACCAGCATTGTGACTACCGCCATCACCCGATATCCACGCGCTAACTTAACCGCATCCGCATCCACCACCCCATGACCTTCACCAGAGTTCGGCAAATAGCGAATAAATGGCAGGGCACTCAGGGTAAAAAGCGCAAAAAATATTAATACCCCATCCATTCCCACCAAAGCATAGGCCGTCGGCATCACCAAAAACCCTAATGCGCCATAGAGTAGAATCCACATGATCATGTAACCAAAATTGCGGTCCGGATTGGCCGATAGGCCGATAATGGTAAAGGTCAGCGAAATCAAAACACCGGAACCAATGCCGGTAATACAGCGCAATGCCGCAAAGGGGACAAATGACTTGGTCGTGGTGGAAAGTAGATTACCAACGACCACCAGCAATACCGACCAAATCATGATATAACGCCAGTTTACCCGACCTGTCAGAAGAATCATTATCAAGGTGGTAATGGCAATACCCCACATCTCCGCTGAGGCAATATAACCCGCTTGCTGCTCAGTAAAGTAATAATACTCCACCAGTCCTTGCACAAATCCAGGCTGTACGATAAACACCGCCGGTCCAATAATACTGATGTATATGGCGGCGATCAGCGTTTTGGTGCTATTGAGGTCAATGGGGCGCTGCAGGTTCCCAGCGAGGGCTTTTATCATTAATTTTTCCTCTATCGCTCAGGGTCTCTATATGAACGATTATTTTATGCATCGCTCTAGCACAAGGCTATCAGCCATATGGTTTAGACTTAAGAGCATCTCTAAAAACCTGGATTTTTTGTGAGGGCAAGAAAATCCAACACGGACGACTGCATGGAGCTAACGCAGCCATCGCGAAAAAAGATAGATTTTAGCAATGTCTCAAGCTCAGATTGACATTCCTAAGCCCTTCACGCAAGCTTCAACCCAGCAACTTCAACCCAGCAACAATGGTATGAAACTTTACTAAATGCAGCCGAGCTATGTCCCTGCCAACCGGTCTTAACTCTAACTTCCCAAATCAGTTTCAAAAACAGAGTTTGCAATTAGTTCGTCACATTGTTCCTCTCACCTCATCCGCCTTTTATTTGATCGACCCCGACATGCGCCACCGCGGCGTTGCCTTGTATAATCTTGAGCCGGATGTCGAAAAGGAATACCAACAAAAGTTCAGCCATCTTGACCCGCTCAATCCGCGTAAATTTTCTAGTACCACGGAAACCGTCGTTACTATCGATTCTCAGATTTCCCCGGCAATGCTGAAGCAGTCCACCTACTATCAGGAGTTTATGAAGCCCCATGATCATCGTTATGTAGCGGATATGTTTTTTCGTTATGCGGGTGAAATTATTGCCGTACTCAGCATGCTGCGCCACGAATCGATGGGACCCTTTACGAAAGCAGAGCTGACTTTACTAAGCCACCTTCAACCTTTTCTCGAATATACCCTGAACGCGGTTTACCTACCGAAGCGGGTTGCCGAACGACAGTCTATTCAAGCACATTACTCGCTTACTGACCGGGAACTGGATATTCTGGAGCTAGTCATTGCAGGCGCCAGCAATAAAGCCATCGCCAACGAACTTTCCTTAGGACTGGCAACAGTAAAAACTCATCTTTCGCACATCTTCCAAAAGACAGAATCCGCATCACGCACCGAACTGTTGGCCAAAGTCTTTAAGTCACTGACTAGCTAAACTTCGTTACCACGTCTAAACCCTTTGGCGGATAGCGTTGTGCAACCCAGTCCGGCTAAAATCCTTAGCAACAGATTCATCTCAAATAGCTATCTTCCGGGTAGGGGAGCACTATGCTGGGTAAATTAACAAATAAAGTAGCCATAGTTACTGGTGCCGGGCAGGGTATTGGAGAAAGCATTGCTAAAATATTTGCTGGCGCCGGGGCCAAAATAGTTGTGGCTACGCGCTCGCAAGGAAACGGGCAACAAACGGTTGACGACATCATTGAGGCGGGTGGCGATGCCCTACTGATTCAAACCGATGTGGGTCAGCAGACACAAATTAATCTTATGGTGAAGCAAACCGTCGAGCACTATGGCCGCCTGGATATCGCCATTCATAATGCGGCTATTTTCCCTATGCACAGCGTGGCAGATTTACCGGCGCAAGTCCTGGACGATACGCTGGCCATCAACCTCAAAGCTGCTTTCTGGCTGACGCAGGCAGCCATTCCCCATTTACGGCGACAGGGCGGCGGCCGTTTGCTCTTTACTTCATCGGTAACTGGCCCAACTGTAGCAATGCCACTCACGGCCCATTATGCCGCCTCCAAGGCAGGTATGAACGGGTTTATCAAAACCGCCGCCATTGAACTGGCACGTGAGAATATTACGGTAAACGGTGTTGAGCCCGGTTATATCCTGACCCAGGCCATGTCGTTGCTGGCAGGTGCCGATGAACTGCAGGAAATGGCATCAATGATACCCAAGGGCGAATTGGGTAAACCAGAGGATATTGCCAACACCATGCTCTTCCTCGCCTCCGACGAATCGGCTTATATTACTGGCCAAACCATCGTGGTAGACGGCGGCTCCACCCTGCCCGAAAGCCCGGTGATGATGCGTCAGTTCTATCATCAAGGAGAAAGGCAATGAACCATGAAGATTTATTGGCGCGCCGTTACCGGCTATTGGGAAAACACTCCCCCCTGTTTTATGACAAACCATTACATTTGGTGCGAGGGAAAGGCGTATGGTTATTCGACGCCAACGGCAAACGCTACCTGGATGCCTACAATAACGTTCCCGTGGTGGGCCACTGTAACCCGCAGGTGCTGGAAGCACTAACCCGACAAGCGTCCACACTTAATATCCACACGCGTTACCTGCACGACAATATTGTGAATTACGCCGAGCGCCTCACCGCCACTTTTGACGACACCCTCAGCATGGCTATGTTTGCCTGCACCGGCAGCGAAGCCAACGAGATAGCATTGCGTATGGCCCGACACTGTACCGGCGGTATGGGCATTATCGTTACCGACTTTGCCTATCATGGCAATACCACTGCGATAGCCGAGCTGGGTACTGGGTTTATGCCCGAAGCCAGCAACGCCAAAAATGTTCGCGCCATTCCCATTCCTGACTCTTATCGAGGTCTACACGGCCTTCAAGGCACTGCACTTGCCCAAGCCTATGCCGATGAAGTACAGCAGGCCATCGATTCTTTTGCTGCTGCAGGTATTCAGTTAGCCGGAATACTGGTCTGCCCCGAGTTTGCCAACGAAGGTTTATTGAATGTTCCACCCGGCTTTATGGAAATGGCGGTTGAGCGGGTACGTCGTGCTGGGGGCCTGTATATCGCAGACGAAGTGCAGGGTGGTTTTGCACGCACCGGCACTCATATGTGGAGCCATCAGTGGGATCAGGTGACACCAGATATCGTTACCCTGGGTAAACCCATGGGGAATGGCCACCCCATCTCAGGCGTCATTGCACGAGCCGAGTTGATCAATGAGTTTGGTCGCACCGCCATGTATTTCAACACCTTCGGCGGCAACCCGGTTTCCTGCGCTGTGGGCTTGGCGGTTCTGAATGAAATTGAGCACAACAATCTGTTGGAACAGGTAACGCAAGTGGGCTCTTACGTCGCCAGCGGCCTCCGCAAACTCCAGGAGAAATATGAGTTGATCGGGGAAGTACGGGATCGCGGCTTGTTTTTTGGTTTGGAACTCGTTACAGATCGCCAGACTAAGGAACCGGCAGGTACTGAAGCCAAACGGCTGGTCAACGCTATGCGCGACCGCGGTGTCCTAATCAGCAAAATTGGCCGTTTCGACAATATTTTGAAAATCCGCCCACCGCTGGTATTTAACCGTGAACATGGCGATTTTCTGCTCGCCACACTTGACGATGCTCTTGCGTCACTTTAATCCCGGGAAACTTTCGATGACCGATTTTTATACTCTCGATAACACCGAACAAAAAGTCCGACTGCACGGACTAGCATCCCAGGCGCTGGCGCACTGGGGCTTGGAACACAGCGAGCTGTCATTTATTAAATACCGTGAAAATGCGGTTTTTAAATTGGTTACCGCAACAGGCGAACGCTATGCCCTGAGAATTCATCGGGCAGGCTATCATACCGATGCCGAATTATATTCTGAGCTAGAATGGATGCAGACGCTCAATGAATACGGTATTGAAGTTCCCGCCATTGTGCCCACCCTGGACGGTAAATCTTTTGTTCTCGTCAAAACGGATACGATACCGGAACCGAGACAAATAGATCTGTTTGAGTGGATTGATGGCGAACCGATGGGCTCGGTCGAAAACGGACAGGATAACGACCCCGCAAGAATCCGACATATCTACCACACCATCGGTCAAATCGCAGCGCGTCTTCATAATCAGGCGACAAGCTGGTCGTTACCCGATAGCTTTACCCGGCACTCCTGGGATGCTGATGGCTTAGCGGGAGCCAGCCCCTTCTGGGGGCCATTCTGGGAATTTGAGATGTTGAACGACGAACAACGCCAATTGCTGTTACGAGCGCGTGATCGGGTCTATCATGATTTAACAAACTACGGAAAATCAAAACAAAACTACAGCCTGATTCATGCCGATTTTGTGGTGGAAAACCTAATGGTACAGGGCGATCGGATAAAGCTGATTGATTTTGATGATGCCGGATTTGGCTGGCATTTATTCGAGCTGGCGACTGCGCTTTATTTTATTCTCGATGAAGACTTTTATGAAACGGCGAAAATTGCACTGATTGAAGGTTATAGAAAGTTCCACCCGATATCAGACGAGCAGCTTAACCATTTACCACTGTTTCTATTGGCCCGAGGGTTTACCTATCTAGGCTGGGCGCATACCCGCAATGAAACTGAAACCGCACAGCAAATGGGGCCTCGGTTCATCGACTCAGCCTGCCGTTTGGCGCGCGAGTATCTGGCAAAATAAAAGGGTCTTTTTGTGACCCTTTAAAACATTGGCATTTTCAAACGGTGTGAATTTGTTTAGCCACACACCGAGTTACTTCATTAGCTGATCATTGATCGCATAAATAACGTTTAAACTTAAGAGAAATACCACGATCGGAACAAATTTGTTTAATGTCGCAACAATCGCCGGGGGGTTAGCCTTGGTATAAGCACTAGAGGTATGCAGGGCCGCCACAAACTTCGTTAACCAGAGATAAACTACCGTCGCACCAAGGCCATTCAATAGCCACGCCAGCACCACATCTTTTGCCCAATAATCCTGCTGATAAACAAAAATCATGACCGCCATGGGCGGCTCTAAAAATAACAGCCCTTTATCAATTCCTGACAGCAAACCGGTATCGTTCGGGTCAGGCGTTATAAATGTGTAGGCAATACCAAGGTAGAGCCAGAAAAACGTGAAGATCGCCAATACACAGGCGGCGGTGGAATGTCCTGCCTGAATCGCCAGAACCAGACAGATGGCATGCGGTAATGCGCCGACAAGCAATAACAGTAACCCCCCAATTTTCGGCGGCAGCATTTTGATAGATAAACCGATAAAAATACCACAAACCAGATAGATACTGGTTAATGCCAGCATAACAACGTTGAATTGATGCATTGTTTCTCCCCGCCAAGATTTCTATTTATTGTAAAAGTAGATGACTAAAAGCTTTCGCCCTAAGGTTATCTATTAAACGAACAAGCCTACGCCTCCCCTCAACAAATGGCTCACGAAACCCAAAACCACCGATGATTTAGCTTCAGAAGTAAAATTCTGGCAAAAAAAGGCCAGCACAAGGCTGGCCTTTCATTTCTTAGCTACGTTTCTATTAGAAGCTGTACTTCACATTCAGGCCATAATAGCGAGGGTCGCGATAAGTGACTTCATTGCAACCACACAAAGTTGCTAGATCGAAGCCGATATTACCGGCGCGTTCATCCGTTAAGTTTCTAGCTATAAGTGCCACTTCCCAGTTTTCTTCGCCATCCATCCAGCTAAGACGCGCATTCGAAATAGTATAGCTGTCAAATTTATCAGCGTCGAAATTACGTAGGTTGTAGAAGAACTCATCAGAGTATGTTACATCACCCTGAATAGCCATTGTGCCACCCAAAGCACTCCACTGATAACGAACCAACGCCGTAGCCTGAACTTCAGGTGCATAGGTGGGATTACGATCTTTGGGTGGTATCGGCGTTCCGATACGCAAGGGAACATCTTCTACCGTTGCATCTAACCATGCAGCACTGAGAAGAATATCCCAGCCTTCACCCGGTGACATCTGAAGTTCCAGTTCAACCCCTTTATTCTCAGCATCAGCATTTACCACCACGCCACTCACGCCTGTAAACAAAAAGGCTTGGTAGTCTTTGTAATCATAGTAGAATGCCGTGCCGTTAAAGCGTGCAAGTCCATCAAAAATAGTTGCTTTAAAGCCAACTTCAAAGGAGGTCAAAATCTCTTCTTCGTACGGTAGAGTGCTATCCGGAAAAGGTAAACCACCTGCTATCGGAGCATTAAAACTGCCTGCTTTCACTCCACGGTTGATGCCGGCATAAATCAGTAAATCATCGGTCGGCCGCCAGTCTAATTGAATCTTTCCCGCCCATAAATCATCGCTGGAATCATCCTTGAAGGGTGCGGGTCGCGCCGGAAATAAGACCGGTCCGTTATTTACCTGATCTGTTCCCAGAGACGCGAAAAACAACTGATTCATTTCATAATCTTTATCTTCACGCATTAGACGCAAACCGGTAATCAACGTCAGTTCTTCATTCAGGTCATATTCAATCTGACCAAAAATTGAATAGGAGTCGGTTTCCATTTCGGCGATTGTACCGATATCAACACCACTTATAGGAAAACCTCCAAACAATGCGGGTAGGCTATTTGCTGGCCCTTTTAAGCCGTTGTCCGATTCGTTATCGATATTCAGGTAGAAAAAACCAACTACGCACCTAGCTCTGGAAGTTGATCAAGATGATGCGGTGCAACCGGTCCCCTTGAGCAAAGATGGCGATGCTCGGTGGGTTAAGAAGGCGGGTCGTTTTTATCTAGGCTATAAACTCCACGCCAGCAGTGATGAGGAAGGGTATATAGAGACGGTGCATGTGACGGCAGCCAATGCGCATGAGAGTCGGCACCTGGCACCGTTACTGGATGAGGCAACACCAGGCACACAGGTATTGGCTGACAAGGGGTATGCCAGTGCGGCGAAGCGGGATGAGTTGGCTGATCGAGGATTAGGTGATGGGATTATGCATAAGGCGGTGAGAGGCAAGCCGCTCACGACGGCGCAACAACAAGCGAATCGAGCGATTAAAGCAAAACGCTGGGTGATTGAACAAAGCTTTGGCACCTTAAAGCGGCGCTTCCGGTTCTGCAAAGCCAACTATTTTGGGCGGGAAAAAGTGTTGGGGCAAAGTTATCTGAAAGCGATGTGCCTGAACTTACTCAAGGCCAGTAATAAGGTGTGTTATGGCTGAGGTTTTGCAGGTGAAATCCGTCCGGAATTCGGATATTCAACGGCACTGAGAGTGTTCCTGTACAAAATGGCTCGAAATTTGATGCTTTCATGGAAAAAGCGGGTATTTTTCGTTTATCGCAAAGGTCTCAGTTTACGAATTAAACGGAGCCAGTAAAAGAACGCCTATGAATTTTTTAATGAGTGGCGATAGTTGGTCAAAACTATCGCCACCAGTAATAACATCCAACCTGGCTACGAGAAATAATCATTGTAATTTATCTCAAAGCAATTGCGTCATACTGACTCACCCGTAAAAGTAACTAACGGTTAGCGTTCAACCAGGCTTCTGCCCGCGCCTTATGTTGAGGCAGGAGTGATCGTTTCTTATAAGCTGCCGTCATATCGTCCAGCTCTGCCTGCATCGCACCACTGGCGGCCTTCTGTAGAATTGACGGCTCCATAAACTGCGGGGACAGACAGTTGTGCCCATTGAAGTACTGATGAATATATGTCGCACGCTCCACCTGAAAGTCAATCGCCAGACTATTCATCTCACCGAGACCCGGTGCGCTGTTGCAGTCGCCTCGCCAATAGGGATAGAAACGCGTTTGCCATATTTTCCAAAAATCACCCTTTTTATCATAGAATTCACCCTGGTAGTAAAAGGGGTAATCGGCATCCATGTACAACACCTTCTTGCTATAGGGGTGATAATCCGGAGGCGTTCCCTCAATCACAAACACTTCGCGTGGTTGCCACTTGGTAGCGATCGGATTCCAGTGTGGTGCCTCATCGACATTAACAATGTTGTCAATCTTACCCTTTTTCAGATAATTTCCATCTGGCGCATTGACCACCGCTAGAATATGGCGCTTCTCTACACACTTCCACGCCTTGTAGAAACCAGGGTAACCTGTTACACCACCGCTGTCATCGTTGAGCAGGTCCATCTTGGGCTGCGGATCAACCCAGGACTTGCCTCCCGCCGTACGCCGTACGCGACGCAACGAGCGAACATAGACATAGCCATCATCCGCCGAGGCATCATTGTATTGACGTGTAAATACCCCGATACCGGCGATATCGTAGGGCTCGGTCAGCACCAACAGAAAGCGCAAATGCTCATTATCGCGTCCCGGCAATCTCTGCTCACCGCGAACACGGCCTTCCCAACGCATTACACCATTATGCGCCAGGAATCTGTCGATATTCCCGCGTTCCTTGTCCTGAATGAATACTTCGCCTGTAGCAATCCAGTCATCGCCGCGAACAGGGTTAGCCATATAGTTGTTATAGGCGAGCTTCCATCCACAGCTCTGATCTTCAACACTGACATCCTGATTCGGGAATGGTACGCCTGCAACATAGCCCTCCAGTTTATTGTCGGCACTCAAGCTTGTCTTGCCAACATTCGCCTGGGTAGCTTCAGCCAGTTTTGGGTCAAACTCCAATTCGTTACTGTGCTCAAGTTCTAGGGTCAGGCCATAGTCTCGCACCCACATCTCGGTCCGTTCCGTCAGCAGATCCTTGATCTTGTGTCCTTCAAAGGTATCCTCGTAAATATTGTCCAAATTCGCTTTGCTGATTACCGTGCCCTCCGGCAATTCCTTTGCCTGAGCGCCAAACGTCAGCGATGCTAGACAAACACCGAACCCCACATAAAATGCAGATTTTCTCATGGATTTAAATAGCATGGTTAGCTCCCTTGTTCGTTAAAACTGGTAAGTGATTCGAAATAGAAACTGGTCGTCATCACGCAAGGCACCGAATACGCTTCCTGTGTCTGGTGGAAAACCTACGTTGATATCAGTTTTGTCCCCGCCGAAGGCCAGATCAGCTTCGACCTTGAAACGCCAATGCGCACCGTAATCATATTGCAACGACGGAATAAACATACCGCCACCCTCAGTCAAATCGGCAAGAAACACAACGGTGAAGTTTAGCTTGTCACTCATGAATGGGTTGCTTAGGATCATAGTGGCAATCGTATTGTGCTTATCGAACACACCGCTGCCATCAAAGCGGACCAGACCATCGCTTTCGTCCACGCCGGGGATATACCAGTCGAACAGCTGCAACGACAGCAAACTGGCATTTGATGTGCCAATTAGATTCTGAATACGCAAATTCGTATCAAGACCCACTACTAGATT
The DNA here is from genome assembly GCA_024234615.1 of Pseudomonadales bacterium. NCBI lineage: Bacteria > Pseudomonadati > Pseudomonadota > Gammaproteobacteria > Pseudomonadales > Pseudomonadales bacterium. The sequence continues at coordinate 728,441 of JACKNY010000002.1, forward strand.
CCAAGTGTCCTTCTCCACGAGTTGGAAAGGCTGGAGCGCGCCACCCAGTGCAGCAACCGGCATCAGGTTAGTTGTAGACATAGGCCGATCCGGTGTATAGGCTACCTCTAAACGATAAACAGCATCAATGGCGGGTATATAGCCAGATAAGCTACCGCCAACGGTGTCCGTTTCCGGGAAAATAAATTGCAGCGGATTACCGTTAGCTGTTTCCGTAAAGTCGAGTGTTACCGTCGGGTCTGTATAGAAACCGCCCTGACCATGATAGTAATTAAAGGCGTAGTTAATTTCCTCATTACCGATCACAGCGATGCCGGACCAGCGAAAGCCATAGTGAGCGTCATCAGTGTCCCCCTCGGAATGACCGTAGTTATAAGTGGCAACGCCACCCTGTTCTTCACTGACAAAGTTAAAACCCTTGCTCGACGAGTTAGACCAACGGCCGCCGAATGCCGGAATGGAGTTACCAATCCACTCTTCTTTGTCCAGACCTGGACGCACTACGACCTGAAGCTGACCATCCCACTCGGGAACATTAAAGGTACCATTCAGCAGGATCAACGGTTTGCGCACATCCTCATTCTCCGGCACCAAGAATTTGCGCCAACGTAGATCAAAACCATGGATTACATCGGTGGCGTGAAAGAAATCAGTCTCGCCCCATACCACTTGCTGACGGCCAATTCTCAATGCGAGGCGATTACTAACCTGCCAATCGAAAAACAGTTCACGAATGTCAGTCTCGTTATATTCGTCTTTGAAATCTGCATGATTGCCAGGAATTGTGGCGGTCAAATCTTCAAGTCGATCCTCATAGTCCGTAATAAATTCGTGGCTAAAGCGAAAACGACCCGTCCAGCGCAGCGGACCGGTGGGTCCAGTGATATCGAAAAAAAGTGACTGGCGATTCATCGATAGATCGTACTTGTCATCCTCTTGTGTCTCGCTGATATCCTCAAGGTTAAAACTCAGATACTGGCGCGCCCAACCTTGCAGCCGCCAACCATTGCCCAGTTCAATAGCAGCAAGTGCCGGCTGTGCCGCCAGACCGATCACCAATGAGGCGGTCAGTGTGCAAATTGTGGGTCTCATACTCTTGATTTTCATAATTACTCCCTCTGTTTTATTCCAGAACTGCAAAATGCCCATACCCTTGTTATGATTATTGCTACTTTTTTATTCTGGTGCTCATTACCTTGCCCCTAACACAAGCATAATATAGCGCCCCTAGCACGATGCCAACCCATTTTAAGGGATGACCCTTCACTAGTATCCCGACAACACAGTAATTTAGATAGTGAATTGCTCAGATCAATTCTGATCTTACTCTTTACCCATTATGAACCGTGGTCGAAACACATAAATCATAGAAGGTATAACAAATAATGCCGATATTGCCGAAACTGTCATCCAGAGCGCGATTAGCAGCCCCATCTCCGCCTGGAACCTGAGTGAGGAGAAAAAATACCAAAGTACTACAGCGGCAATCATAGTCAGTGCAGTCACGATCACCCCCCGTCCGGCACTTGCCATCGCAAACCTGATACTGTCGGCCAGATCAGAGGTACGCGCAAACTGCTCCTTGATACGGTCGACTATATAGAAACCGTAATCGACACCAAGACCAATACCCAGTGCCGCTACGGGTAAGGTATTTACATTCAGGCCGATGTCATTGAGGCTCATATAACTGAATGTGATAGTATTTGACAACACAACCGTTGGCAAAAAAAACAGACCCGCCTGTGTGGAGCGATAGGCGAACGCACACATCACAAAGAGTATTAACAGCGCCAATGCGATGGACTGTAACTGGCTGGAGAAAATCACCTCATTCACGGCTGCTAGCAAACCAATTAGTCCACCCGCCAATCGAAACTCGGTGCCTTCAATGGGGTTTTCTTTCTGATAGTCGCGAATCGCCTGAAATGCCGTGCGTATGGTATCGCCCTTGTGGTCGCGGAATACCATCTGTACCGCACCGTTGCGATATTTGCGATCTACAAACCGGTCGATATCACCTGGGTCCGAACCCGCCATGGCGATATACAGAAATTCTGCATTAGCAGTCTGGTCATAGCCCGTTCGAAAATAACGGGGATTGCCCTCGTGAAGCAACATATTTACCGGTCGAATGACATCCGCAACCGACTCCGTACCCCCAACTTCCGGCTGCGCTTCGATATACTGCTGAAACCGTGAGATATTCTCCAGCACGCGGGGCTGTTTGAGGATATCATTCTCCTGTCCCTCCACCACCAGAAACATCCGGTCGGTACCGGGGAAATGCTCGTTGATAGACGCATTGTCACGATTATAATCAGACTCTGGCCACAGGATAGGCGATCCCGGCTTCGAATCACCAATATGAATTCCGGTAGCAAAAAAACCGGAAATAACCAGTACCACGACAGCCAGCAACAAAACTCCGACAGCCTGATACCGGTGAGTAGCCACTGCGGTACACCGGGCCAACAGCCAGTTCATACCAGTGTCCGCACCGATATTAACCAACCGGTGTTCATGGTGTGATTTAGACCATGACAGAATGACGGGAATCATAATAATGGTGCAGATGACCATACCACCCAGCCATAAAGTACCAATCATCGCAGCCTTCTGTAACAGCGGTATTGGTGTTAGCGCAACTACGGCCATGGCACCGGCATCCGTAGCAAGTCCCAGCAAGCCTGGTCGAAACAGCTTGGCCAAGGTCGAGCTTGCCGCCTGCCGCGAATTATGTGTTCCTGTTTCCCGCTCTTTATCAAAAGCGAGGTTGAGTTGCACCGAGTGTGAAATCGCTCGAGCCGAGATCAAAAAAGTAATAACTATACCCAACGGGTCAAGGTTGATGCCGAACAAATGAACGATACCCAGAGCCCAAACACCAGAGATGGCCGCCGAAGCCAAAGGCAATAACGTGCCGCGTACCGTCCCCTTGGCGGCCAACAAGATCAGGGCAATCACCGCTGTTATGATATACACAATTTGCAAGGTTTCAGGGAGCTTGTTAATAACCTCTCCGACCAGTATCGGCTGACCAACGACCTTCAACTCCACACCCGGGATATTCACTTCATTCAAAAGGTTCTGTATTTGCGGAGCAACTTTATTGTAGTCCACCAAGCGATCAATAAAGTCCACTGTCACCAGCGCGGCACTTAGGTCCCGTGAAACATAATTGCCATAAACCACCGGGTTGGCAATTACGTGTTGACGCAGCTGATCGATCTCTTGTTGTGTTTCCGGCAGGTCCGGCCACATCAGCGGCTCGGCAACAAAGCCCTCGGTAGAAGCGTCAACATATTTAAGTTTTTTCGATGCCAGCGAGATAATTTGAAATTGATTGACGCCATCAATGTACTGGAGACCTTTTTGCAAGTTGCCAACAACCTTTAGCACAGGTTTGCTAAATATGGTGCCCTCATCAACCTTGACCATAATAGTAACGAGGTTAGCGCCGCCAAAATTCTCCTTATACTCTTCATTTATCTGTATATACGGGTGATTGGCCGGTTGCAGGTCAGTAAATATTGTCTTGACATTAATTTGGGCCGCAAACCAGCCAAATACCAGTGTCAATAAAACAATTATAGCTAATACAGGTGTACGCCAGTTTAAAAGAAACTGGGCAAAGTTAGGTAAATTCATGGTTGATCCTGCTGAAATAGATGCCAGTCGCGCTTTTTCAGCACTCCCAGATTAGCCCCGCTAATATAAAGTGTTTCCGGTTCCGAAACGGCTAACTTCGTGTACCAGCTGAAGTTGTTTTTAGCTAGCTGGAAAAAGTCCCAGTCAGTACCATCGTAACCAGCCCGTCCAACCATACCTGCGTTTCCTACGACGGCGTAATCCTGACCCGTCCAGTCTACATCGAACAGGTGCTCCTCGTGCCCGGTTGATACCATCTGCCAGGATACACCCGCATCATTGCTATGCGCGACAGTTCCAGATAAACCCACCACAACGGCACGGTACTTGTCGGCAAACGCCATAGACATCAGGCTAATTTCCGTGTCAATCTGCACATCTTCCCAGGTTTCACCACCATCTTGCGAGCGCCGAATCTGGCCGAACTCACCGACAATCCATACCGTGCCATCCGGCGCCACGGTTAGATCATTCCAGGCTACATCGACCTGAGGGTGCACCATCGTCCATGTTTGTCCATTATCCAGGCTCCGCAGTACGGTCCCGAAAGTGCCTGTAATCCACCAGCGATTGGTATCCGATTCCACATATGCCTGTAACAACTGGTCACCGAACTCGCGGGTCGGCACACCTACTTCAGTCCATGTCTGCCCCGCATCGTCGGTAACCAGTACTGTACCCTGATCGCCAACAACCAGTGCTGTAGTCTTATTAAGGGCGGCAATATCCTGCAGGTTCTTTTGGCTCGGCGACTTCTGAATAACCCAGACTTTACCGGCATCTTCGGAACGGATGATACGTCCTCCCGTACCAACGGCCCAGACGACTTGTCGGTCATCTTTGGGAACCACGACGCTGTAGAAATTATTGCGATAACCGAATAAAGCTGGCTCAACACTCGCTACATCTGTTTGCGGTTTAACGTAAAATGCTACCCAAAGCAGGCCGCCTACAACGAGTACAGATACCAGTATCTCAAGACTGTAAATAATGCGCCGCTTCATCGAATTACCATCATATAAGTGACCCTGAAAATCATCATTAACATTAAAATTCAACCGGAAATGTTTTGCTAGCCTCAGCTACGATTTGCTCGTACTGCTTAAACCTGACTACAGGAGATAAGGCCAACAAGTTCAATTACTTTCATCGAATCGTCACCTTAAATCAATTCACGATATGTTATTCCATAACCGTTCATAAAGCAATCCTTTCAGACTCGATCAGACACTAACTTGACCCGTTTACACACTTAAAAACTGACTGATTTTTTAACAGAAATTGATAACAAAATCTATCTATCAACATCAATCAGAATTTTACCAGCCACCCTGCTCTGGCGGATTAATTTGTGTGCATCAAACCTAGAGACAAAGAAATCGTGCAATCATCATCCACAGCATACATAATTTTTCTACACCCCTGTACTGGGATGAAACCGCAGCAACTGGGCAATTTTAAGATCATCTTTCACATATAATATAACGACTATTTAATTGCCATCCCGGCAATCTGCGGTACAATCAGCGGCGGCATTTTTTTCGATGTAAAGCTCTCGACCTCAATCTGGCTAAACCCCGCTGCTTTAAGGAATGAGCCAGTTTCACGATTAGTATGACAGCCTTCAAATAACCACCGCCAGGGCCGATCTAACAGATCCTGCCACTTGCGCAGCGTAGTACCGCGCGCTGCCCCAACATGTTCAATAAAAAAGAAACGGCCACCTGGTTTAAGCACCCGGTGCACTTCTGAGATCACCCGCGCGGGATCCGGTACCGTACAGAGCACTAACGTACAAACCACAGCATCGACCGAATTATCTTCAAACTCCAGATCCTCGGCACTACGCGCACGTAACTCATAATCGAGAGCGTGAGCCTGTACTGCTTCCAGCAGGCGCGGGTGCATATAGGGATTAGGTTCATACACCACCAGTTTGATACCCGGAGGGTAATAGCGAAAATTATTGCCGTTGCCCGCGCCGATTTCCACCACTGTGCCGCAAAACTCACTGAGTTCAGCTTCCTTTCTAGCACCAACTTCCCTATGGAAATCGTCCTCAAACTTTGCCATCATCCAGGCATTAAAGCGGCCACGTAGCGGATTAGGTTTCGGAATTGAGCTTGTCATTTTTTCTCCGATTATTTTTCTCGGTAAGTAGTTGCAATAATGTGCACATTATCTATTTGTGTTCAATGAAACTACCTGGCAACGTATTACTAACACTTATGCCTTGCAAGTTGAGCGCTAATCAAGGTTATTGCAATTTGTGTTTGCTTAATAATTATCCAAACAGGGGTATTATTTATTAACGCTGATTATTTTCGATTACTAACACTACGTGGAGCGCCTTGTTACTAATTTGCCGTGACTACCACCTTGCCCATGATTTCTCTGGCTTCCATCAAGCGATGTGCTTCGGCCAGCTCTTCAAATGGGATGCTGGTACCAACAAGCGGTTTGAAACGATCTGCATTTAACCGTTTAACTGTTTATCCGCAGTGAGTACAAAGAGAATAAACGCTCTGTTGGCCATTCACAAACAAACACTAATCTGGCTTTCGGTCCCTTTCTTGTCTTTTTGTAGTTACTCCGGGTAAAGTTCGAGCTAATTTTCACCGACTTTGACTTGAACAAGACAGCATAGACGGCGGACTCACAAACGGGGTTCCACCAAGCTCGCAGTATATAATCGAACAGCCTCATCACTAATGACGTGCGTTCTAGCGGTAGTTCGTATGGCTGAATACCGGTTTTCAAGGCTTCCTTCTATTTCAAATGTTTTAAAATATGTGCAATCACATCCGGATCTTCAATACTGGCAATTACCTTGACCTTTCCACCGCAACGCTCACAGGTTTCGATGTCGATATTGAAAACTCGTTTCAGTCTCTGCATCCACGTCATTACCCGATGCCGCTCTTCAGGGGGCTTCTCCAAAGCTTCCGCCACTCAGCCAGTTTGGCCTTAAAGCGTTACTTCATCGGCAAGCAATACGCCAGGGTTTGGCGTATCTTCAAGCCCATAACCACCCATCAGGTAGTGGTGGACTATACGCAGGGCAATCATACCAATATGGTCTTCAAAACCCTCCATATTTCCAAATCGTTGACGAAGCTTTCCGCCAACGTAGCCTTCCATCGGTTGAAACGCCCAAATCGGTACAAATTCTTGGAAAGCGTTTTGACATTCTATTTGCACCGCTTCGATAAAATCACAACCTTGTTCAAAGCCAGCGCGATCAGTTATTTGATAACGTCCTGGAACGAAAACCTGCCAGTCCAGGACTAAAAATCCACGCATATATTGCACAAAGTTCGCAATGTGGTAATCCGGCATAAACCCGTATTTGGCGTTACCCAGAATCGTGTCTGAGGAGAACAGCAGCTTCTCCTCGGGAAAATACGCCGTCAGATTACCCGAACCATGCGTCGGCCCTGGATTCAATAAGGTCAAATCCACGCCATCAATACTGAGCTGGTTTTCATGCCCAGTAAGCACTGTATTCGGAGTCAACTGGCCTTCCGCTCCTCTTACCTTGATGACTTTGGCACAAATTTCGTCAGCGATAATTTTTGCGTCCGGCGCAAGATCGGCGGCGAAACCTGCGTGGTCGAGATGATCGTGACTATAGATAATGGTGCTAATCGATTTGCCCGGCAGGGTATTTTCTATCGCTCTTTTGTAGGCTCGTGCCTTACCCGGTGTACCGAGGGTGTCAAAAGCGATCACGCTGGTTTCGCCCTCAACAAAAATCGTACGACATTGACCATCACTGACGCTCCACAGCCGATTCGACAATTGCGTGACGTCCAGGGTCGGCTCAGCGGCTAAGTAGCTTTGCGCTGCGTCAAGTGTAAACAAACCTCGATTTTCATTGCTCATTTTATGTCACCCATCTATAACGCTGTCGTGACGGGTTTGAGATTTCCTTCAATGCCCCAACCGCCACTTAGGTACTCTTGCATATACCGCGATAAGTTCATTGCCGCGTATTCGTAGTAGCGAAACTGATTACGATAATGGGGACCTAACTTTTCATCAGTATAACGATTCAGCCCCTTCCAATCGTGAGGGTCAAGGCCGTCAATAATTGCCTGCTGCCCAAATTCGAAAAGATGCTCCCAAAAGTCCAGTATCTCAATAAATTGCAGTCGGTTAAGCACCCAAAAATGACCGGGTACGAAAATATCCCAATCTAAGCTGAGGAAGCGCTTCATCACCGGTATATAGTGAGTTAAATGCCAGTCCATCAAATAGGTATAACCCACTCCTGCTGCCACCGTATCCACCATAAACAGCACCTTACTCTGTGGGAAATAAGCGGCAACATTGCCATCACCGTGAGTTGGGCCAGGGTAAATCAGCTCAAAATAACAGCCATCCATATGATAGGACTTGCGCTCCCCCTCCCACACTTCGGTCGCGGGCAACTGGCCGTCAGACTCGCGCGCCACAATCACTCGGTTAGCATAACTGTGCGCAATAATATCGGCTGTGGGTGCTAAATCAGCGGCATAGCCGCAATGATCCAAATGCTCATGGGAATAAACAATGGTATGAATAGGCTTTTTCGGAAAGACTCGACCAACTGCGGCGCCATAGGCTCTCGCAGTACCCGGAGTTGTTAAGGTATCAAAGGCGATACAGCCCTTTTCGCCCTCAAGAAAAATCGTACGGTAAATGCCTTCGCTAGCGGTCCAAATATTGTCCCTGACAGGGGAATAGGTAATATCCCGCCATGCGCCCTGCGCCGCTAGATTACCAATCGTGAAAATACCACAGTGTTCGCAAGGTCGATCTTGTGCTGGGGATGCTGTCGTCAAGAAACGTCTCCTATCACCTGTATCCGCTAAAAAGATAAACGCATCGAGGAAACCTGTCCAAACTCGCGGCATGGCTTACGCATGATTGTTAGGATCAAATTTCATACAATATCGATATCGCCAAGACTGACGAAGGATCATAATCTTCGCTATCGCGACTGTCTTGTATATAAACGCCCAAATACTTGACTGCGAGCGCAGCATTTTGCCCATTTTTGACACCAAACTCTTTTTTACAACCCTTCAGATAATCAAGTAGATAAGTTGCTGAGCATAAATACTGCGCAATTGGTTGTTATCTTTCTTTGGGCCTTGCATCCGCCTGCTCATCCAACTCCAAGTCCTCACACTTGAGCTCTGGCAATTCTTGATCGCAATAGTCACTACCCATTTTTTTCAACGCACCACACATGCCTTCTATTTTGGTATCAACGGCATGCATATGATCTAATATTGCAAAAATTGATTTACTAATCGGATCCGGCATATCTTGAGTGACCCCGTAAGCATCGAAACCAATTTTATCCGCCATCGCTTTACGTCGGGCCGTGTCTTTATCACCCTTGGCAATGATTCTACCAGGTATGCCAACAACGGTAGCACCTGCGGGCACGTCCTTCGTCACTACCGCATTAGAGCCAATGCGGGCTCCTTGCGCTATAACAATAGGACCCAATACCTTTGCGCCAGCCCCAACCACGACGCCATTGCCTAAAGTCGGATGCCGTTTACCCTTGTCCCAGCTCGTTCCACCCAGTGTTACGCCGTGGTAGATGGTCACATCATCCCCTACTTCGGCGGTCTCTCCTACTACAACACCCATGCCATGATCAATAAAAAACCGACGACCAATCGTCGCACCCGGATGAATTTCAATACCCGTCAACCATCGGTTAAAGGTCGAAAGTGTACGCGCTAACCACTTCCACCCCTTTATCCACAGACAATGGCTAGCTCGGTGCAATAAAATTGCATGCAGCCCAGGATAGTTCGTTAAAACTTCGAAAGCTGTTCTGGCTGCCGGGTCGCGTTCAAAAACACAGTTTATATCTTCTTTAACCCTTTCAAACATAAATATCCATGGTTACTGTTAGCAGGCTCTAGCTAACATATTCCCAGTTGATCAATAAAAGTCCAAGCGTATATCTCAGGTAGGCAAAAGGCATTCTATTTTGATTTTCATGGGCTGTATAGCTAGATACATTGCGTTTTCCTGAAAAATATTTTTCAAATCCTTTAGATATCAATTAAAATGGCAGGTCGGCGTATTCCATTTTAAACGTTTTAATAGTCGATAACGGACTTTTGTACATATTCAGGAGGATACATTGAAACTACTTCGATCTGGGGAATCAAAACACTACCCTTTCCGTACAGAAAGATTTTATCGCGCCAACAACGGCTGGTACTTTCTTATTCGGGGCGGGATTGCGAAAGGTCCTTTTGCGCGACGAGAAGAAGCGGAAAATGCACTGAAAAGTTATATGGCCACGCAGGAAAACTTAAACCAAGTATTCCAACAAGTGAATAAGGCCCCTTTTTAGACAATGTTTTTAAAAACATGTTGTTAGACAACACCACGCTTGGCTTTAAACCTTCCTGTGGGCAGCTTCATTGGGAACCGGAAAATTAAACTCATCAAAGCTTTGGTAACAATTTTTGCGTTGCCGTTAAGATTCCTCGTAACAAATTCACTTCAACCTGATCCGGCCGGCTACGTATATAAAGGCGCTTGAGGCGAGTCATTAATTGACGCGGATTCTTAGGGTTGATCACCTTTAAGCCTATTAACGTCTCTTCGAGATGTTCAAAAAACCGTTGAATTTCTTCTGTGCTGGCGGCCTCAATGTCCCATTCAATACCCCAATCCCAGGCCTGCTTTAATCCCGACTCAGCAATCGCCGCTACCCGCAGCTCGTAGCTTACCACCTGTACCGCCGCTCCCAGGTTCAACGAGCTGTAATCGGGATTGCTGGGAATCTGTAGGTGAAAATGACAGCGTTGTAATTCATCATTGGTTAAACCCCGGTCTTCTCGACCAAAGAGTACGGCAACCTCATGACTTTCTGGCTCGTTAATAATGGTTTCTGCCGCCTGCCGCGCTTCCATCACAGGCCAGGGAATGCTGCGATCACGCGCGCTCGCACCGACCACCAAATGGCATCCGGAAATTGCCTCATCCAACGTTTCACAGATCACAGCCTGATCTAAGATATCCAATGCTGATGCGGCGCGCCATGTTGCTTTTTCATCAGGGAACTGTTTTGGAGCGACTAAATAGAGTCGAGATAACCCCATATTTTTTATCGCCCGCGCGGCGGCGCCAATATTACCAGGGTGAGAAGTATTAACAAGGACAACTCTAATACGATTTAACATGTGGTGATTTTTGATCTACCAGAATGGAGAAGGCCGAATCAAACTGACTCAACCTTGCTAATTTATCTAGCCTTATTAAGGCATGCCGTCCTGCTCAACACCCTCTTTCACTGGCAGCAACAGATCTTCTCTGCTGATATTCATCGCCAACAGGATATTAGCCGCCACATAAATAGAGGAGGAAGTACCCACGACAATTCCGATAATAAGTGCAATGGAAAACCCGCGAATCAGCTCACCGCCAAACACATAAAGTGCCAAAAGCACCATTAAAGTCGTTAAAGAAGTAAACAGAGTTCGCGAAAGCGTTTGGTTCAACGAGCTATTAATGATTTCCAATGAAGTACCTTTACGTACTTTCCGGAAATTTTCTCGAATGCGGTCGTAAACTACAATAGTGTCGTTGAGCGAATACCCAATCACTGCCAATATTGCCGCCAACACCGTTAAGTCGAAATTCCACTGAAACCAGGAAAAAATCCCCAGCACGATGATGACGTCATGAATGAGGCCGACTACCGCGCCCACAGCAAACTTAAATTGAAACCGAAAGGCGATGTACAACAACACCCCTGCCAGAGCCAGCACCATCCCCAAACCACCCTGCTCGCGCAGTTCCTCACCCACCTGTGAACCGACGAACTCGGAACGCTGTAACTCTACCGCATATTTACCGGAATCACTCAGGGCATGAATGACCTGCTCACCCACCTCCGGACTATAGCCTTGTGACAAACGCACTAGTACCTCTGTTTCTGCACCAAAATACTGAGCTACCGGGTTGCTGTAGCCCGCATCTTCAAGAAGTTTGCGGACCAAGTTCAGGTCAGCAGTCTCTGGATAACTGAGTTCGATTAAAGTACCGCCGGTAAAATCCAAACCGAAAGAAAGCTGTTTAACTGCCAAAGAAGCAATAGAAGCTAGTACGAGAATAATTGAGAGTGCGCCAACTAGCTTGCGCTTACCCATAAAATCAATCTTTAATTCATTCATCGACACAGCACTCGCCCCTATATCCAAAGTTTTTTGACACTACGTCGACCAAAGGTCAAGTTGACCATCGCGCGCGTTAAAACAATCGCCGTATACATGGAAGTGAGAATTCCGATCGAAAGCGTAACCGCAAACCCCTTGACTGGCCCGGTACCAACTGCAAAAAGAATAACCGCCACCAATAGCGTGGTAATGTTGGCATCAAAAATTGTCTCAAACGCACGTTCATATCCAGCATGAATGGCCGATTGTATTGGCAGACCATTCTTCATCTCTTCCTTGATTCGCTCAAAAATCAGTACGTTTGCATCCACCGCCATGCCCACAGTTAAAACAATCCCGGCAATACCAGGCAGCGTAAGCGTTGCCGATAGAATTGATATGACGGATATCAATAACACCAGGTTGACCCCTAACGCAATATTTGCAAAGAGTCCAAAAACCCGGTAATAGAGCAGCATAAAGACAATAACCGTCGCCAAACCTATTAGAACCGACTTCACACCGAGATCGATATTTTCCTGCCCTAAGCTAGGCCCGACGGTTCGTTCTTCAACAAAGTATATCGGCGCCGCCAGCGAACCAGCTCGTAATAACAGAGCTAATTCTGAGGATTCCTGAGGATTATCCAGCCCGGTAATGCGAAACCGATTACCTAAAGCAGTTTGAATCGTCGCTAAGCTGATGATGCTTTTTTCAACATATTTTTCTCGCTCTTGCACCAGTTCACCATCGACTTTTTTAAACCGGCTCCGGGTTTTATGTTCGATAAAGAGCACCGCCATACTGCGTTTAACCGCATTACTGGTGACACGGTTCATCAGTTTGCCACCCTTCGCATCCAAGGTAATGTTAACCTGCGGCTGGCCGTTCTCATCAAAGCTGGCACCTGCATTGGCGACACTACTTCCGGTAATAATAATTCCCTTTTCGACCGTGGCCGTTCTGACACCTCGACTTTTATCGCGGAACTCAAACTCTTCAGTTTTGCTGCTCAGCTCATCGGGTTTGGCTTCAAGCCGAAACTCCAGGTTTGCCGTTGCGCCAATAATTCGTTTGGCTAACGCGGTGTCCTGAATGCCCGGCAGCTCTACCACAATACGATTGCTACCTTGGCGCTGTACTAAAGGCTCCGCCACACCCAGTTCGTTTACCCGATTACGTAAAGTGGTTAAATTTTGTTTAATGGCATAGTCTTCAATTTCACGTAATTTAGACTCCAGTAAAGATAGCTTTACAAAGAAGCCTTCTTTACTTGCGTCCTCGGTAAATTGAAACTCATTATATTCCGCTTTTAACGCTCTAACTGCCTGATCACGCACCGACTCCAATTCGAATTTTATAACAACGCCACCATCCTGCAGCTCTACTAATCGATAACGCAGCTTCTTTTCACGCAATAGATTTTTTACTTCGCTAACATAAATTTCCAAGCGTTGTTCGAGTGCTTTCGCCATATCCACTTCCATTAAGAAATGAACACCGCCACGTAAATCAAGCCCCAGCTTCATCGGTGAAGCGCCTAAGCTAACCAGCCATTCGGGCGTAGTGGGTGCGAGATTAAGCGCCACCAGATAATCATCACCCACCGCATGCTGTATTAACGTTTTTGCTCTTAACTGCGCGTCACCATCAGCGAAACGTATTAACGCATTTTTATCAGTAAGCTCAGTTTTTATATAGGTAATGTCTGCCTCATCCAGCGCCTGAGTGACTCTACTCAATAAAACCTGATCGGTGATAGTAGCGCTGCTGGTGCCTGAGATTTGAATCGCCGGATCATCGGGATAGAGATTGGGTAATGCGTAAATGCCTCCCATCGCTATCAGAAACAGTATGAACAAGTACTTCCATGGGGAAAATCGATTAAGCATTCAATTACCTTTTTTCTGCATCCTGATGATTTTATACTGCCTTCAAGGTTCCTTTAGGCAAGACGCTCGCGATGGCCGCTTTTTGCACCTTCACCTCGACACCATCGGCAATTTCCATCACCACGAAGTTATCTGTGACCTTAGTGACTTTACCCGCAATACCACCACTGTTAATCACCTCATCGCCCTTGGCCAAATCAGCCAATAAATTCTTATGTTCTTTGGCGCGCTTACTCTGCGGACGCCAGATCATAAAATAAAATATCAAACCAAAAATCGCGAGCATGATTAACGGCTCAAAACCGCTACCTGTTGCTGGCGCTGCATCTGCGGCCAAGGCCTCAGCAATAAAAAAGCTCATTCTGTTTCTCCCCTCTATTTACACTATACGTTTCTGGTAGAACGCCGCGACAAAAGCGCTCAATGTACCCTGTTCGATGGCGCTACGCAAACCCTTCATTAGATTTTGGTAATAGCGTAGATTATGGATTGTCGCGAGCTGGGAAAAGAGCATTTCCCTGCACTTATCCAGGTGATGCAAGTAAGCACGACTCACTGTGCTACAGGTGTAGCAATCACATTCCTCGTCCAGCGGCTGCGCATCAGTTTTATACTGTGAATTTCTGATTTTAATAACACCACTGCTAACGAAAAGATGGCCGTTACGCGCATTTCGTGTTGGTATCACGCAGTCAAACATATCAACGCCTCGCCAAACCGCTTCAACAATATCTTCCGGCTTACCAACACCCATTAAATACCGCGGCTTATCCGTGGGCATATGTGGTGTAATTCCTTCCAGCGTGGCCATCATTTCAGCTTTAGGCTCACCGACTGAAAGCCCGCCGATGGCATAGCCATCAAAACCTATCTGCATTAAACCGGCGAGCGATTCTGTCCGTAAAGCGTCAAACATGCCGCCTTGAATAATACCAAACAATGAGGCTGGGTTATCTCCCTGAGCACGGGTATGCGCGTCTTTGCTGCGTTGAGCCCAGCGTAACGACAGCCGCATCGATTCCTCAGCCTGCTCATAGCTAGCCGGATAGGGAGTGCACTCATCAAAAATCATCACAATATCCGACCCCAGGTCGGCCTGCACCTGCATCGCACTTTCCGGCGACAAAGCAACAGAACTCCCGTCTATCGGTGACTTAAAGGTCACGCCTTGCTCACTGATTTTGCGTAGCTCTCCCAAACTAAATACCTGAAAACCACCGGAATCCGTCAATATTGGGCGCTGCCAGCCAATAAAGCCGTGCAATCCACCCAGCGTTTTCACCACGTTGGCACCAGGGCGCAGCATGAGATGAAAGGTGTTACCCAATATTATCTCAGCGCCAATCGCCTCGATATCGCGCGGTAACATTGCCTTGACGCTACCATAGGTACCCACCGGCATAAAAGCAGGTGTTTCAATACTTCCCCGCGCAAAGCTTAATCGTCCTCTGCGTGCAGCACCCTCCGACTTTAGTAGATCAAATGTCATATAGGCCACTCAGTGATTTCTCCTTTAGATTAGCATCATGATCTTGCTGGCGTGACAAACATAGCGTCGCCATAACTAAAGAAACGATAGCGGTTTTTAATAGCTTCACGATAGGCATGTAGTACGTGCTCTCGCCCGGCAAAAGCGGATACCAGCATTAATAGCGTCGATTCCGGTAAATGGAAATTTGTCACCATGGCATCGACACAGCGAAACTGGTAACCCGGATAAATAAAAATATTAGTGTCTCCCGCATAGGGTGCAATCCTTTGACCTAACTCTTCAGCCTTTAGGGCCGCAGTTTCCAGACAACGAACACTGGTGGTGCCAACCGCAATAATGCGCCCACCTTCAGCTCTCGTTGCCTCAATCTTTTCACACACCGTCGCACTAACTTCTAACCACTCCGAATGCATGCGATGCTCTTCGATTCTCGCCACCCGCACTGGCTGAAAAGTGCCCGCACCCACATGCAAAGTTACGTATGCGGTTTCAACACCAAGTGCTTGAATTTTTTTTAGCAATGGCTCATCAAAATGTAGTCCCGCTGTTGGTGCTGCGACCGCTCCAGGTTCTTTCGCATAGACGGTCTGGTAACGTTCACGATCAAATAACTCATCATCCCTTTGCATATAGGGTGGTAACGGCATATGTCCGTGAGCAGACAGCATGTCATATAGGTTAGTGGCTGAACCAATTCGGTAAAATTCATCATCGCGGCCAATCACCTCAATCCAAGCGTCATTGCCAATAGTAATTTTGGCACCCGTTTTTGGAGGCTTACTGGCCCGAATTTGAGTGATGGCCTCCTGCGGACTGATCATTCTTTCAATCAGTAGCTCTACTTTACCACCGGTTTCTTTCTGCCCAAACAACCGAGCGGGCAACACCTTGGTATTATTAAAAACCAGTAGGTCGTTCGAACTTAGTAACGAAGAAATATCCGAGAAGGTAAAATGCTCAAGCTGACCGGTGGCGCCATCTAGGGACAGAAGTCGACTTGCACTACGCTGCGCTTGCGGATAAAGCGCTATCAGTTCTTGTGGGAGTTGGTAATGAAATTCGCTGAGCTGCATTTTACACCCGATTTTGAGGGCGCTAAGGTTAGCGAAAATTTCGGGCTATGAACAGTCTCAGGCGTAAGCTTTGGAAATTCCAGTTAAAAAAATGGGCGGAGGCTTAAACGCCTTCCGCCCATTCGTAGCTAATGTCTAAAAATTTTTTTAGACTTATGCCGCTTTCTTAACAGGCTGTGCCTTTACAAAAGCATCTTTAACAAAGTTCATGTTGCTTTCAACCAAACCGGCAAACAAGCCTGCTTTGTTCCAGAAGTTTTCAGCAACAATTTCTTGCTGCTCTTCAGCAAATTTCTTCTGCGCTTCAAAAGCTGCTTCCAAATCTTTGCTGTTTAACAATGTATCTGCCTGGGCCAACGCATCTTCAACTGTTTCACGCACTTGCACTGATTGCAGAATAACTGCGTCAGTCAAAGCGTTTACATTAGTTGCAACCAAGTTAGCTGCCAATTTAGCGTTCTTCTGAGCCAATTCAGGATTTGCAAAAGACTCCATGTACTCTTTAGCAGCCTTCAGTGTATCAGCATCAACCAGTTTATCTAAATTGCCTTGGAACTGATCAAAGTTATAAAAGCTTTTGAAGTTCTCTTGGATGGCTTCAACATCATAGAATTTTTTAACTGATTCTTGAATGGCGTTAAAGTCATAAGCCTTGTTGAAGTTTGCTTGGAAAGCTTCAGCATCAAATAAATTTTTAAAACTATCTTGAAAGTTCATCATTTTTTAATCTCCATAAATAATATTATGCACTGCAAAATCTGTTAATAGCAAATATATACGGAGCTTTAGATTCTGTCAACAATTATTTTTTGCACTGCAAAATAATTGTTTCAGCGTTATGTGAAGATTATTTGAAAGGCTTCAATCTGATTCTTTTTTCTGATTTCCAGCCGCAGTGAAAGCCGTCATGAAATTGATGTTCTGTTCGGAAATCTTCTTTAGCATATTCATAGGACTGGCATCAAGCAGCTGCCGCATCTGGCGTTGTAAGCCATCCTGCTGGTCAAGAAAAGCCGCCAAGCTGTGCTCCAAATATTGACTCAGCAGCCCCTGCATACCGCTACCATAAAAGCGTATCAATTGTTGCAGCAGCTTATTGGTCAATAGCGCTTCTTTACCGCTATCTTCCATTTCGCTGATTATCTGCAGCAAAACCGCACTGGTTAAATCTTTCCCTGTTTTAGAGTCCTCCACGCGGAACTCATCATGCTTCAACACCAACTGCTTTACATCTTCTAGCGTCACAAACTGACTATCAGTTGTGTCATAAAGCCGACGGTTTGGATATTTTTTTAATAGACGCAAGAATACTAACTCCTAAACCTACTGGAACAATGGCAAACCTACCGCATTCGCCGTCTCATTATAACGAATAGTCTAACGATTACTGTATATTTTTATACCTCAATATTAGGAGCATATGGCAATAAACCAGCAATTAATACTGTTTGTATTTATCCAGCCAATTTAATTGACCTGTTAAAGCGATTAGTTATAATGAGCAGCCTTCGCGGATCAGGTTCTTTTGCTTTCGTTTTACCTGCAACGCAACAATGCCAGAGTGGTGAAATTGGTAGACACAGTGGATTCAAAATTCTCAAGCGATTTTGTATCCCAAGGGAAAATAGTAAAATCTAAGCAGTGCCAGAGTGGTGAAATTGGTAGACACAGGAGATTCAAAATCTCCCGCCAGCAATGGTGTGCCGGTTCGAGTCCGGCCTCTGGTACCATCCTCCTTCCCTTTTTAAACCCAACGGATTATTTTCCACTTCACACCCTAGATAGAAGCCTTGGGATGCACCTGGGATACAAATGGGAGTAATCTGAAGAAACATATAGTACGCCTTAAAAAACACATTCCGAGCTAAACCACTCTCTTATCAGAGCTAAAGCCCACGATTTTACAAACTCTTGAAATATCTCCGTATGAGCTGACAAACAACTGACCGGGTTCTTTAGGTTCTAGTAGCCTTACTGCAGTGAAAGTTCAAGTCCTCTCCTGGGCACCATTATGAAAAAT